>JBMFXG010000269.1:0-506 GCA_049964535.1 Acidimicrobiales bacterium | reverse complement strand
CAGCTGCGTTCCTTGGCGATCTTGGCCAGCACGCGGTCGGGATTCACGGCGACCGGGTGCCCGACCGCTTCCAGCATCGGCAGGTCTGTGTAGGAGTCGGAATAGGCGTAGGCATCTTCAAGGGAGAAGCCGTAGCGCTCGGCCACCGTAGCCATCGCCTCGGCCTTATAGGGGCCGTAGGCGTAGAACTCCATCTCTCCGGTGTAGCGGCCGCTCGCATCCACCTTCGAGACGGTGGCGATCACGCCGTCGACGCCGAGCCTCTCTCCCAGTGGAGCGACGATCTCCTCTGGGGAGGCCGAGACGATGTAGACCAGATCACCCTTGGCCTTGTGCTCGGCGATGCGGTCGAGGGCCTCCTTGAAGATGAGTGGTTCGACGATCTCGGTCATGGTCTCGGTGACGATTGCCGAGACCAGCGAACGCTCCCAGCCCTTGGTGAGGGAGAGGACCGTTTCGCGCAGCTTGTTGAGCTGCTTCTCGTTGGCGCCGGTGTACTTGAACAC
>JBMFXG010000268.1:0-507 GCA_049964535.1 Acidimicrobiales bacterium | reverse complement strand
AGTCGTTGCCGAAGTTCACACAAGGCTAACCTGGACTTATTCTGGCAGCCCCAACGGGATTCGAACCCGTGTCTCCACCTTGAGAGGGTGGTGTCCTAGGCCTCTAGACGATGGGGCCGTGCTCCGACCGACGCGGCGTGAGCCACCTGGGTCGGCTTGAGATGGTAGCGGACCGGGAGCCGCACCTCGGCTGCTGGACCGCGACCCGGAAGCGGGATCGCTCCCGGCAGCCGAACGTCCCGCCAACCACGCGGGCGGCGGGACGTCTCGCTCGGGGGGGAGGACTCGAACCCCCAATGACAGGGCCAGAACCTGTTGTGTTGCCGATTACACCACCCCCGAATGGGTGCTCATCGATCTTAACAGCACACCGGGGCGTACCGGACGGGGCACGCGACCGTCGCTCAACCAGCGGCCCAGGGTGTGTTGACGTAGCCGATCAGCCGTCCGACGGCCACACCGGTCGCCTGCCGCCAGAGCTGGTCGAACTGCTGGTAGAAGGCCCGC
>JBMFXG010000267.1:0-511 GCA_049964535.1 Acidimicrobiales bacterium | reverse complement strand
GGCGCGTGTGATCCGAACCCCGAAGCCCTTGATGTCGGTATCATATACCCGGACGTTGCCGCTTGTCGGGGGGACGAGATCACGAACGAGCCTATCAGTGATACGTTCCGCCATCTTCAACCTCCGACTCTGCTTGTGTCCGCACTATGTCCGTGCAGATCAAGCTATCAGACGGCTGTGAATGTGCAAGAGATGTCTGCTTGTGTCATCAAAAGTCCAATAAAGTCAGATAAATAATACAGATCGCCTTGATATAGGCCGACATCAAATGGGTATGCCTAAAGGCTCATAACCTGAAGGTCATAGGTTCAAATCCTATCCCCGCAACCATCTTCATTTGCTCCCCAAGAACAGCAGTCGAACCCAAACCCACGGTCCCAACACCAGCACCCCCGCCCATCGCTAAACTAAGAATTCCAGCCAAAGCACCACGGAGCTCAATCCGCAAGGCACCAGCCTCCGGAACCAGACGCACCTCTTCAATCAACGTCCGGATAATCGTAAACGCCTC
>JBMFXG010000266.1:0-523 GCA_049964535.1 Acidimicrobiales bacterium | reverse complement strand
GCGCCAGACGAAGCGTGCCGCGCAGCCGTTGCGCGCTTGGCGCGAGCGGGACGCGCAGTTGAGCGGTGCGGTGACCGAGTGAGGCGACGGGGCTGTAGCTCAGCTGGGAGAGCACCTGCTTTGCAAGCAGGGGGTCACCGGTTCGATCCCGGTCAGCTCCACCATCGGGTGCGGTCCGCGCGGCGGTGAGGCTGCGCACAGTGAATACGCGCGGGTCTGTAGCTCAGGTGGTTAGAGCGCACCCCTGATAAGGGTGAGGCCGGTGGTTCGAGTCCTCCCAGACCCACCACTTCTGGACAGTGCATACGCGATTGATGGCGCGTTCCGCGTTGAGGCGGGATGCGGTTCATTGACAATTGGGAAGTGACAAGTGTCTTGGCTCTGCTGAGTCAAGGCGTGTCGTTGAGGCAAGTATGGCGGAAGTAGACCGACCCTGAGGCGACTTGGGGTTATAGGGTCAAGCGATGAAGCGCATACGGTGGATGCCTTGGCGGTCAGAGGCGATGAAGGACGTGGCAGCCTG
>JBMFXG010000265.1:0-540 GCA_049964535.1 Acidimicrobiales bacterium | reverse complement strand
CGAGTCGTTCGCACTCTTCGAGCCACTGGTCGAGGAGCTGACCGAAGGTCGCTCCGATCCCATCTGAGCGTGAAGGGGCCTGCTGGTCGATGAGGTCCCGGAGTGCTTCGTCTGCGGCCCTGGCGGACCCGTGGAAGGTCTTCGACCGCACCTTGTACTTGTCGGTGACCGGGTCCTTCCCAAGGGAGACCCGCAGCTCCCACACCCCACGCTTGATCTCACGCTTCGATCCCCGCACGAGAGCAAGCGTAGCGAGATTTTGGGATTGGCTTTGGGATTCTTGAGGGGGCAGCAGAAGGGCCGGTCCTTGCGGACCGGCCCTGACCTGCACTTTCTTTGGTGGCGGGGGCACTGCGACGTACGCCCAAGTTCGTCCACAACGGCACTCATTTTCCCTGGTAATGAACCATGCACACCCCTCGTGCACAACCCTCTGCACACCCCGCGCATTGGTGTGATGTCACTGAGTTGATTGATCGAGGGTGATGAAGCCATGATGAAACCGTAGCCGCCCTCTCGCCGAGATATGTAGGAAAGTTG
>JBMFXG010000264.1:0-582 GCA_049964535.1 Acidimicrobiales bacterium | reverse complement strand
CCCCACGGCGGCGCCGTCGGGAAGAAGAGCTAAGGGGACCGGTCCGCTGCCGGGATGAGCGGCGTCCTCGGGATGAGGGTCGGCGAGCAGCCCGACCGGGTCGGGGTCACCGTGGAGCAGCAAGTCTGCGTGACGGGATAGGTTTTCAGCTTCGGGCACCCGGCGATGCTACGCCTGACGACTTGAGGCCTTCACTTCAGCGCTATGATCCATGTTCCCCGGGTGACCACGTAGATACGTCGCCTAGTAACGCCCTCGTAGCTCAGGGGATAGAGCACCGGCCTCCGGAGCCGGGTGCGCAGGTTCGAATCCTGCCGGGGGCGCCACACAGATGGGAAACGGCGGCCCGTGGACCGGGGCGCCGCTTCTCGCCGACGGTCTGCTCGGCGAAGAGAGCGATGACGTTGGTGTCGAGATAGTCGATGGTGTCCTCCGCGATGGTGGCCCGCACGAGGGCGTGGTGGTCGGCCTTGTGGTAGCGGACCTCGAGCCGGAAGCCTTCGAAGAGCGCCCGCAGGATGTGGTGGGGGGCGTCGAGGAGATCGACGTCGACGACGGGAAGCTCGTCGAGCAATTCGACGG
>JBMFXG010000263.1:0-605 GCA_049964535.1 Acidimicrobiales bacterium | reverse complement strand
GTTGGTTAGAGCACACGCTTGATAAGCGTGGGGTCGGAGGTTCAAGTCCTCCCTGGCCCATTGATTGCGTTTTGTCCGTGCGGATATGTGGACAGAGCAGCGCGAGAGCGTGACGATCGATCCTCCGTAGGGCGCGCGAATTCCTGGGTGCCTGCGGGCTCCGGGGGCGCAAGTCTTTTGGGGGTGTAGCTCAGCTGGGAGAGCACCTGCTTTGCAAGCAGGGGGTCATCGGTTCGAACCCGTTCACCTCCATTCGAAACTGCTTTTGGCGGTTGAATGAATGGGTCACGTGAGAGTGGTTTGCTGTCCGGTTTGGTAACTGATGTGGAGGCCTCGAGATACGGCGTTCTGAGGAATGCCGTTTTGTGATCAATCTGTGCCGTGAAGCGGTGCGGGTTGTTGTTCTTTGACTGGTGAATAGGATTTGGTGCGTTCTGGACGCGTGTATTTTTGTCCTGAACTGCCTGTGATGGGGATCGAGAGATTTCTGTTGCCTGGTGGTTTGGGGGTGCAAGAATCCGGTCGGATCATTCTGGGTGTCTGACCCGGACGTGGCTTAGGCCATTGCCGAAGAATGATGCGGTTGAGTGTTCAGGACGTGTGAG
>JBMFXG010000262.1:0-656 GCA_049964535.1 Acidimicrobiales bacterium | reverse complement strand
GTAAGGTCTACTACGATCCAACAATGATGGCAAACATTTTCGGACTTTCGGAAATGGTCGATCGCTGCAGAGTTACCTTCGACTCGGATGTCGAGGATGCATTTGTTGTGCATGTAAAGGATGGGAAAATAAAATTCTCCCGCACCCCGGAAGGTTTATATGCATACAAACCTACCAAGCGCTACCTGGCTGAGGTAGCAGAATCAAAGCAAATGTCGCCACCATCTGAACATGGCACCACATTTAATTACCGTGGCAAAAGTTTTCTTGTCACCACTCTCGTGGAGAATCGAAAGAGCTACACGCAGCGTCAATTCGAGGATGCGAAGCGTGCGCGTAAGCTGTATCATATTGTTGGATGTCAAGAACATACTGAGGCAGAACACTGTTCAGAACTGCTGAGTTACACCAGCTGATGTGGATTTGGTTAAGAAATTTTTTGGTCCTGACACTGGAACACTGAAAAGAAAAAATACGCGCAAGGCACCACCGCGTGTTAAGGAAGATCTGGTGGAGGCTCCGCCTGAATTAAAAGAGAAAAGCACCAAAATTTGCTTTTCTGCATGGACATTCAGTATGTCAATGGAATGCTTATGCTCACTGGGATCGACAGGTCGATTTGGTTCCAAAGTCTTGTTCAATTGGACAACCGAACA
>JBMFXG010000261.1:0-685 GCA_049964535.1 Acidimicrobiales bacterium | reverse complement strand
GTGCCGAACACAACATTGAAACAATTTTGTGTGATCAAGAGTTCAAGCCATTGATGGATCTAGTCAAGGATGAGCTCAATGTTTCAATGAACTACACAACTACCGATGAGCATGTTCCGGAGGCGGAACGAAACAATCGCACAATTGCCGAACGGATCCGCTGTGCCTACCTCAACCTCCCCTACAAAGCCCTGCCAAAAGTTATGCTAAGGTATTTGGCAATGGTGTCAACAAAGCAGCTTAATCTGTTACCAGCCAAGGGAGGAGTGTCACCTTACCTGAGCCCTCATGTTATTTTGGGTGGAAGGAACTGGGATTTTAATAAGCATTACGAGGAATATGATCAGCAGTATGCAATGCTGATTGCAAATTGCATGGCAGAGATTAATGCCAAAGCTACAATGTATGGATCATGCTATGGTCAGCAGTATATTTTGCAAAAAGGTCTGAAGAAGCTTAAAAAGGCCGGAGGAAATGCAGCTAGCAACGAACTTGAGCAACTGCACAAAAGAAATTGTTTCACACCAATGGATGTGACAAAGTTGTCTCCTGAAGAAAAAAGAAAAACAATGGAGGCGCTCATGTTTCTCACTGAAAAGAGAGACAAATCAATTAAGGGAAGAATGGTTTCTAATGGCAAGCCTACTCGAGAATGGGTATCGAGAGAAGACGCCGCGAGCCCAAC
>JBMFXG010000260.1:0-694 GCA_049964535.1 Acidimicrobiales bacterium | reverse complement strand
GCTTGGAAGCTTCACCCGGTCTGACATTGAGGACGCAATCAGAGAGAGAGGGTTCTTTCGCTCCAACAATCCCTTTGTCCGCCATGTAGTGTTTCGCCAGCGCAAGACCCTAGAAGATGAGGGGCTGCTCGCGCGGGTCGGGGTGAATGTACACCCAGATCCCGATGCTTCCCCAGGAACGTACGGAACGACATTCAGTGGGTTGGGACTGATCACGAACTTCTCCTTTGAGCGAGGCTATGAGGCTGCTGAAGAGTTCGGAGACGCACTGAAGAGCCGAGGGAGCGGAGCAAGTCTCTTTCGGGCGGTATTCTTGCAGCGGATCTGTTCGTCGTTTGCGTCTGGGGTGAAGACTGTCGAGCGCATACTTGACAAGCAGATTGACGACGATGACGAAGAGGGCGAGGGGCTTCGCTCTGAACAGGGGCTTTTAGATACGCTGACAGCCTCAGAGATTGGGTACTTAGAGCAGATCCACGAAGAGCTCTCTCGCCCCGAAGCGGTTGATCCGAAACTCGCTGCCGTCAAAGAGTTCTTGGAGGCTCAGTACTCCGACGGAAAGACGTGGGGGGAGTGGGGCTGCATTATCTTCTCCCAGTACTACGACACAGTGGACTGGATAGCCAGCAAACTTGCTGAGGTGTACCCAGAGCAGACCATTGCGGTGTATGCCGGGGCAGCGAAGAGCGGGCTA
>JBMFXG010000259.1:0-730 GCA_049964535.1 Acidimicrobiales bacterium | reverse complement strand
GAAGTCCCCAGCGTACTCTGCCTTCCTTCTGAGCTTTGCCGTGGAGTCCATCGTTGGATTCGGCACTACTCCTCACCGTCCCACTCAGCACCTAGTCTCCACGTAGTGCGACGCAGCTGCCTCTTCTGTTCACGGGAGTGGTAGGCCCACGAACTCCCAAGAGAGAAGAACGAGTCCAAGGAGTCGTGAGGTCGGCACCCGCCCGATCTCTGGAGCAAGTTAGAGATCCAAAGCTAGAGAGCCAAGGGTAGCCTCTCTTCGAGAGGTTGTCAGAGAGCGCTCTCTTTGTTCCACGTGCATCGCTGAATCTTGTACCGGAGGATTCGACCCGTCCTTGCTCTCATGGTGATCTCGAAATGGTGAACCATACGGTCCTACCTCGAACAGTTCTCAAAGAACGTGACTTCGGACCAATCTCAACGCATGCGTACTTTAGTACTGCTCCCTGAGTGGATCGATCGTGACAACCCAACACGACAGAGCCCCTCCCTGGAGTGCCGCTTCACAACTATTTTGCAACTCAACGGTGGGGGAGTAGCACCCTGTTGGTCAAGCCAAGAGGTCTCAGGTCCAACACACCACTGCACTCCCACTGCACTCCCATGGGAGTGCATGAGCAGCCACCTTGCCTCCAACGTGGCATACGAATACTGCACATATCGGTTCCAGCTCACCTTGTCTCCACCAACCTGAGCACCTCTGTAACCCCACCCGGGATGGACACAAGCAA
>JBMFXG010000258.1:0-730 GCA_049964535.1 Acidimicrobiales bacterium | reverse complement strand
CCCATAGTTTTTAGTTATTCGCCTGTGAGCTCGTCTTACCACCCCAAACTTGCCAGGGCAGCAGTCACGACTCATCCTAAAGACACTCAACACGAACAACCTCTTTATCTCTGTATTACGAGTACAGGACAAAGGTGTTGCTCGGCCTTGTAATAAATTTACCCAATCGATTTCGTTGTCAAACATCCAACACCAGCTCATCGCCAGCGCGCGCCCTCAGGCGCTTCGAACTTCCTGTCTGTCCAGCCAGGCTGGACAGGCATTCTGCCCAAAGATCGAATCCCATCAACCAATAAGGATTCCATCTTTAAGCAGCTTCCTCGTCACAGGAGAATGGTGGAGCTGAGGAGGATCGAACTCCTGACCCCCTGCTTGCAAAGCAGGTGCTCTCCCAGCTGAGCTACAGCCCCATAGCGATTCCACTGCATGGTGGGCCTGGGTAGATTCGAACTACCGACCTCACCCTTATCAGGGGTGCGCTCTAACCAACTGAGCTACAGGCCCGGCATTGCTCGCAATTCCTGCCCAGAGGCATCGCCCGCTGAGCCCGACTGCTCTTCGTGTGACTCGAGAAGTTTCGAGGACCAGGTTGAACATGCGGCACAGCTACGCTGTGCCTGACCATCATAAGTATTCCAGAAAGCAGAGAAGGTTTGATTCAGGCTCCCCACCTTGCGTCAGGACGCTCGGCAGGGGTACATGGCAACATCCCTCATACGCTGCCTTCGCA
>JBMFXG010000257.1:0-761 GCA_049964535.1 Acidimicrobiales bacterium | reverse complement strand
CTTTCATGCCCAAGCGCAAGTGGAAGGACATGACAGCGCGTCAGCGGACGTTGATCCTGGTAGCCGTATCCCTCCAGCTCTCGCTGGCGGCGACGGCGTTTGCAGACCTTGCCCGCCGTCCGGCCGAACAGGTGAAGGGCAGGAAAATCGCCTGGGTGCCGGTGATCATGATCAACACAATCGGACCGATCGTCTATTTCGTCTTCGGAGTCAAGCGCGTCCGCAAGTTGCTTTGATGCACGCTGATGGGGGTGAGGCGCCCCAAGGAAGATAGACACCCGTTAAGCCAACCTACGATGTTGGTGGAAAGGATGTCACGTTGGGATCAACCAGAAGAAGGTTCACCCTCGAGTTCAAGACCGAAGCCGCACATCGGGTGATCGACTCCGGAAGAAGCGTCGCTGAGGTCGCCAGGGAACTCTCCATTGGCCAGGAAGCGCTCTATCGCTGGGTGAGAGATGAACGCAGACGCCTGGAGGCGGCATCGGCTTCAGGCGATGTACCCCTCACCCCGGCCGAGCGCCAGGAGCTCATTCGCCTCCGGCGCGAGTTGGCCGAGCTGCGCAAGGACAACGAGTTCCTGGGAAAAGCAGCGGCGTACTTCGCAGCCAAGCCACCAAGCAAGAGAGATTTGCCTTGATGGAAGCGGAGTGCGCGAACTTCGAGATCTCCCGGATGGCGCGGCTGCTCAAGGTCTCCCGCGCGGGCTTCTACCGTTGGCGTTCCCACCGGGACAGCCCCTCGGAGGCCGAGCAGCGCAG
>JBMFXG010000256.1:0-768 GCA_049964535.1 Acidimicrobiales bacterium | reverse complement strand
CGAGAGACGGCACCTGGGAGCGCGTCTGCGACCGGCTGCGGGGCCTCGTCCGGGAGAAGGAAGGCCGTGAGGCAGATCCCTCTGCAGGGGTCATCGACGCCCGCAGTGTGCGGGGGGCCTCGACGGTTAGCGCTGCGACCAGGGGTTATGACGCCGGCAAGAAGGTGAACGGCCGCAAGGTCTTCGGCGTCGTCGACACGCTCGGCCTGCTCGTCGCGGTCGTCACCCTCGCTGCCTCGACGAGCGACAACGTCGGGGGCGCCGCCGTGATGGAACGCGCGAAGCCGAAATCGTCCCGCCTTTCAACCGTCTTTTCCGATGGTGGCTTCAAGAAGGCCTTCGCCGAGGCGTGCAAGGGGCTCGGCGTCGCCGTCGAGGTCGTCAACCGCATCGCGTCCGGACGCTTCGAGGTCCTGCCTCGGCGCTGGGTCGTCGAGCGGACCTGGTCGTGGCTCATGAACAATCGCCGTCTTCAGGTCGACTACGAGCGAGATCCCAAGGTTTCCGAGGGTTTTGTCTGGGCAGCGCACAGCCGGCTCCTGATGCGCCGTCTCACCGGCGAGGCGCCGAGGTGAGGCGCGCTGGTGGAACATCCGCGACAGCCTCTCAGGAGCTTTGGGGAGTCGACGAAGCACTCGTGGCCGTTCTCGGCCTCCGCTGAACGGCATTCGACGACGACATTCTGATCGCCGTCATGGCTCCATCAACCAGCCGCACCATCGCTCGGGATCGCCGACTATGCGCACGCGGGCTTCGGCCGTGCTCACG
>JBMFXG010000255.1:0-783 GCA_049964535.1 Acidimicrobiales bacterium | reverse complement strand
ATGCATGATCCAGTTCGTGCCCAGTACCCAATGATCTCAATGACAGATGCATTGACATGGTTGATCAATGCTAAGCAGGCTGAAAATGAGCTACTGCTGGATTACATTAAAAGATTCAAGCAGCTTTGAGATGTGGCAGTTAGCCATATGGGATCAGAGATATTGCACAAGTTTTGTGAGTTTCAGGTTGAGTTCAAGGACCTGAAGACTGACCTGGAAAAAAGAGCTACAAGGATGAAGCATTTGAGGCTTGGATGGCCTATTTGCTTATTCGAGGCAGTGACCAAAATAAGTATGGATCACTTACCAAGAACTTCATCTCCCAGTATTCCCTTGGAAATGATCAATACCCAAGGACAATTACAATGGCAACCGATGTCTTGTCAAATCATCGGTTGGATCCCAAATTTTAGAAAACCAGAAGCGCCATCGCGAACAACAACAACAACACCAATATAAGTCAGATGGTGAAATAACAGGAGTGGCAAGTTTTGCACAAAAGGACAAGGATGTCACCTGTTTTATCTGTGGAAAAGCTGGACACAGGAGCCCCCAGTGTCCAGATAAAGATAATATCCCAAGAGCAAAATGGGCAATCAACCGAGCGATGGCTGGATTGCAATCTGGTGGAAATGACAGTGATGCTGCTGATGACATGTCAGAAATGTCGGCAGAAGAATCCGTCAAAACAACGAGATCTAGCAGGAGTGCCCGCTCAAAGAAAGGATGGAGTGGCTATCAACTCCATGTTGCAACAAAGACAAAGGATATGTCAGGTGCAGC
>JBMFXG010000254.1:0-1287 GCA_049964535.1 Acidimicrobiales bacterium | reverse complement strand
ATGACTGCGTAGCGCTTCCACGCTTCTTTCGAGATCGGTGTCAAATTGTTGAGCAGCGACGCCACGGCAAGCGATCGTACCGTTAGAAAACCGAGGACAGAGACTGCAAAGTGCAGTTCATTCACTTTGCCGGAGAGGCCGTAGTACGCAGAGTTAGCCATGCGCATGATCTTTGCCGAGAGCAGAGGATCTGACGAGGCGACGTTGGCAACTTCAAGCGCCCCCGCATCCTCATCGTTGATCAACTGCAGTACTGCAGATGCTACTTCGCGCCGAGCCCCGAGAGACTCTACCTCATTCAAGTTCAGCAACGGCTGCACGACTACCACGCCTCCTTGATCAGGAAGCCACCATCGTCGGCCTCGTCTACGAGAAAACTCTCTCGCACCTCCCGAATCGTACTCCGCATTCGCTTCCTCATCGCTTTGACCTGATACATCGCCCGGTCCGCTTCGACCAAGAGCTCATCGGGGACGGCGTCTCCGCTCGACGACAATGCATAGCCAATGCTGGCAGATAACCCAATCTCGACTCCAGCCAAGACGATAGGAGGCTCAAGTGCACGCTCGAAAACGCCCGATATCGATCGAGCCTCACCAGCGTTCGCCACACCCGGGCAGAGGACCACGAACTCATCACCGGCGCACCGAAAGACTCGATGACCCTCTTGACACGCGAGTCTCAATCGATTCGCAATCTCGATCAACAAACGATCCCCCGCTAGATGTCCGAGATTGTCATTGATGGACTTGAACTCGTCAAGATCACAGAAGACCAGCATCAACCCGCTCAGGTAGCCCTTACGCACGGCCTCGAGCATGGCGAGGAGGTCGGTGTTCAATCCAGAACGATTTGGCAGACCGGTAAGGGGGTCATGGGTCGCTGCAAAGGTGAGCCGCTCCTCATGGGCAACCCGATCGGTAATATCTTCAACCGTACCGACAAAACCTGCTCCGCCATCACTCGATTGAATACTGGCAAAGTGCATGAGCACTCGTTTCGTAGCTCCAGAGCCGGTTACGACGTCGACCGAGACCTCGTCCTTTGCACCTTTGAGCACTCCTAGCACGCTGTCCTCGACCAGCTCACGATGGTGATCAGCGATCAAGTTCAACCAACCCATGCCTAAGATTCGCTCCGCGGGGACCTCAAAGATCTCCGAAAGTCGGTCGTTCGCATACTGAAGGCGCATACCGACCTCTGAGAAGAAAATCCCGACAGGAACTTGATCGGCGAGCGTCCACAGCCGCTCCTTGTAGACCTCGAGTTCCTCGTCCACACCGACCA
>JBMFXG010000253.1:0-1298 GCA_049964535.1 Acidimicrobiales bacterium | reverse complement strand
GAGGTCTGCATCGATCTCAACACAGGCGGTTGCACCATCGGCGAGAGCACGTGCGAAGCCACTGCGATATGCGCTGCCAAGGCCGGCCTTCTCTGGTCGAACCATGACTTCGACGGAGAGTCCATCTTCTTTCAGCTTCTGGACGATCTCCGCTGTTCCATCCGGCGAGGAGTCATCAACGACCAGAACCTTCGCATTAGGTACCGCATCGAGGATCTGTCGAATCACAGACTCGATGTTGTCGGCCTCTTCGTAGGTGGGGACCACGACGTACGGCTTCAAAGAGGGAGCGCCCCAACCTTCTGGCATCTACCACTCACTTTCTCCGTCTGAACGGACAACGCCCCTATCATGGAGGCATGCTGGTTTGGATGGACCTTGAAATGACCGGGCTAGACCCGCAACGTCACGTCATTGTCGAAGTTGCTACCTTAGTCACCGACAACGACCTCAACGTCATCGCAGAGGGTCCTGACCTCGTTATCGCTGCCTCCGATGCACAACTGGGCGAGATGGACGACTTTGTAACCGCAATGCACCGACGATCAGGACTCTTGGGTGAGATCGCTCACTCAACAGTCACGCTCGAGCAGGCCGGAGCTGAGACCTTGGCCTTCATCAAAGAGCACTCGCCCGAGGCAAAAAGCGTCCCACTCTGTGGCAACTCAATTGGAACCGATCGCCGCTTCCTAGCGCAGTACCTCCCCGAGATCGAGGAGTACTTGCACTATCGATCAATCGACGTCTCTTCCATTAAAGAGCTGGCTCGACGGTGGTACCCCAACGTGCTCCGTCACGCTCCATCAAAGCGAATGGGACACCGAGCTATGGACGACATTCGAGAGAGCGTCGCGGAGTTAGCGTTCTATCGGCAGGCCCTTTTTCGAGAGACACCACTGCTTGAAGACAAGAATCAAGAGCCAGAGCAAGCGTTGCCGAGTTCAGAGGCCGACAACGACCCACAACCACCCGAGAAACCAGCTCTCTAAACGCTACGGCCTTTGGCGTTTACTCAAGTAGCGCAGAAGTCGAGCACGGTTATAGCGCTGAGTCATCAGGCACGGCGTATTCGCAACAACGGTGTACGCGAGTACTACCCACACCAACCATTGGCGCATCCATACCAGTGGGAGTAGATCGACGAGGAGCAGAATCCAATGCGTCAACTCCGCACGCTCGGTCTCAAGCACGAACCGTTCGAGTACCGCTTCGTCTCTTCGACCCAAGTGTCGCTTATTGACGCCACCTTCGAAGAAGTTACCCCCCTCAGGTAGGTACTTCTTCCAGCGCCGAATCGC
>JBMFXG010000252.1:0-1757 GCA_049964535.1 Acidimicrobiales bacterium | reverse complement strand
GCGTGGCGCTGTCGATACGAACCACGATCTCAAAGTTGTCGTAGTTCGTGAGCGAGAGAAGACTCTCGAGACAGGTTCGAATCACGTTGTAGGCACCGGTGGTTGGAATAAGAATGGATACATAAGGCGCCGGATCTGGAAGTGGAATCACCACTCGAGCAATCGTAGGCTGGCGGGGAGAGGCAACCACCTCGGCACCTGGCACCACGGTATCTAAGTACTCCTTCACCGCTCGCCGACCGGCCTCCACTGCATAGGCCTTGACATCGGTCGAGGTAGCGGTCGAAGAGTGCAAAGTTCTCCAGTGATAGAGCAACCTCGGAATGCGATGGGCAAGCGAGAACTCTCCCTGCATCTTTTCCATCACCCGTAGGGTGAGATCCCAATCTTGAGCTCCGTCAAACTCTGGTCGCAGTCCTCCAAGTGCCATCAGCGTCTCACGTCGAAATACGCTGAGGTGACTCACTGCGTTTTTAGTCAACATGAGCTCTGGCGACAAGGACGGTTTGAAGTAGGGATCGGAACGCTCACCTGAACTCGAGATCTTGTCCTCATCAGAGAACACGAGCTCGAGCGTCTTCGGACTCTGCAACGCCTTGGCAACATGTAACAGTGCCACCGGAGAGAGCTCGTCATCGGCATCGAGTAACGCTACATACTCACCACGGGCGAGAGCGAGCGCATCATTGGTGTTACGAGAGATATTTCCGTTCTCGCCCCGACGATGGAGGCGTATCCGAGAGTCAGCAGCAGCGTAGCGCTCCAAGAGTTCGAGAAGCTCGGTATCGGACGAGGCATCATCGGAGATGCAGAGCTCCCACTCTGGGTAGAGCTGAGCCCTGACCGACTCAATGGCGGTGATGAGATGATGACGAGGTGAGTTGTACGTCGGTACCACTACAGAGATGAGTGGCCGGCGAGCAAGGCTCTCCAAGTCGGAGCGAAGCGCACCGAGCTGCACTGGGGTTGTGTCCTCGTTCACCTCGCACCAACGCAGGTGATCGGACTCGGTTGCGAGCAACTCTTGTTCGTCGAGGAGCTCCGGGATAGGGACAAAGGCCACCTTTGAGCCGAGAGCAGTGCGAGCGATCAACCCTTTGACTCCACCGATGGCAGGGAGAGCCGGACGCAGCGCGTGGGCACCGAGTACAAAGGGACCAGTGATTCCAAAAATCACGAGCTCGAGGCGCGCCACATCGTGATTGGTGTGAAAGAGAATTGAGAGCCGGTTCCCAGAGAACGTTGAAGGCTGTTGCTGGCTAAAGCGCTCCCCGCTGTGGGTCTCCGCAACGACGTGCGCTCTCACATTGCGCATCTCCGAGCATTCTGAGATCTCAACTTCGAGCACATACCAGCCTGGAGATGGAAGCGGCGACTCGAGAACATAACGCGCCTTGCCACCCAACGCCACCGGCGTACCAACGACCGTTTCCGTCGCAACATTAAACCAAGGCGTCAGCCGAGGGGTCACAAGATCAACAAAACGCCTCCACCCTTGCAGGCGTCGCGCAAGCAAGACAGACGACCGCAGCGGCGCCGTAACACGCCACGCCTCAGAGTTCAGAATCTCTTTCTTCTCTTCAACAGCGGCGACGACCTTTAAACTCTCCCGAGCGGCATCGAGTTCCGCCTGGGCGAGCCGCTCCTTGAGGTCTCCGATCTCTAAGTACATAGCGTCCACAAGCTCCTTGTGGGCGGTGAGATCTTTGGTAAGGTGATAGCGCTCATCGGTGAGGAGCTGGACTTTGGTAGCCTGC
>JBMFXG010000251.1:0-1778 GCA_049964535.1 Acidimicrobiales bacterium | reverse complement strand
ACGACCGGGCCGGACGAACTCGTCGATAGATCTTCTTATGCCGTAGGCGTGGTTGGCCTGCCGGGTGCGGGAATGGGGTCTTGGGGCTCGAGGGCGGACCGTCCCGATGTGGTCGATCTTCCCAGGTGTTCAGTGCTCCACACTATGAGTAGTACGATGGCCAGGCCAAGACCGAGCGAACCGACGCCGGTCCACCCGAATTGGGCGTAGGCGTAGGTAGACCCTGCCGATGCAGCTGCGCCGCCTACAAAGTACGAGGTCATGTAGACGCTCGTAATTCTGCTTCTCAGCGATGGGTTGAGCTGGTAGATCACGGATTGATTCGAGATATGAACGCCTTGGACGCCCATATCGATGAGGACGATTCCGATAATGAGAGGGTAGAGCGTTTTCGCTTCGGCGAGAATAAGTGCGAAACCTGCGATCGTAAGAACGATCGATACACCAGTTGAAGAACGCTGGCGCCCACGGTCCGCGAGACGGCCTGCGAGTGAGGCTGCGAGCGCCCCGCCGGCTCCAACAAGACCGAAAAGGCCGATAGTGGCGTTGTTATACGAGTACGGGGGCTTCGAGAGCAGTAGGGCGGCCGTGGCCCAAAAGGTCGAGAAGATACCGAAAGAGAGTAAACCATACAACGATCGACGGCGAAGAATCGGCTCCTTTCGAAAGAGTTCCACGACGCTACCGAGGAGCTCAGGATACCGGAGTGACCGGGACGGTGGTAGCTTCGGTAGCTCTCGCATGAGTACGAGGGCGAGGGCGAGTGTGATGGCGGCGCCAAGAAGATAGACCGATCTCCAACCCAGAGCCTGTGCCACGAGGCCCGAGACCGTTCGGGCCACCAAGATGCCAATAAGAAGCCCACTCATCACGATCCCAACGACCTTGCCACGCTCCTGCGGCTTAGCCAGCACCGAGGCGAAGGGAATCATGACCTGTGCGACGACGGCTGAGGCACCAACTAGGGCAGAAGCAAGCAAGAAGAGAGCCAAAGTTGGAGCGATTCCAGTGAGGAGGAGGCCGACTGTAGTGATGCAGAGCACGCCAGCGATCATCTTGCGTCGATCGAGAATATCACCGAGAGGAACGACCGCGAAGAGACCGACGGCGTATGCGACCTGAGTGACCGCAACAACGATCGAGGTGGTGTCAGCGGTGCTATGGAGTCCTCGGGCGATTGTGGTCAAGAGTGGTTGTGCGTAGTAGAGGTTCGCTACGATTGCTCCGCAAGCTAGAGCCAGAATATAGGTCAGTCTTTTAGTGAGTACCGGTGCTGTACTGGTTGGAAGATCTGGCTGCGGGTTTGACTGTCTGCTCATCGGTCGCTCGCGTTCTCGTTAGATCTGCGTTGAAATCTTCGCGTAGTTAACCTCTGGTCCGCCTCGATCATTCCTGTTGCACTAGCGAGTCTCGGCATCGGAGCTTTTGAAGTCGGCTCCGGTCTCAGTGGTTCTCTTCAAGATCGCCACTCAAGGAGAGCCTGTATTGAACCGAAGCACTCTTAGAGCATGGATCGCTCCAGGAGATGGCCAGGGAGAGGCCAGGATCCGATGAGAGTTAAATCTCGTAGAGGGTGGTCTATGTCCAATTTTGCTATTGCTTCACTAACGTATGCACTCGACGGGCTCAACGTTCAGCAGAACGTCCTTGCGAACAACGTAGCCAATGTCGACACGCCCGGTTTCACTGCCTCGAACGTTAGCTTTCAGAGCTCTTTGCAACAGGCGCTCGCTTCCCCTTCCTCGAGTGCAACTGCGTCTGTGACCGTGAGTCCATCG
>JBMFXG010000250.1:0-1788 GCA_049964535.1 Acidimicrobiales bacterium | reverse complement strand
GTGTACACCGACGATACCGACGGTCACAAGCGGGGTGATGTCTCCGAAGCCCCGGCGGAGAAGGCGAGCGCCGCTTTAGTAATCAGCAGAGCTCGAATCGGCTATCAGCTGCTCAGATCATGGAGAGTGTCTCCCGGTCTTGTTGACGACCGGATAGACGAGGAGAAGATCCGTGCCTGGCTAGACGCAGTAAGGATGATTTTGAGCGAGAAAGGAAGATTCAGGGAGGGTCTTTACCACTTCGGGCACGTTCTCGCGTTCGCTTCTGCCGGCACCGATGGCGTATGTCCAAGTGAGGTCGTCCGCGACGTTATCGAGGAGTTAACGAGTGGTGAGGTCGAGAGAGGATATGAGGATGGTGTGCTAAACCGGCGAGGTGTGACTGCGCGGCCATTGGGGGAAGGAGGATCTCAGGAGGCAGAGCTCTCGTTGCTATACCGCCTGGACGCTGATCGGCTATGCGATGTCTGGCCCCGCTCAGCTGCGATCCTGCGACGTGTGGCTGACTTCTACGATACCGATGCCCGGCGGAACGACGAGTTGGCCGAGCAACTGCAACAACATTTTGGTTGACCGTGACCGTCGTGCGAAATCATGCAGCTCCTGAAACGACATGAGTGGTTTCACCGTCAGTTTTAAGCTTGGCTCAGGACTAGATCTCGGCCACGTAAAGCGATCCCTCGCTGAACAAATCAACGACGGCCCAAATTCTGGTTTCGGCCTGACTGGCATTGCAGCGCACGATGCCGTGAACAACTACCTTCAGTGGATCAACGGGCTGGAGCGCACGCTCAAGAATACTTTTGTCGATCAAAATGTCTGGACTCGATTGCGAGAGGATACCTACTGGCATATCCGAGACCTGAATGACTCAAGCCCTCGATGGCAAGAGGTGATCTACCACGAATGCCAACGGCAATCCTCGTACTTAGAGGCCTTACTGGACGAAATCCAGGCAGTTTCAGACCAGCTCGGCGCTGGAAATGGACAGCTGGCAGTCATTGATACAAACGTCCTACTCGAGCATGTTCCCCCGGAGCAAATCAAGTGGGGTGAGGTTGTTGGCAAGAGCCCAGTCAGGCTTGTGATTCCTCTCCGAGTCCTCGACGAACTCGACGAGAAGAAGTACACGGCTCGCGAGGATAAGGCTGACCGAGCTCGTCGGCTGCTTGGCCAACTCTGGACACTCCTCGGATCGGTTGGTGCGACACCAGTCAAGCTCACCGACGAAGCCACCGTCGAAGTTCCAATCAGTGCTGGACCTCGGCGACGGACTATCGATGCAGACCAAGAGGTCATTGACACCTGCGAATCCATCCGCCGCGTGGGTGGATCCGTCGTGCTGGTCACCGCCGACTATGGAATGTGTATCCGGGCAAGCGCTTTGGGTATCGAAGTCAAGAGGATGCCGGAGAAGTATCTTCGGCGCTCTCGGAGGGCGACCGATGATGTGGGTACCCAGTCGATCGTCGAGTAGAAGGCGTGAAGAAGAAGAATTAGTTAGCGAGCTAAGGCTCAGTTGAGCTTACTACCATCGCTGCGACTGAAGCAACGGTAACCTAATAGCCCGAAGTTACCCCTCCTGAGGTAGCAGAATCTGCTCCTATCAGGGGAAACGGGAAGCGGGTTCTGGTTGTTGTGGCTACGTGCGTGTGAGCGGCACCGGTACACCGAGCAGCTCGAACACCTGACGCTGGGTGGGCGTGGGCGCGGCGAGCATCTCGAACCCCTGGGTCATCCCCGACGTGGTCCGCATGGTGTTGCGGGTCAAGGTGGCGAGATGGTCGA
>JBMFXG010000249.1:0-1805 GCA_049964535.1 Acidimicrobiales bacterium | reverse complement strand
CGACTTTTATTACTCCACCATCGATGTCGTAGTCGAGATTGTGGCGTTCATGCTCCCAAACGTCAAGAAGCCGACGGGCCTCACTGCGACGTTGAAACCTAACCACGTGTTCGTTGACTGGAAAGCCGAGCTCCCTCAACAACGCTAAGGCTTCATAGTGCGTCGACAGGGATACAACGCCCTCATCGTCAACGAGCTGATAGGCCCAAAACGATAGCTGCCGCTCCTTGGTTACAGAGGGATCCTTCTGTCTCAGTGATCCAGCAGCCGAGTTTCGGGGATTCGCAAAGATCGGGAGCCCTTGACGTCCTTGACGCTCATTCAGATCGGAAAAGGCCGAATGAGACATGTAGATCTCACCCCTGACCTCGAGCGTTGGAGGTAGAGATCCGCTAAATTCTCGACTCAATGCTTTGGGTATCGCATCGATCTCAATCACGTTAGCCGTCACGTCTTCACCCACAAGACCATTACCCCGAGTGGCAGCACCGACCAACGTTCCGTGATCGTAGCGAAGTGAGATCGCCAAGCCATCGATCTTCAGCTCAAAGACGTACCACGGACCACCATCTTGAAGAGGACCCGTTCCCTCGAGAGAGCCTTCAACACGATCAAACCATCGATCTAGCTCGTCTGGGCTAAAGACGTTATCGAGACTCATCATCGGACGCGAGTGTCGCACTGCCGGGAAACGACCAGAGGGTTCGGCGCCGATCGTTGTCGTAGGAGACGTTGGGTCTGAGGCGAGATTTTGATCCGCCTCAAGCGCAGCGAGCTCCCTCAACATTGCGTCGTAGTCAGCATCGGAGAGGATTGGGGAGTCCTGACCGTAGTAGGCATCGCTCGCATCTGTCAAGCGCGATCGCAACTCTGCAATGCGTTTGAGAGGTTCTTGGTCCGGGACGGGCACGTTACTCACTGATGACTGCCGAGCCAATCACCTTTTTCTCGACGTAGAACGCCACCGTCTGCCCGGGAGCGATCATGCGACGAGCTTCGCGATAGACGAGTCGGTCGTCAACGAGTTCTGCGGCGACCGTTGAACCATGAGCAGCACCTTGAACTTCGAAGGCGCCGAGTGTCGCATAGGAGGGCCGCGACCAGGTGATCGATTCGATTCGCTGCACTTGTACGTGAAGATCTCTCTCGCTTCCGAGTGTCACGACTCCTCGTTCGTGATCTTTCTTCACCACGTACCTCCGACGGGAATCGCCGACAGTTCCGAGACCACGTCGCTGACCGATCGTAAGAGTTTCTACGTGTACTCCCTCCGGAGCATCGTAGAGTTCATCGCCCACCTGTAATCGAGCTCTCGTCAGCGGAATCCGACGACCTAGGAAGATATCGTGACCGGTGCGCTGTGGAATGAAACAGACCTCGAGAGAATCGGGTTTGTTCGCCGTTCGTAGACCCTGGGCACGAGCGATCTCTCGCACCGCTGGCTTTGCTAAGTCACCAACCGGCAGCATCAACTTCTCGAGCTGTTCACTCTGTAGCATCGAGAGAACGTAGGACTGGTCTTTTTCACGATCCTCGCCACGCAACAGGAATGCACCGTCATCATCTCGACCAATTCGAGCGTAGTGACCCGTCGCTAGATAGTCGAATCCGAGCCGTTGCGCCCGTTCTAGTAACGCCGCGAATTTGATCGAACGGTTGCACTCGATGCAAGGGTTCGGAGTCCGCCCCCTTGCGTAGGAATCGACATAGTGATCGACAACTTTCTCCTCAAAGACTTCGGAGAAATTGAATACCGTATGCTTGATTCCAATCTGATCGGCAACCCGTCTTGCGTCCTCAACGTC
>JBMFXG010000248.1:0-1835 GCA_049964535.1 Acidimicrobiales bacterium | reverse complement strand
TGCGTTGACGGCCATGAACTCGTAGGAGAAGAACTTACCCGATGGAAGATCCTGGGGAAGGTAGTGGGTCAAGAGCGACGAACGAGCCGCGTATCGAATCGTAGAGAGACCAAAGATGCCGAACGCCACAAAGAACGCCCAAGGACTTCGAGCAACGTAGAAACCGAGAAACGCCACGCCCTCGGCCGCAGTACCGAACATGGCCGTCGTGCGCGGTCCCAAGTGATCTTGTAAGAAGCCACCAAGCAGTGAGCCAAAGAGCGGAACCACGCTGCCGAAACCGATGATGATGCCTGCTAACGGTGTCGAGATATGCCTATTGAAGTGCATATAGAGAATCCAAAACGGAAAGGTAGCACCACTGGTAGCACTGACGACAGCAGAGCTTACGACAACGATCCGAAGGCGCCGAATTCTCGAAGATCGACGCACCCTTCCCCCTACCTCGTCATGGAGCTCCATAAGGCACGTCGCACCTCACGAGTCTCACGGAACACAACGGTCTGGGTCAAGGGCGTTTTACTACTCGACACTCATCGTGGCCTAACCGGTAAGAAAACTCTAGCCTCTACGAGTCTTCCTCCAGCGAGAGCGATACGGACTGAATGTATTTGGACCGCCATGACAAGGTCGATCTTCTACGACCGTATGAAAGCAGTTCGAGTCGTCCTGACCACTCTCGATGCGACGGTCTTCTACGGTTCACTTGGAAAGCGATCGCCTGCCGCATCTGAGTTCACAGAAGCTAACCCAGTTGCACGCCTCGTCACCGCCCTTGTCACCGTTGCCACTGGACTCCACTCACGTCCGCACCTCTGGTCTGGTCGATCTCGATAGAGCACCACCACCTCGGCAACCATCGCTGCAAACACACCGCTAGCAGATCACGGACCGACCTCGTACGTGACCCTCCGTCTGCTTAGCATCATCGATCCACACCTCGGACGATCTCGCATGCGAAGCCACCGGCAAGGAGAAAGTATCGCGTTCCTTTCACCCACGGCAATCGCCCTAGAATCGCTCGCGCACTGAAACTACGACCTTCGGCCATCTCAATCGCTATCTGAGCGCGATGTGGTCCAGCCTGACGTGGAACCAGCCCGATCCTCGCTTCAGATCGTCGAGGTTGTTCGGCAGGCTCCACGGTCACAGTTGACAGTAGCGCAGGAGTGGGTCATCCGAGAGGCCGGTCTCTGTGCCAGACTCACGTCTGGGGATGTCTCCACGTAGGTCACAAATCGAATAAGGTACGACAATGACAGCGTCACAACCAACCATTCTCGCCACCTCCGGCGGCCTTCGGCGAGGGTCCCGAACCTCACTCGAGTTCGGTCCGCTCCTCCACTACGCCCTCGAACTCTCACGACCCGAAGGATCCCGCCCTCGACTCTGCCATCTCGGCACTGCGGGAGGTGATCAGCGCAGCTTCAACGCAGAGTTCTCAGCGGCCGGGGAGCTCGCCAACGTCTCCGTCTGTCACCTCAACCTCTTCCCGATGCCCTCTTACGACCAGATGGAGGAGGTACTCCTCTCCCAAGACGTCATCTGGGTCGGTGGAGGAAGCGTCGCCAACCTCTTAGCCATCTGGCAGATCCATGGTCTCTACGATATCTTTCCCCAGGTGTGGCAAGCAGGAGTCGTTCTCGCTGGTGTCTCTGCAGGTTCGCTCTGCTGGCACGTCGGAGGTACGACCGACTCCTACGGTCCAACACTGCGGCCCGTCACCAACGGACTTGCACTCCTCCCGTACTCCAACGGTGTCCACTACGACTCCGAGCCTCAGCGACGCCCGCTCTATCAACGACTTATCGCAGAGGGAGCGATCCCACCTGGGT
>JBMFXG010000247.1:0-1900 GCA_049964535.1 Acidimicrobiales bacterium | reverse complement strand
CCTTGACGGCACAGGCGCTTGTAGGGTTTGCCCTTGGACTCCCTGGTTTTGCCGCCTTTCTCTCCATCAATCAGGCCCTACAGTCCACTCGACAAGCTCGAAGTGTCTTTATGCTCTATGCACTCGAAAACTCATTAAATATCGTGCTCGCTCTCGTCTTGGTTCACGGTCTCGGAATCTTCGGTCTCGCACTCTCCTTCTCTATCGCATACAGTGCGAGTGCAGTGATCGGCCTCATGGAGCTTCGGCGACAAGGTATTCATCTCGGGCTGCGCCGAATGAGCCGATCCTGGACAAATTCGCTCGTCGCCTCGCTTGCAGCGGGACTCTTCGCTTATCCGGCCGTTTCGGCATCTCGTGGTCATAGCGGTCTAGTATTGTTCGGATTCGGTAGTATCGCAGCGATAGCTGCAGCACTTGGATTTTTTGCAGTGACAGCAGTTGGAAGTCGATTCAAGTCCCAACGAAGGGAAAACTAGTGTCCATAGGTATCGTCGTCGATTCAGCTAGCGATCTTCCCGATGAAGTCGTTCGCGCTGCTGGAATTGAAATTGTCCCCCTCAAGGTACGTATCGATGATCAAGAGTACATCGATGGAGTTACGCTGACCCGAGATGAGTTTTGGACCAAGTCTGCAGCATCGAGCAGCCTCCCCCAGACCTCAGCACCATCTCCTGGGGAGTTTGAACAGCGGTTTCGATCCCTGATAGACCAGGGAACGACTCAAATCATCTGTGTTACGCTCTCCTCTGAGCTCTCAGCAACCTACCACAATGCCATTCTTGGTGCTCAACGCTGTCAAGACGCACGCATCGCAGTTCTCGACTCCCGAACCGTCTCGATCGCTGAAGGCGTCATTGCACTCGAGATTGCGAAAAGGGCCGCTGCCGGAGTAGAGTTCGACCACCTCGTCAGCATGGCGAATCGGTTCCCAAACCGCTCGAGAACCTTTGGAACCCTCGACACCTTAGAGAACCTTAAAAAGGGAGGTCGGATCGGTTCGGCGCAAGCACTCCTTGGCTCGCTCTTATCCTTCAAGCCGGTCATCGAAGTGGCCAACGGAACCGTCCAAGCAGAGTCGCGCCAGCGCACAAGAGTGCGCTCGACAAACTATCTCATCGATAAGGTCGCATCCTTCAAACCAGTGACTCACGTCGCCGTCATTCACGCCATGGCACCGGACGCTGAAGAGTTCGCTCGGGAACTCAAAGAGCGTTGTAATCTCGACGATCTCCTCATGGCTACGGTAGGTTCGATTATCGGAACCCACGCCGGGCCGCGTGTTCTCGGCGCAACGTTTTGGACAGAAGATCCACTCGACGACTTCAATAACGAAGGGAGAGCTCGATGACAAGCCCCACCACTCCGCAGAACGATACAACAACACAAGACTGGGCCTCAAAGGCCACGCAGCGCGTTGAGTCCTTGACCGATCTCTTGAGATCAAAGAGCGTTCGTCCGGCCTTCACCATCGCTCGGTATCTCAGTTTCGGCCTCGTCGGAGCCGCAATCGGTCTCACAATTCTCATTCTCTTCGTCATCCTCATCGTGCGGCTCCTTACCGTGTACCTCTTCGCTGAACACGTCTGGATCACCTATCTCGTTCTTGGCGGAATAAGTACCCTGGGTGGCATGGTTGCATGGAGTCGAATGGTTAAACCCAAGTCGTAGTCCCCTACTAAAGGAGCGGTCGTGCACAGTGCAGACGTCATCATCATTGGATCAGGCCCTGCCGGGTTAACTGCAGCAATCTATACCGCTCGTGCAGACCTCAGTCCAATCGTGATCGAAGGCGAGCCCTCCTCAACCTCCGATCAACCTGGGGGGCAGCTCATGCTCACAACTGAGATCGAGAACTTCCCCGGCTTTCCTAATGGACTCCTCGGCCCAGAACTCATGG
>JBMFXG010000246.1:0-1914 GCA_049964535.1 Acidimicrobiales bacterium | reverse complement strand
CTGTTGGAATGAGATTGGTAGCGTAACTATGAGGGTCTGTTTCTTACTCACCATCGATCCCAACGCAGCGGAGCGCTACGTAGCTCTGCATCGCGAGGTCTGGTCTGAGATGAAGAGTGCGCTCATCGAGACCGGATGGAGAAACTATTCACTTTTCCTCGGTCCAGATGGTCTGCTTGTTGGGTATCTCGAGTGCGATGACTTTGCAGCGTGCGTCGCTGCAATGAATGAGCGTGAGGTGAATACAAGGTGGCAAGCGCTGATGGCCCCATTCTTTGTCGGTCTCGAGCGGGGAACAGCAGACCGTTCTATGGAGCCGCTTCCTGAGATTTTTCATCTCGACTGAAGTGACGGATGGAACCTACGGAGCGAAGGGGTTGACGTGACCAAGAGTGTACGAGACAAGAGTGAGGTAGTAGAGGTATGAGTAGCACGCAAGAAGTTAAGAGTGTCCTGCGGCGGCAGTGGATTGAGACACCGTCGTGGGCCTATGGTAACTCCGGTACCCGGTTCAAGGTCTTCTCACAACCAGGGGTAGCACGATCGGTCTTCGAAAAGATTGATGACGCAGCACAGGTCCATCGCTTCACCGGCGTTGCACCCTCGGTTGCGCTCCACATACCGTGGGATCAGACCGATGACTACGAAGCGCTGGCTAAGTACGCAACGTCGGTCGGCATGACGATTGGGGCAATCAATCCAAACGTCTTCCAAGAACCAGAGTATCGCCTCGGAAGCGTCTGTAATCCCGACCCTAAGGTTCGCCGGAAGGCGCTCGATCACCTCTTGGAGTGCGCGGCGATCGCACACGCCACTGGCTCGTTTGCGCTGAGTCTTTGGTTTGCAGACGGTACGAACTACCCGGGTCAAGACAACATTCGAGCTCGTCAGGATCGCCTAGCCGAGGCCCTTGCGACCACCTACGAGGCGCTCGATGACGGCGTTGCGCTCCTACTCGAGTACAAGCTCTACGAACCTTCGTTTTACACCATGGACGTGCCCGACTGGGGGACCTCACTCCTGCAGTGCCTTGCGCTCGGCGAGCGCGCAAAGGTGCTCGTCGACACTGGCCACCACGCGCTTGCTACGAACATCGAGTTTTTGGTGGCCGGACTACTCCGCGCCGGTCGCCTCGGCGGGTTCCACTTCAACTCTCGTTTCTATGGCGATGACGATCTCATGGTGGGTGCTGCCGATCCATATCAGCTTTTTCGAATCATGTTTGAAATCGTCGATGCGGGAGTCGTGACCTCAGATGGTGGGGTCGCGTTCATGTTGGATCAGTGTCACAACATCGAACCAAAGGTGCAGGCCGAGATTCGCTCGGTCCTCAATGTTCAAGAAGCGACGGCGAAGGCCCTCCTCGTCGATCGGGAGGAGCTCACCAAACGACAGCTCGAGGGAGATGTGCTCGGCGCAAACGAGATTTTTATCGACGCTTTTAATACCGATGTCCGGCCGCTCCTCGCAGAGCTACGTGTTGAGATGGGGCTAGATCCCGACCCTATTGGTGCGTATCAGCGCTCCGGATATCAAAGGAAGATCGAAGAAGAACGCGTTGGTGGAGCGCAAGCGGGATGGGGAGCATAGCAGTGGCGAGTCTGTATGAGAGTCCCACTGAGGTTGCTGAGCTCCTCGAGCGGGCGCATTTCCTAGGTAGTGATCCGACAACAACGAACTATGCGGGCGGAAACGCCTCCGTGAAAGCCAGCGTCGTCGATCCCTCTACGGGGCTGTCGACCGAGATTATGTGGGTGAAGGGCTCCGGTGGCGATCTTGGTACGCTCACGGAAGCCGGTCTCGCCGTGCTGCGGGTTGACGCGCTTCGAGGGTTACGCCAGACCTATCGGGGTGAAGCCTTCGAGGACGAAATGGTGGCAGCGTTTGACTTCTGTCTTTTCGGAAGAGGTGGAG
>JBMFXG010000245.1:0-1942 GCA_049964535.1 Acidimicrobiales bacterium | reverse complement strand
AGTCCGATTCTCCCCCCCAGAGCTTCAAGGTGACCCCAACACACTCATGACCCATTTCCCGCAAGAGAAAGGCGGCCACCGAGGAGTCGACCCCTCCTGACATTGCTACCAGAACTTTTGCCACTTAGACCAAACTCCTCAGACACCAAGCCACATGGACTCAGTGCGCTCGAGTACTCGTCGCAACACCGACGGCCGGTCGGTCATCAAACCATCGGCTCCGTAACCAACAAAGCGTTCCATGTCGGCCTCGTCATTGATGGTCCAAAGGTGTACAGCAACTCCACAATCATGGGCGAAGCTGATGAGCCCAGGGTCAACGTACTCGATCCCTCCGTAGGACGCTGGGATCTGCAAGACCTCGAACTCCACGAAGGGAGGTCTCTCTCCACTCAAAAATCCCTGATAGAAGTTCAACGCCTCTTCGGGTGATGCAGAGGTAGCGACGTTGGGATACTGCTCTCGAAATCTCGACAACGGTTCTTGTAGAAAGGACGCAACGATAGTCCGATCCGTAGAGCCCGTGGACTGAATCATGGTTCCTAGCTCAGCTTCGAAATTGCCTTCTGGACCGAGATCTTCCTTGATATCAAGGTTAAAGAGCTTCGGCGCTGGGTCCCGGAGGATCTCTGCCA
The DNA here is from genome assembly GCA_049964535.1 of Acidimicrobiales bacterium. Taxonomy (GTDB): domain Bacteria; phylum Actinomycetota; class Acidimicrobiia; order Acidimicrobiales; family Acidimicrobiaceae; genus JAJYZP01. The sequence continues at coordinate 1,307 of JBMFXG010000245.1, read as the reverse complement.
GAGTCGGTATCCCAAAGCGGTGATCCTCTGCGACTCGTCCGCGGTAGATATAAGCCTCCTCCGGCGCCCCAGTGACGATAGCCTCACCGGAATCGAGCACGAAGTAGTACGCCGCATCAGCTTCTGCTAAGTCCTCCATATCAAAGTCGTGAACGTAGCCCGCAAGATTCGTCGTCCGCTCAAGAGTGTCATCGTGAAGACAGACGATACCTCCGTCTAGAGTCGGATGAAGATCCAACTCAATTCCATCGGCGCCGTTAGCAAGGGCGCACTCAATAGCGAATATTGTTGAGGAGGGAGCCTCATGCGACCCACCTTGGTGTGCGATAGAAAGCACCCGCCGATCTAGCCATGGGTTCGTCATAGTTATCACCTTAGTCAGGAAAGCTCGCACTCAAGAAATGTTCGATCACGTCCTTCTCGATCTCGTCAACGCACTCAAAGGCTCTCTCGCAACCTCAATGCTGGAAGCTCCAATCGCTGAAGAGCGATTACAGTTCGACGTCTGGGCCGGTGATCTGTCTTTTGAGACCTCCTACACGCTCCCTGGAGAAGAGGATCCTCCCCGAGTTCGCGCCGATATCTCTGTTGAATGGTCCACGTGGAGCCAATCGGCCTATCGATCCTGGACTCTCGGAGAGGGGCTCGCAGAACCAATCGAAGTGGACATCGAGATCGCTCTGCGCCTGGGCGGAATCGCACACGACTTAAACATCGAGGAGGTGGTCCGCCAACTTCCTCGCCGATCACCAGAGGTTTTTGAGAGCGCCTTCGACCTCACAGGAAGCTCGTGCGAACGCAACTTCGATGTCGCGACCGAGCGCAACGAGTTTACTGCAGAGTTTGCTTACGAAGCAATTCTGAGGATTGACGAAGAGGATTTGGGCGACACTACCTCCTTTGACAAACAGTTTACGCCGATTGGTCAGTGGCTAGCCACGTTGCTAGTTCGGCTCTCCGATCTCAATCTGAGCTACACTATGCCAGATGACAACCCAGCGGAAGACTCTTAGACCGTAGGACACTGAATCCTTCAGCAAGGCAGCAGGTGCGAGCGGCACTCAGTAAAGAAAATTCAGCACCGCTTTCGATTCGTGACGCAGTTACTCTCAACAAGGGTTATTCACCGAACTGTCACTCTCGGCACGTTTACAACGCTCTCTACGGAGAACTTGTCACAATATGGTTCTCTTTTTACGACTAAGAGACGCCATATCTGGGCGGCCATTCTCTCAGAGCTCAGAGATCCCTCGAGGAACCTTCACAGACGTGCTTCACCAAGCAAGACGTCGGCTTTGAGCGGTCCC
>JBMFXG010000244.1:0-1992 GCA_049964535.1 Acidimicrobiales bacterium | reverse complement strand
CGGCCGACCAAAAAACAGCGGTAAGCGTATTAGCGGCGGTGCGCCAAAGGTTGAAGACGCCGTGGTGGCAGAGCCAAAGATTGAAGACGCCGTGGTGGCAGAGCCAAAGATTGAAGACGCCGTGGTGGCAGAGCCAAAGGTTGAAGACGCCGTGGTGGCAGAGCCAAAGATTGAATAGGATCTAAGGCCATACTCAACGCATCGGAGGCGAATCAATGACTGAGCTCGTACAAACCGAAGTTCGAGATCATCTTTTGATTATCACCCTGAATCGGCCAGAGGCCCGTAATGCCATCAATTCTGAGGTGGCAATCGGGCTTGAGAACGCAATCGATGAACTCGAAACGAACGCCGAACTTTGGTGCGGTGTCTTAGCCGCTCAAGGTTCGGCATTTTGCGCAGGCGCCGACCTTCGAGAGATCGCCAATGGAAACGGATCCTCGCTCTCCACAAGTGCAGGTGGATTTGCGGGAATAACGCAGCGCAAGAGAACGAAACCGATAATTGCTGCCGTAGATGGTCCCGCTCTCGCTGGTGGAACGGAGATAGTTCTCGCATGCGATCTCGTCGTTGCCTCGAAAAATGCATCCTTCGGTCTACCTGAAGTTAAGCGCTCGCTCGTAGCGGGAGCAGGCGGTCTTTTCCGGCTCCCGAAGATGCTTCCCAACGCGATTGCGCTTGAGATTCTTCTCACCGGTGACCCGATCTCTCCGGAAAAAGCACTTCATTTTGGCCTCATCAACGAACTGTGCGAGGAACATGAAGCCCTTGACCGAGCTATCGTCTTGGGCTTGCGGATCTGCGAGAATGCTCCACTTGCAGTATGGGAGACATATTCGATTGCCAATCAGGTCCTGCGGAGCAACGAACAACCGCTTTTCGACGAGAGTTCAAGAGCAATGGGCCGCTTGATGAAAACTGAAGACTTTAAGGAAGGTCCGCAAGCGTTCCTCGAAAAGAGGAAGCCGAACTGGTCTGCTCGATGAGCACACCATCAACAGGCCGATCTTCCCCACGTCGCCGCAATCGTTCCTACGCCCAGCCTGCATCTGGAGTCAGAGGAGTACAAGGCGTTGGACCCTAGAAGGTCGACTTTATGAGTATGAGTTCAGACCCACTCTGGTCGACCTCGCACCTTGCGGTTCGACCATATGGGGACTGCGGATATCTGATCGATGTTGCACAAGCCCCCCTCATCCCGTCGCTCTTTAACTTTCTCAGATCGGACTATGTCCAGGATCGCCGGCGCCCCATCGTCGATGTCATACCCGCTGAGCGCTCGATCTTGGTGATCAGTACGCTCCCGGCACATGACATCATCGACATCATTGAAGCCTGGGACCCATCAGTCGAGCAGGGCGCACCAGCTCGGATCATCGATATCCCTACGCGTTACAACGGCCCCGATCTAGAAGAAGTAGCTCGACAGTGGAACGTAGATATTCAAGCAGTGATCGACATCCACGTCGCAACAACGTTTACCTGCTCATTTTGTGGATTTCTGCCTGGCTTCGCATACCTGACAGGCCTACCCCAGCACTATGCCGTCCGACGAAAGGCTACTCCTAGAACAGCCCTTTCAGCGGGATCAGTCGGGCTTGCTGGTGCCTACTGTGGGATCTACCCTAGAAGCTCGCCAGGCGGGTGGCAGATCCTAGGTCAAACAGAGTTTGAACCTTGGCGCATCGATCGCGACCCTCCCGGTCAAATCATGCCAGGAGACAAAGTCAGATTTTCTGAGATCTCATGACGTCGCAAACAAAACGTTCGATTACCCTCACCGAGACACACTCACTCACGACAATCCAGGATCTCGGTCGCACCGGGCTTGGATTTCTCGGAGTTCCCTCCAGCGGTGCACTTGACCGAGGAGCATTCCTCAGGGCGAATCGTCTTGTCGGAAATCATCCCTCCTGTGCGGCCATTGAGACAACCTACTTTGGTGTCACGTTTATTGCAAACAGTGAGTGTACTGTCGCAGTGACCGGAGCC
>JBMFXG010000243.1:0-2023 GCA_049964535.1 Acidimicrobiales bacterium | reverse complement strand
AGGCCCTGCAGTGGTGAGGTCAACTAGTTATCTCCGCTGCTCGAGGTGGCGTCGCCAGAGGAGGAAGCTTTGGTCGTGGTATGAGTCGCTACCGTGGGCTGCTGCTGCTGCGCTTGGATCTTTGACGCTTCTTGTTGGAGTTGAGACGCCTCAGTGCTAAGAGCCTCGCTCTCGGTATTGAGCTGACTTTGGCGAGCGGCGATCTGTTGGGATGCTGTGGCTACCTTCGCATCTGCTTGAGCGATAGCAGTGCTCACCTTGGAGTTCGCGTCTTTAATCTGTTGTGAGAGCGCTAGCTCTTCCTGCTGAAGAACACGCTCTTCCTCTGAGAGCTTGGTCGGTATCGGCACGGTCACAGCAGTTGGAGCCACCGTGATCGTTGGTGGCGCCAAGGGTGCCTTGATAAGTGCGGCCGCGCCGCCGCCAATCACGCCCGCTACTGCAATCGATCGCACCAACCATGTCGCCTTCATGACAGAGACACCTCCTACCTTGAATCGAGTTCGAGCTTCTACGAGAATGCTCTTCCCGTTAAGCATCACTCGGATGAGATTACGTGGCAGTTGACGCTGAGAAGGACATTTTCACGAAGAGTGAGAGAAGTCTCACAACGATGTTAAAGAACTGCTCAAGCGTCCGAGTGCATGGCTAGAGCTGCCCTAGGTTAAGTTGCTGCTCCTCGACCTACGATGACTTCGTTGCCCGCTTCGTTGTTGGTATCTCGATCTTATGAAACCTACAACGATGACCAGTTCAAACGATGGAGCGGGCCATGTACGTAGATCTCCCTCAGGAGTTAGACGATCGTTGTAGTGAACGAGAGCACGACACAAGGTCTGAGAGAGGGAGAAAAGACGGCTCGAAGATTGGCGCGATCCCCTCCCCATCTGAGAACCTGAAACTCCGTTCTTGAGCCTGCGGTAGGGTGAGTTCCGACTCCCCTTGAGTACTACGGCGCGCTGGAAGCTTACGCTGTCTCGGGTAGCTCTCAGCTCACGAGGGATACAACTCGTTCCTTGGTGAGTGCTCACAGCTCTCGGACGTAGTTGGCTCGATGAGAGTAGACGGGTGCGCTGTGACGATAGCTACTTGACAACTCGTACCAGATTGCGTGATCTTTGCCAGGTAGCTCTCTCGCTAGCTCTGTCGTGTCGGCCCCGGACCCATGCTGCAAGGAGGGCACTCATCTCCCACTTCTGCGGGAGTCCCCTGACTCACCATCGACTCTCGTTGTGGCGATACCGTCCCTCAGCAATCGTCTCTCTCTTAGAAATCCGGTTAAAAGAGCTGACGGACTCGTCTTAGAGTGCGTCGAGGAGATGGTCGATGTCCTCGACGCTCAGGCCCGCCGAGAGGTCGCCTTCGGAGTCGTAGATGCCGGCTGCGAGCTCGGACTTGCGGGCTTTGAGCTCGGTCATCTTCTCCTCCACGGTGCCGCCGGCGACGAGTCGGTGAACGAAGACCGGTTTGTCTTGTCCGATTCGATGAGCACGATCGATCGCTTGAGCCTCCACGGCCGGATTCCACCACGGGTCATAGATGACGATAGAGTCGGCTGCGGTAAGGTTGAGACCCGTCCCACCGGCCTTGAGCGAGATCAAAAACAGGGGAACCTCGCCGTCTTGAAAACGCTGAACTGGGGTCGACCTATCTTTCGTTGAACCATCAAGTCGCACAAAAGGAATCTGCGCTCGCTCTACCTCTGCTTGGATGAGGTCGAGCATGGAGGTGAACTGCGAGAAGAGAAGAACCCGACTTCCTTCCTCCATGAACTCTGGCAGAAGCTCCATCAACCGTATGAGCTTTGCCGACCCAACCGTCGTAGAACCATCGTAACTTTTGACAAGCCGCGGATCACAACAGACCTGCCGGAGTTTGAGGAGGGCGTCTAAAATTACGATCCGACTCATCGCAAAGCCTCGATCATCGATGGCCTTGCGCACCTTGGTCATCATGGCCAAACGGATACCGTCGTAGAGATCTCGCTGGGCGTCGTCGAACTCGATTCGGTGGTAGATCTCTG
>JBMFXG010000242.1:0-2088 GCA_049964535.1 Acidimicrobiales bacterium | reverse complement strand
GCCATCTGCCAGTTGCCGGACTCCGTAAACTGCGGTGTCTGTCCAGAGCTTCCGATCTGAGTACTCGTGAAGGTCGCTCCGCCGCCCACTGGTCCAGTGGTATTGCTCGAGACCGAAATCGACCAGTTACACTCACTGGACACCGAGAGACTGAAGGTTCCAGTGTCGGTATAGGAGTCCGTTCCTGAGCCACTCATACCGAGCTGGTTTGGTCCGATATCGAAGACCGTCGAGTTCGATGGCTGATTAACCGTAACAGTGAAGTTGCCAGAAGATCCGAAGTTCGAACAGTTGTAGCTCCAGGCCATCTGCCAGTTGCCGGACTCCGTAAACTGCGGTGTCTGTCCAGAGCTTCCGATCTGAGTACTCGTGAAGGTCGCTCCGCCGCCCACTGGTCCAGTGGTATTGCTCGAGACCGAAATCGACCAGTTACACTCACTGGACACCGAGAGACTGAAGGTTCCAGTGTCGGTATAGGAGTCCGTTCCTGAGCCACTCATACCGAGCTGGTTTGGTCCGATATCGAAGACCGTCGAGTTCGATGGCTGATTAACCGTAACAGTGAAGTTGCCAGAAGATCCGAAGTTCGAACAGTTGTAGCTCCAGGCCATCTGCCAGTTGCCGGACTCCGTAAACTGCGGTGTCTGTCCAGAGCTTCCGATCTGAGTACTCGTGAAGGTCGCAGTAGAGGCGGATGCTACTCCCGCCGTCGCGGCCGTGACGACCGCCGTAGCGGCGATCGATGCCCCCAGCATTCCAAGCGCCACAATCAGGCGCCGAATGCGATGGGGAAGGTTTGTTTTCATAACTATCCTTTCATTAGTCAGGATCTCAATATGCGGTCGGCCTGTGACAACGTCTAGAGGGTCGAGCAGGAAGGCCTGGCTTGGCGGCCACCGATCTACGCTTGGATCGTTCCGACCGAGAGCCATCCACTTGTGCCCAAAGTCAGCACTGCACATCAGAGTTCGTGATCTAGCGCCGCTTAAGCACTGAGAGCCGACGATCACGTACTAGCGAGGGATTGTGTAATTTGGTATTCCTGCTAAAGGTTCTTCTATCGGGACGAGTTGGCAGCGTATCGTTCGTCCTCGGGCAGCATGTTCTGAGATCACTCGGTTCGGGATTATTTGCGCATCAACCGCATCGATCGCATCAGCTCTGCGAGATGCTTTGATGTGAACCCTGCGCTCTGTGACGGCCACGAACTCTCAACCTCTATCGCTCTCACCCATACTCCGGACCCACCCCAGATACATCAAGCATTCCATCACGGCCTTAGAGGATGCTGGAGGGACCAAGTACAGGTTGCAATCAGCTTTCACCTCGAAGAGCCTGGGACACCATGTAACCCATGGACTCACTCATAACCGTTCATCCAGCAGCGTGGCCACACCACCATACTGGGCTCATTTTTGGTCTCTATCGGTCCGATCTAGATCGCGCTCAACACTCTCTCCAAAGGCATAGTTCTAACGCTTTCTCACCGATCACACTGACAGATCTCTCGTTCACACACTCATCGTTGGCGACCTGGTACCGAAACTTTTCCTCCTTGCGGAGACTGCGAGTCGTTCGTCAACTGACAACAAGGCCAGCTACCGCCATGGTCGAGCTCACAAGTACTTTGGAGTGATCGCAAGCGTCGGAAGTTCCTGACGACCGCAGTGTGCGACCACTACGGAGCTCCCTATAACGTAAGGTCATCGGCGAAGTGCCCTTTTCTCGTCTTGCTACGGCCTTGGAACTCGCTCGGTCTGTGACGCACAGCGAACCGAAGCCACCTGCTGTATCACTTGAAACTTCGTAATCTCTCAAAGAGGTCGGAGCATTGCGGGCCGTGACACGAAGTTCGCTGAGCCCCTCGACGAGTACGGACGACTCTGATCAGAACAGAAACGAACCTCAGAACAGTGCACCGAACGATGTCGAGAAAGGTTGGAAAGATTCATATCTAGCAGTAATGGGTTTGGAACAACTATTGAGGAGTACGCCCTGGCTCGTCATGGGAGTGAGGGGTCCCCAATAGCTGATCCACCGTCTTTGTGAGTTCTGCCCTTGGTTATCGTTGTTGAGATTACTCCTCCT
>JBMFXG010000241.1:0-2102 GCA_049964535.1 Acidimicrobiales bacterium | reverse complement strand
AGTTGGGCGGCGCGACAGAACATATAACGATCGGTCAGTGGAGCGAGATAGTGGTGGGTCAGCAGTTTCTGTCAAGCCGTTCAGGATCGATTAGAGTATACCCCAACTTGACATCCAACCACACCACAGAACCCGTCAGTTTGGGGCCGTATTATCCATTGATTGACACTTGTAACTCGACGTCTTAAGCTTCTTCTTGACAGATAAGGAGCGATATCGTGACAGGACACCGAGTTGGCTACAAGCGAGTCTCCTCAGTTGAGCAAAATCCAGATCGACAGCTCGAGGGCATGACGCTTGACCGAGTTTTCATCGATAAAGTCTCCGGTAAAGATCGGAAGCGTCCTCACCTTGAAGAGATGGTCGCGTATGTGAGAGACGGTGATACCGTCGTGGTTCACTCCATGGACCGCCTAGCGCGCAATCTTGATGATCTCCGAGAACTCGTGCAACTTCTAACGTCGAACGGGGTCAAGGTTGAGTTCGTCAAAGAATGCTTGACCTTCACTGGTGATGATGCCCCCATGTCCCAACTCTTACTTTCCGTCATGGGTGCCTTTGCGGAGTTTGAACGATCACTGATCAAGGAGCGTCAACGAGAGGGGATCGAGCTTGCGAAGCGGCGTGGTGCGTACAAAGGGAGAAAGCCGTCGCTTACAAATGAGCAACTTCTCGAGGTTCGTCGGAGAGTTCAGGCAGGTGAGGCGAAATCGGCGGTTGCGCGTTCCTCTGGAGTAAGTAGAGAGACGCTCTATAAATATCTTCGTTCGGTGAGCGAGGAAGCGTAACTACTCCATGAGTTCCACGGAAATACTGAGTTCCAATATCACTGACATTCCGAGAGTCTCTGTGCTTGACGCAGATTACCTCATCAATCAACTCAAAGAACGTGTCCGAATGGGTGCTCCATCATCACAGGGCATCGTTCTTCTCTTTCGCAATCGAGCCTTTGCGACGCGACGCGTCTTTCAAGAGATGTACAAGGCTGATGCCCTTGGGAATGCCAATAAGTTTGAGAAGCTTGCGGGCCAAATCCAGTCGGAGGACTGGAGCCTCCCACCCGAGCAAATCCGTCAAATCTTCGAAGATGAATTTCTCCCTAACATAGCGATCGTTGATACTGCAGACCTGTACAAAGACCACGAGTGGTGCGTCAAGGTCGCTAACCATGACAAAAAGGATGCTCCAACTGGACAGCTTGCAGCTCTACTCGCCGCTAGCAAATTCATTGTCTACTCTCACGACAAGTCTCTCCGCAATGCAGATCTTGCAAGTAGCGACTTGGAAGCACTTTCTGTTGCGCTCGCCGACGCCCTAAGAGCGACATCCTTGATCAACGGTCTTACAACGGGCGGAACGCAGCTTTACGGAATTGCTGACCAGATAGTAGCTGCCGCTGCTCAGCGGTTCTCGGTCCCACGATGGGCAGTTACCTGTGGATTGATCGCCGTCGTCGGAGCATTTGCTGTTCTTGTTGCCAAACCCCAAGACCGAAGGAAGACTATCATCGAGACTCTTAAAGTAGGTGGGAAGTACATTATTGAGCAAATCGAACACGGCCAAAATGGTGAGCTTGTGCTACGAGAAGCAATGATATCTCACAACGGTGAGTACGAGATTACCCAGGGAATAGCGAGAGCTCTCACCGTCCCTCCTCACGGAGAAGGCATTCTTGTTCGAGATGTTGTAGAGCAACTTCGTGCCCAAGGCTTTGAGGGGTCCGAAGTTAAAGAGTCAAATATTCGTCTGGTACTGCGTGAATATCCATGTTTTGTTGAGATCAAACGGCATCGATGGCATCTCGGGGAGATTCTGCGCGCACCTGACGAAAGATCCCTGCATCAATAGTCAAGCAAGCGGAGGCCCATGAGCCCAATACTGACGGCATATGGCTAGATACTCTTCGCCTCAACCGCCATCCACGCAACCAACCTCACGTCCTCTTGAGAAACAGGTGATAGAGGCTCTGAGGGCTTCGGTAGTGAGAGTCCGTACTCTTCAGCGATTCCTTGGAGCTTCTCCACCTTGTCGCGATTGCTCAGTCCATCATCGTTCACGACTCCGCGAACTGCCCTCTTGATATCGGCTCCCCAGCGTCCACT
>JBMFXG010000240.1:0-2177 GCA_049964535.1 Acidimicrobiales bacterium | reverse complement strand
ATTGTGGATCGCAGACCCTCCAGTGGTCTCGACGTCCAGAACGCAGAAGGTCACGTTGGAGAGTTCGCTCTCTTCTTGGGTCAGGCGCAGCTGCATACGGTCACTCTATTCGAACTGACGTTCGTAGTAAGGGTATTCGTAGCGAATCTTGCGTCCGCCTTCAGCGTGAAGTTGTGAGCTATCGATGTAGGACTGCGCTTGCGACAGCAGCACTGATGGAGATGACACGCAGTATCTTCCGAGCTGCACCTCCGCAGTAACGTTGTGGCTCGCCTGGTGCGAGCAACGCTCCGTAGCGCCGTACTCGGCATCGATGAAGAGAAGGTGAGAATCGCTATCCCGATCGGACCTCAGCGTATTACTCGCCCCTGAAGAGAGAATTGATGACTGAATTGGTCGGCAATTGTGCTCGGTATGCTGATTCTGTGGATGAACAGCACCAGAGACCGACTCGTGGAGGAAACGAGCAGAGACTCCCGCCGCCGTCGTGGCAGACCGGGGAGGTTGTTGGAGTGATCGTTGAGACCCCTGAGACGAATACCTTGCGTATTCGGGTACCAGAGGCCCGACCATTCCTACCAGGTCAGTACTACAACATTCGAATTCCTGTCGAGGGTCGGCCACGTCCGATTCAACGTGCTTACTCTATTGGGTCCTCTCCGATACCGGATCATGCGGTGATCGACGTCGGTGTGAGGGAGACCCCTGGCGGGCTGGTCTCCCCAGTTCTCGTTCGTCAGGTCCAAGAGGGAGACAAGCTTGAGGTGCGTGGTCCCTACGGTTCGTTCACCTGGACCGAGGAGCTCGGTGGCCCCCTCCTTCTGATTGGCGCCGGTTCTGGAGTCGTACCTCTGATGGCGATGATTCGCTATGCCGTGGCTCGAGCTATCACGGTTCCGATGCATCTTCTCTTTTCGTCAAAATCTCACGAGTATGTGATCTACGCTGACGATCTTGCGGTACTTGAGGAGCGTTATGACTGGTTAAGCGTCTCGCACGTCTTTACAAGAGACCCCCTCGATACTCGGGCTCGGTTTCATCGAAGAATCGACAAAGAGATGATCGCTGAGGTGTATGCAGACGTTGAGCCGACACTTGCCTACCTGTGTGGCCCGCCAGAGATGGTCGAAGAGAGCGAAAAAGTTTTGATCAATCTCGGTATGGAGCCGAAGAGCGTTATGACGGAGAAGTACGACTGAGAGAGGTCGGATCTCGTTGGGAATCTTGATCGATAGACCCATCTGGTGGTTCAAGGGCCAACGGTGGTCTCACCTTGTCAGTGATGTCTCTTACGAAGAACTCCATCGATTTGCCGATGCGCTCGGCATACCTAGGAGAGCGTTCCAGGGTGATCACTACGACCTTCCTGAAGAGTATCTTGCCCAGGCTATTGCGGCCGGTGCAGAGCTCGTTGATCCGAGAGTGCTCCTCCGAGCACTCAAGCGGGCCGGGCTGCGGAGACGACCGGCAACGTGAGCTGCCAAGTGAGAACCTGGGTTCGATCGTCGTGTCTCGAGTAGCACGCTGTCGAGTTAGCGGGCGACCGGAACGATAGGGTGAAACGATGCCGAGGGTCTGTGGATGAGCTTTGATGGATCTTCCTCGATGAGTTCGTCACGATCGCTTCAAGAGCTTCTGCGGGCGTACTCCTCTGACGTTGGACTGTGCGGGCTCGGATTCTCGTCGCTCGAACCCACCTGGTTCGATGTGAACCACCTTCAACGAAGAACCCTCGATGGCCAGCGATCGACGATGAACTTTACCTTTCGCCGTCCGGTTCGTTCGTGCACGCCGCAAGCAACCTTTCCCTTTGCGCGATCGATTATCGTCGGTTATCACCGTTACGCTCCGAGTGTGCGGGGCGATGGTAGTGGGAGGGAGGCTATCGTTGCTTCCTACGCCATGCGCGACGAGTACTCGGTCTTGCGTTCGAAGCTTGAAAAGTTAGCCGAACTCGTGCGTGCTAGAGGTTGTCGAGCCACGATCGTCATCGACGATAATGCACTGGTCGATAAGGCTATCGCTCGTCGGAGTGGCCAGGGTTGGATTGGGCGCAACACCTTGTTCTTAATGAATCGCTCTGGTCCCTTCGTCCTCGTTGGATCGATCGTGACCGATGCAGAGCTCGAAGTTGACTCGCCGATTAATCGAAGGTCGTGTGGGACGTGCTACCGGTG
>JBMFXG010000239.1:0-2350 GCA_049964535.1 Acidimicrobiales bacterium | reverse complement strand
CGTAGGCGAGATGCCCACGGTGCACCGGCTGGAAACGGCCTTCCCAGACGAGATTCGGGAAACGGTCAGTCATGCGTGTGTCAACCCCTTTTCACGCGCAGCGTCTAAGAAGCCGGCATAGCGTAGCTCGGATATGTCCGCTCGTACCGACCGCCGCTGCGCTGGGCGGCATACGACCACTGGGATTCGCCGCCGGTGCCCGCGGACAAACTCGGCTGCCACTGCGCATCGCCTCGTATAAGTTTACACCAGCAGTAGCGCCGACGGTCAGAGTACCAATTATCGGGCTACGCGTATCCAGCCCGGTGTCCGAGTCGGAGATCACCACGTCGACCTTGACGCCGTACGCCTCCCGAGGCGGCTCTGCTGAGTACCTCGAGCGGACGATCCGCCTCAAGACCCTGCGACGAGGATGCAAGGAGATCGCCGGACCATTATCAAGGCAGAAGTCCACTAGGTTGGCCGGCGAGAAACCGGGACCTTTGCCGAGTGCGATAATCCCACCCGTTGATGTTCCCGCTACGAGATCGAAGTGGTCGACCACGGAGATCTTCCTCGACCTCGGCCAGCAAGACCGCCGAGAACATCTCCTCGTAGCCGCCACCATCAAGGGACAGGATCTGAAATCGCAGGGAGGTCACGAATGACCTCCCTGCGAGACCGGTCTTGCTGCAACCGGGCAAAGGGACCCCTCTCTCTCCAGCAAAGGGGGCTCCTATGTCTATTTTGACCTCGGTCTGGCCGGTCTCAGGTGGGAACATCACCTTGCCGACTTAAACCTTTGCAGCATTTCTCTTAGGCATCTTTCTGATTGTCATTAGGGGACACGTAACCTGTACCCAGACTTATGAGCATCCGCTCGTCGAGCCACAACTCGAACAGACGTAGCATGAACCAGATCGCTGCATGATATTCCCGCACTGGAAACAGTACGGCGCATCTTTCGACTCCTCACGGCGCAGCAGCACCGGTCCGCTGTCATCACTCCTCGTGACCACCTCCTGGATCTGCCCTACACTCTGTCCTACCGGATCAACGACCGGAAAGAGTGGCGGTTGAGTACGCTCTTCGACCGTTAGAACCGAGAGCTCTTGACGCTCTTCGAACGAGAGGTAGTCAATGGCAAGGCGGCGAAAGATATAGTCGATCAAGCTCGAAGCGATCCGAACCTCGGGATCGTCGGTGATGCCTGCAGGCTCGAAGCGCATGTTCGTAAACTTACGGACATACGTTTCCAGTGGCACGCCGTGTTGAAGACCAAGGCTCACCGATATGGAGAACGCATCCATGATCCCCGACAAGGTCGAGCCCTGCTTGGAGACCTTCATGAAGACCTCTCCCGGCCGACCGTCGTCGTACTCTCCAACGGTCACATAACCTTCGCAGTCTGCAACCCGGAAGGCAAAGGTCGAAGACCTCCTCCTCCTTGGAAGCCGTTCGCGAATCGGATGCTTCACGACAACCGTCTGCGTCTGTAGAGCCTTCTCGAGCTTCTCAATCTTCTCGTTCAAGGTCTCGTCGTCAAAGCTCTCTGCGCCTAAGGTCTCGATGAGCTCCTCTACCTTCTTCGACTTCGTAGTCGAGAGAGGCTGTGCCACCTTGCAGTTGTCGCGATAGATAGCAACGGCCTTAATTCCTAGCTTCCAGGCCTCGACATAGAGCTGCTCGATCTCCTCGACCGTTGCCTCCTCAGGCATGTTAACCGTCTTCGAGATCGCTCCAGAGATGAACGGCTGCACCGCTCCCATCATCCGAATGTGGCCACGATAGTGAATCGTGTTATCACCCATTGAACAGGCGAAGACCGGTAGATGCTCTGGCCGAAGTTTGGGCGCACCGACGATCGTTCGCTCACGGTCAACGTAGCCTACGATCTCGGCCCCATCTGCATCGCTATAGCCCAGCGCCGTCAGTGCACGAGGGATCGTCTGGTTCACAATGGACATAGTTCCGCCACCGACCAACTTCTTGGTCTTCACGAGCCCGAGATCCGGCTCAATACCGGTGGTATCACAGTCCATCAGCAGACCAATTGTCCCCGTCGGAGCCAGAACCGAGGCTTGCGAGTTACGGACCCCGTAGATCTCACCTTGTTCCACTGCAAGATCCCACGTCCGCTGAGCTGCACCCAAGAGTTGTGGTGGAACTCGTTCTTCATCAATACCGTTCACTGCATCACGATGCATCTTCAAGACGTTGAGCATTGCATCTCGGTTCTGATCAAAACCCGCAAACGGACCGAGACGACTCGCCATTCTTGCCGAGGTGGCGTAGGCCGTTCCAGTAAGCAGTGCCGTAATCGCTGCAGCCCAGGCTCGTCCATCCTCGGAATCGTAGGCAACACCTTGAG
>JBMFXG010000238.1:0-2438 GCA_049964535.1 Acidimicrobiales bacterium | reverse complement strand
CCCACTATGGGAGCGTTCAGTTTGATATTTCCCGTCGATCCGTAGAACTGAGCATCTCCAAAGGAGAAGATCCCTCCGTCGGAAGCAACGAGCCTATAGCCAGACGAACTCGATTGAGTAAGGAAACTCGACTCTAGTTGTGTGCTGCTAGAACCAGCAGGCGTACCACTTCGGATGAAAGGAGCCATCTTTGAAACGACAGGTGTGGCACCGATGGGTACGAAGGCCACAGCCGCAACCAGCAACGCAAAGACCGTCGCTTTACGTATCCACACCACGAACTCCCTTACATCTCTTGAGTGCGACCTTTGTCACATCGTAACCGCCACCGAGGACAAGGTTGTCTGAGTTATGCTCACACATCCCTCACCTGAGCAACCAGGAGTAAGCGACATATTCATCGCGAACTACGACGCCTTTGCGACAGTCGGAGTCACCTTGATAGAGAAACGGCGGCCACTCCTAGGTTCGGCGCATCTACCGTGATTGAGTGGCCATTCTCCTAGACGCTTCCTCCATAACCTCGACTCGAGCTGACCGAGTCCTATTTAGAGATCTATCCTTGACCATCTCAACTGGAGATCGCATCGGAGTAGTCGGGATCAACGGAACTGGCAAGTCAACGCTTCTTCGAATGCTAACTGGGACGGAGACTCCGGAGTCAGGTCAGGTTCGTCGGGGTCGAGGAACTCGAGTGGCATTCCTCGACCAGGAGGCATCGCTGCAAGGACTGACGGTCCGAGAAGTTGTGGGAGACCACTGGGAAGCCAAAGCGATTCTCGATCAACTTGCAATGACCCATGCGATCGACAGCTCGCTAGACCAACTCTCGGGGGGTCAGCTCAAGCGAGTGGCTCTCGCCCAAGTCCTCGCCGCTCCGTCCGAAGTACTCATTTTGGACGAGCCAACAAACCACTTAGATCTCCCTACCATTCACTGGCTGGAACAGTGGATCATCAACTACCGAGGTGCCGTCGTGGTAGTCAGTCACGACCGACACCTCCTCGATAGCGTCACGACAAAGATGCTAGAGCTCGACCGCGGTGACACCTTCTTGCACAACATGGGTTATGCGGGCTATCTCACCGCAAGGCTTGAGCGCGACGAAAAGGCCGCTGAAGACGAGAGCGTTCGACGGAACCTCGCCCGAAGGGAGCTCGCATGGCTACAGCGAGGGGCGAAAGCTCGATCTCGGAAACCACAGGCACGTATTGACGCCGCCCAACGCCTCATAGAGACCAAGGCTCCAACCCCAGCCCGAACTGGACAGCTCGATTTAAGCTTCGATACTCCACGACTCGGTCGAGAAGCCATTGAAGTTACCGAAGTCACGCTATTCCTTGGAGGCGCCACCATCATAGAAGAGACCTCTCTCACCGTTGCACCAGACGACCGGATCGGAATCGTCGGACTCAACGGATCGGGGAAATCATCTCTCCTGGACCTCATTGCAAAGGTACGAGAGCCTACGAGTGGAACGGTTCGGCACGGAGCAACGGTTCGTGTGGCCTACTACACCCAGCGCCCAGTCGACCTCGATCCCAAGCTCCGAGTACGAGAGGTGATAGCTGGACCAAACCGAACCCCTGGCGATCTCATCGATCAAAAGTTGATGGAGAGATTCTGGTTTACCGGAGAACTTCCATGGGCCCCCGTGAGCACCTTGTCTGGTGGAGAGAAAAAGAGGCTGCAGCTTTTGTGCACCCTGGCTCTTCGCCCAAACGTCCTTATTCTCGATGAGCCAACAAACGATTTCGATCTCGATACACTGCGAGCCCTCGAAGATTACCTCGATGACTTCCGTGGAGCGGTGGTTGTCGTGAGTCACGACCGCAGCTTTCTCCAACGTGTGACCGAAAGAATCCTGGTCGTGGAGGATCATCGAGCGTCAGCGATTCCCGGAGGTCTCGAGACTTGGATCGAACGGACTACTCGTCAGGAGTCGCCTTCAAGAACTCGAGAATTTTCGAGCACCGTGACAACAGGTACGGGTAATGCCCGATCTTCTCGTCCAAATCCGCAACAACCTCCGCGTAAATCGAGCTCAACCCTCTCCCACAGTCTCCGTGAGACGGAGCGGGAGATGAATAAGCTTCGTCGTAAGCTCGAGGTAGTGGAGGCCTCGTTCGCCACATCGGTAGATCACAACGATATCGCTACTCACGGTCGCGAACTTGCAGAGCTCCAGAACTCCCTCCACGAGCTTGAGGAAGTCTGGATCGCAATCGCCTCTGAACTCGAGGCACTCAAGGGCGACTGAGCTACGACACCCACAACCCCATCGCTTGAGTCTTCAAGCTTGCACTCCGGAAGTCCAACCCGAGGTGAGAGCCTTGATACGCTCCGGGTTTAGTGGAGACCTTGTTCCTTGGAGGTAAGGATGGAACATGGCAAAAGAGAGACCCGGACAGATGAGGTATCTCCCTCAGCTCAAGGAA
>JBMFXG010000237.1:0-2440 GCA_049964535.1 Acidimicrobiales bacterium | reverse complement strand
CGAGAGCCAAGCCGGCGGCCAAGTGTACCTACGCCAAGGAAGACCGACATTCCAAGCAGCTCCAACCAGCGGAAATGAGAAAGTCCAAGCCCAAATGCGATCGTCAAAAGAAGCGGTACCGGTGGATAGAGCAGCGCGATCACGACCTTCGGGCGTGACTGCTCGTCAAGATTCAATGAGCTGGCAAAGACTACGAGTGCGCCAAGCAGCATGGCCACGATAGTTAGGTCGTTATTGAGGGTAGTGACGCTGGCGGCGAGCCGATAGTTGTGTAAGGGTACCGGACGTAACAGCGCATGGGTCACTGAGACAAAGAGATCCTCCGCCAGAACTACCACAAGTACGGTAGCTACGGTTGCACTCGATGTGAACAAACGAACATGGCCGGGGTCTGAACCACGAGAGCGGCCGAACCACCGCTCTACGGCGGGAACTCTGCTCATCTGATCTCCTCGCTCTGCAACGCTACCTCTACCGTACGCCCACAGCTGCCCGCGCCTTCGCGACCGATCCTCCAATCTCTCGAATCGTTCGCAGCTAGCTCGAGACCATCGATTGCTTGAGCGATCGGGGCTCCTCTTCACTGCGGTGCCGAGAAGATGCACGATTAAACGCTGCGCATGTCAGAAAAGTTCGGGGTCAACCGAACTCAAAGGCCACCAATACGCTCCAAACTACCGTTCAGACGGCCGTATCGTGAGCGATTCGGACCATTTCCGATCACGCAAAGTAGTAAGAGTATGATGACATCGCTCCAAAAGAACGACGCAAAGCTAGAGAGATCAGCATCGCCGAGGTGACCCGTATCCAGTGTCCATGCAGCGGACTGAACGCAACGCTGCGTGACGAGAGCTTAGAGATTAGCAAGTTCAAGCTGATCACCGAGTTCCGCCAAATTGCCTGAGAACAAACGTACGACCTCGTCATAGCTCTGCCGGTAGTGGTACTGTGAGAGTGGTAACAACGATCCGTAGCACACTACTTCGGGCGCTGAAACCCCTAAATCCCTCGGGGAGGTGGTGAGCGTGTCAACCCTATCGATCGTTCTGCTCGTGACCGCTCTTATCGCCCTGTTGCTCAGCTTCCATTTCGGACCTCACGCTCTAGTCGCCACCTCCGGTGTCGTCGTTGTGGTATCTTCTGTTGCAATCGCTTTGGCAGGGCTTGGAATCCTCTTCGCAACCGACCCTGTCGTTGCCGTCGCGACCTTGAGCGCTGCGCTCCTCGGCTCTGGCGCATCTCTCATCTGGGGATACCGTAGCATTCGATCGAGTCGCTCCGAAGCCTCCTGTCTCGATACCGACCGGCTTCGAAGCTCTATTGCGGTCGCAGCGACCGACCTGTCGCCTACGGGCATTGTGCTGATCGATGGCGAGCAGTGGAGTGCTGAGAGCATCGACGGACCAATACGAGCAGGAACTCGAGTTCTCGTTGCAGAGCTTCGCGGCCTGCGGGTCATTGTGGTGAGTGATCCACTTAGCTTCGACCAGACGAACGTGTCTCACGACTCAAAGGAGTCATAGATGGTAATACTGTCAATTATTGGGCTTCTCGTCCTTGTAGCGATACTCGCAGTGCTCGTCTCCTGTATTAAGATCATCCGCGAGTACCAGAGGGTCGTGCTGTTCCGACTCGGTCGATCCCACGGAACCAAAGGACCGGGCATCATACTCATCAACCCGATCACCGATCGAATCAACTGGGTAGATCTGCGAGAACAGTTCTTTGAGATCCCCCATCAAACTGCAATTACGAAAGATAATGCGCCTATCTCGATCGACTTTATTATGTTCTACAAGGTCTTCGACCCAACCATGTCGGTCGTGCAGGTCAACGATTTTGCCCGAGCAGCGCTGAACGTCGGTGCGACGACGCTGCGCAGCGTCGTCGGCGACACGTCTCTCGACGATGTGCTGTCGAAGCGTGATGCGATGAATGCGACACTCCGGGTTCGTCTCGATGAGGTTACTGAACGTTGGGGAGTCAAGGTCACGAACGTCGAGGTTCGTGAGATCAATCCTCCACCGGCCGTTCAAGAGGCCATGACTCGCCAGATGTCGGCCGAGAGAAGTCGACGAGCCGTCGTGACCGAATCCGAAGGTCAGAAGCAGGCTGCGGTGACGGTTGCCGAGGGTAAAAAGCTCGCTGCGGTTCTAGCGGCAGAGGGTCAAAAGCAGGCATCAATCCTAGAGGCCGAGGGCGAACGAGAGGCGGTCGTTATTCGAGCAGAGGGTCTAGCTGGGGCCTTGCGTGCTGTCGACGACAGCGCAGAGAACACAAACCCGACCACGATTCTTCTGCAGTACTTCACAACACTGCGAGAGCTCGGGGGTTCACCGTCGACGAAGTTCGTCGTGCCGGTAGAACTGACCAGTCTGCTTGGGGGTCTCAAAGAGCTCGGTGGACTCGTCTCTGGCACAAACGTTGCGAAGGCATCGCA
>JBMFXG010000236.1:0-2481 GCA_049964535.1 Acidimicrobiales bacterium | reverse complement strand
CGGGGGGGTACTGGATGTTCATACTGTGTACATTATCCCGTCCTGATATCCACGTCTCATCACTACAGCTCGGACGCCTGAGCACTCGTGCCGACCTTCTTCGATATCGCTCCCTTTTCAGTCGACGAAGAGAGGGGATCTGGCACCAAGATCTCGCTATCGTCAACCGGGGACGGTCTCGCCGTACGCATCTGCCGTACCGTGCTTAAAAGCACCACACTCGACTTCCATGATGTAGCGAACTATGGCTAGACCGATCGCTAAGAATCTTAAGGGAAGAACTTAAAGAAGTAAAGAAGATCGAAGCCGACCAGAAGCCTTAAGGAGAGGTTGCTCTTATGAGCAAGAGACCACTCAGAAACCGCGACGGCTGAAGCGAAAACCAACCGACTTTCTTCGCATATCCCCTCGCGTAGCGCAGTCTAAGACCGATTTTTACCAGTATTCGAGTCGATGGCATGGCGGAAACACTTATGCCATCGGTGCGAGAAATGCCGAGACTTAATCTTTCTTACCGAACTTACCTTTGAACCGATCTGCTAAAGGATTCATCGAAGCCGCTGCGCCCGGCTTCTTCTGAGAAGTGATCTCTTGCCAACCAGCCTTACCCATTCTCCGAAGGTTTCTTTCAAAAACTACCGCCGAAGCTAGCATCACCAAGAAGCCGGCAAGACCCAGATAGACCGAGGTCGTGAAAGTTGCAACTGTAAAGGCAAATCCCGCCAAGAAACCGACGGCAGCCCACTTGAGATTCCGGCCCGAGTGCTTGTAGACCGTCTCGGATCGCATTCGATCGGCAAAGGCAGAATCATGCTCATAAAAGTTCTTCTCGATCTCAGAGAGAACCTTCAACTCATTTTCGGAAAGCGGCACATCTCCCCCTTTACCTAACACCGAAGTGTACCTACAGCATCTACGTCAATGCTACTCGAACCGTATTAATTTCGTGGCTATCACTCTTCCCAACTATCGGCGTAATTTCAGCAACCCTAAAGCAATGTCAGGGCGAACGACCGATGCCTCCTCGTTCACGCACGCCGCACACGAACCCCTTTGCCTGGTAGCTTTATAGCCTCGACCAGTAGACCATGGTAGTACACCAGAATCTGATTCGAAACGTCCCACCGACCTTCGCACGGATCAGTAGCTCAGACCGTCCCGACTACTCAATCTCGTACGACCCACAGTGCCACCCTACAAAGTTAGACCGAACCGCTACTACAGCGTGCCGGCCGGAGATATACGACGAAAAGCCTCGCAGTAACGTAGTCCTAGTCTCCGACCGAGTTCAGAAGCTCTAGCTCTCAGCACATGATCCATTGCCTCAGCTTCGCCTTGCAACTGGCTTCTATGGCAGGTTACGGCTTGAATCTTGAGCTCCAGTGAGCCAGAGATGTCCACGACACAGGTCGGCTCTAAGGCCCCAGCGAGTAGCGCAGTCGTCACACGATGAGGAAGTTGATCATCAGGGAAGTAGTGAGGAAGCATTGCAGCTGGAAAGATGGAGTCCAATACGGCATATCCCAACTCTCGATGATCTCTATGGTTGTAGATATGCTCGCCAAAGAACACTGCGGTTGGATCTGGCGTCAACACCACCTCAGGGCGAAAACGTCGCACCAGTCCAACGAGACGACTCCGAAGATCGACTGTGTTTTCAACTTCTCCGTCATTGAGCTCAAGGAGATAGAGTTCATCGACACCAAGGAAGCGGCTAGCGCTTCGAACTTCCGCCGCTCGCTGCTCAGCGAGATCATCGGGCTTGAGGTCTACGTCTATCGTGCCCTTCTCGCCCCTTGTGCAGACGACGAGACCGACCCGAGCACCTAGAGAGGACCATAACGCCAAAGTGCCGCCACACGCCACATCAGCGTCATCGGGGTGAGCAAATATTGCCAGGGCGGATTTCGGCTTGGTCTTGAGCTCATACATCGACGAGAGTGCTCAGCATCTTTGAAGCTTATTCAGCACAGCGGTGGAGCACCTTGATGGCACGTTCGATATCGTCGTCCGAAACGTCGTTATGAGTGACCATTCTCACGACATTGGGAGCAATGGAACCGATCAGAACTCCATGACTCGCCATCTCCGCGATCAACGCTTCCGGAGTTTCATGGCGGAACACAACGACATTGGTACGCAAAGAGGCACGATCGATACATGATTCGCCGAATACCTCGACCACGGCGTCGGCCAAGAGTCCGGCGCGACGATGGTCCTCGACGAGTCGCTCGCGCATGGATCGCAGTGCAACGATTCCGGCACTAGCAATAATGCCGGCTTGACGCATCTGCCCACCCAAAATCTGACGTTGATCGCGCGCAGATGCGATGAAATCGGCCGTTCCTGCTAGCAAAGAACCGACCGGAGCAGCTAGACCCTTGGAAACACAGCTCATAACCGAGTCCACGCAACGCCCGTACTCCAAAGGATCTACCCCCGTGGCTGCCGAAGCGTTGAAGAGTCTTGCCCCATCCATAT
>JBMFXG010000235.1:0-2487 GCA_049964535.1 Acidimicrobiales bacterium | reverse complement strand
ATCGTCGTGGCGAAGGAAGGTAAGAGCCCCGATTACGGCCAAGACTGCGAAGACCAAGTTGACATAGAGACTCCATCTCCAGGATGCGTACTGCGTCAAAAATCCGCCCAGCAACAGGCCAATGGCAGCTCCGCCACCAGCGATGGCGCCGAAAACCCCAAAGGCCTTGCCGCGTTCCGCTGGATTCGTGAAGGTGGTCGTCAAAAGGGAGAGTGCGGCCGGAGCCAAGATGGCGCCAAAGGCACCTTGCACGACCCGAGCGGTCACCAACATCGCAAACCCGGTAGAGGCACCGCCGATCGCCGAAGCGACCGCGAAACCAACGAGTCCGACCAGAAAGATTCGCTTGCGTCCAAAAAAGTCGGCCAGACGTCCACCGAGAAGGAGTAACGAACCAAAAGAGAGTGCATATCCGGTGACGATCCACTGTCGATCAGCGTTCGAAAATGCGAGAGCTTTTTGTGCTGATGGCAACGCAATATTGACAATTGTGGCATCTAAGACCACCATGAGCTGCGCTAACGCAACCACTGCCAAGATCCACCAGCGATTGTTATGAGTATGCTCCGCCAGCGAAAGTCTCGATCCATCTGAAGCGCTCATCCCTGAGCGCTTGCTTTTCGATGGTGCGAGAACGCCGGAGAGATCCGTTGATGCTTCCATCCGAGTTCCTCCCTACTTATGTGGAGTCCTAAGCTCCGCTTTGTACTATCCAACATACGGTTATCTGGAGATATTCCCTCCACTTTCCCGTATAATCGTTACCGTGGATTCACACTTCGATATGTATTCGTCGCGACCAGAGGCAGATAGTGCCAGAGTGAAACCCGTCGAAGGGGATGACAAGACCGTACGCCCCCTTCGGCGAGATGCCGAGGTGAACCGACAAAGGATCGTTGAAGCTGCGCTCGATCTCTTCGCTCATCGAGGACTTGAGGTGAGCCTGGATGAGATTGCACGACATGCGGGACTCGGAGTAGGGACGGTCTATCGCCGCTTTCCTTCCAAAGAGGCCTTAGTGGAGGCCCTCTTTGAACAGCGAGTCGTGGAGATATTGCAGTTCGCTCAAGAAGCTCTCGAGATACCTGACCGCTGGGAGGGCTTTCGCTATCTCATTGAAGGCATCTGCTCAATGGAGGTCGCCGATCACGGCCTGAGAGATGTCATACTCCGTGGTGATTACCTTCGTGAACGAATCACCCAGCTCAAAGCCGAGATACTTCCCTTCGTGGAAAAGATCGTTGAACGCGCAAAGGCCGAAGGAGGTCTGCGCAAGGACTTCTCCGCAACCGACCTACCGATCATCACCGCGATGGTTACCGGAGCGGCCGACTACTGCAAGGCTGTATCCCCCACCATCTGGCGACGATACCTGACCTTCGTGCTCGACGGGCTGAAAGAAAGCAGAGACGAGTCGACGGGTGTAGCCGAGAGCGCTCTCAACGACGACGAGCTGCAACAGACCATGGTCGCCTTCAAAACCCGTCGAGCGTCTCACACTCCTAAGGAGCCTCCGCACTGCTAAACCAGCGCTCGTGATCGCTTGGCAAGAGCACCGTAGTTCAAAGAGCTACGGTGCTCTTGCCTCCCACAGTCTCAGACGGACTTCTTGGCGCATGGGCTCTCGATCCACAGCGACAAGCACGCGCTTATAGCTGATGAGACCGCTCTGAGTTGAGGAGAAGGTGCTTCGCAGCACACTCAATTCCTTCAGAGCCGAGGGTTAGCGATGCTAGCGAGCCTCACAGCTCCCGAACCCTCACACCATCACCGTGTTACTCCTGCTCAGCTAACCTTTCGTGTGATGAACGAGGGCAGTTAGCGCCTCATTGAGCGACAAGACGTTGATGTACTGCGAGCCCAAGAAACCGAGCTGCTGGCCTACGATCTGACTCGCCACGAGTCGAGAGACCGCCGAGGACGACAGCCCGTTAGCCTTGGCTACCATTCCAACCTGAGCATACGCGCCAGCTACCGAGACATCAGGGTCAAGCCCACTTCCCGAACCTGTGACCAGCGAAGCAGTAGGGTTGACGCCAAGGTGATGGTAGTAACGAACCTCTTTCGCCACAAACTCCTCGAGCGCCTTGGAGTTCGGACCCAGGTTCGATGCTCCACTCGCCATAGCGTTGAAAGCATCGGCTCTACCGTGAAACCAGCGACGACCCGACCAACGTTGACCAATGAGCGTAGAGCCATTGGAAGTCAGAGATCCGTTCGCCTGGTGCGGGAAGACTACTTGAGCCAACCCAGTGGTCACCAGTGGATAGACCAACCCGAGCAGTACAAAGAAGATGGCCGAGACAATGATCGATCGACGCAGCTGTACCAACATGATCAATACGCTCCTAACGCGCTGAGAATGAGATCGATAATCTTGATACCGATAAATGGAAGGATTAGTCCGCCCACGCCATAGATCCAGACGTTTCTCCGAAGTATCTGCGCAGCTCCACCGGGACGGAACTTCACTCCACGCAGCGCGAG
>JBMFXG010000234.1:0-2498 GCA_049964535.1 Acidimicrobiales bacterium | reverse complement strand
TAAGATTCCACCCCTACAGCACCAAAAGAGCAGGTGACGGAGCTGGGCTTACTTCGGGGAGGGGGAACTACGGCCTAGTTGTACGCCGTTGCTCGTAGATGTCAGTAACATCAAGCAAATAGTGAGCTAGCCGCTATCTAAGGATTGAAACTTTCGCGGTCCGGCACCATATCCAAAGTTGGCGGGTTCTCGCTTGTGTGGAGATTCGTGTTATCTCGGGGCATCTCGCTCCCTGCCCCTTTGGTAGGTTTTGCTCGGTCGAGGTCGACGAGAGCTTGAAGGTTGGAAAGTAGCCGACTGTAGGACTCGGGCCCGAGCGTCTCGATAAGCTCTTGTTCAACACAGTCAGCTCGGCGAGCAATCTCGCTTGCAAGGTGAGAACCTTTATCCGTGGGAAAGAATGGCCGACGACGGGCGTCTTCTAGATCTCGGCGAGACTCGCAGAGGCCGAGATCAACAAGAGAGGTTGCGACGCGAAGGGCGTTCATTGGATCGGTTCCAAGTATGCGTGCAAGCTGGCGGATACCTTGACCTGGTTGGGCGGTGATGAGTCGTAGTAGGGCTGCCTGTGGTGCCGTTAGGTGAAGGTCCACGAGGGAGACTTCCCACGCCCTCCGACGTGCTCGGTGCGCTACACCAAGAAGAAAACCAACTCCTTGCGGTGTTACCTCGGGATGGTTGGTGGTCGTAGGGAGATGGGGGGGTGTAGTCACGTGAGGTCACTCGTTACCCATGCAAGTGTTCGCCCTTGACTCGACGACGTGCAACGGAGATTGGCCAGGATTCTCCCACGGTGCGATATCCCATGTTGTTGTACCGCATTGATGATGCTAGTCAAGGTGTTACCCGCTTGATCAACTTGGGTATAGATTTCATCTGACTGGGTGACCGTGATCTCAGACATGCAAATACTCTCATTTCTTTTCTCAGCCTACCTGAAGTTGGAGGCTCACTTTCTGGCCGTCGTAGTTCAGGAATCAGGCGACATCGCGATACAGTAAACGCGATCGTGTTTCTCGGCAATACAAGGTCCAGGTAGAACCGACCTTGTATTGCCGAGATGGTATCGTGAGATGATCCTTTCCGTGCCTGACTGCGTCAAGTCGGCGAGCGCTTGGTTACGCGGTGGTCTCGGGTTGTGGGTCCTCGTTATCGAGTATCTCAGCGATAATCTCGATCGCGGAGGTATAGGCGGGCATACCTGAAGTGACCAGCGAGGTTTCGGCCACACCAACGAGATCGGCGAGCGTAGCGCCAGCACGGAGAGCGCCACGGGCGTGGAGTCGAGCGGGTTCTTCCCGTCCGAGCGCTATGAGCTGAGCAAAGTGGACCAGCTGTTGAGTACGGTCACCGAGAGGATTCTCTGCGAGTAGTACCCGACGAAGTTGTTCGATCGTCAGGATCGCATCGAGCCGTCCGACTCTGTCCGCTACGAAGATGCGAGCCTCTATTCCGGCAGGCACTGAGCCAAAAACCTCTCGGTATCGGTCACGGATCGCCTCGGCGGGATTAGTCGTAGGATTAGTCGTCACGACCGTACCCGTGCCATCGATGCACGAACGGCGTCGAGGGCGCCGGCCGGAAAATCGATTGCCCCACCGATTGGAGCGGCTGCTAGCTCTGCCTCGGCAGCCTCTTCGATGGCGACAACGAGGCGTGCGGTGGCAATTGGGTCGGCGGCGAATGCTAGGAGACCATGGTTTGCCAACAGTACCGCCGAGGTAGTTGGGTGTCGATCCATGGCTTCGGCGATTCCACGAACTGATACATCAGAACCGCGAGGACCCCATGCAACGACCGGTACGGGCTCGGCCTGACCGAACCGTAGTAGCGGCTCTGCTCGACATGGAAGCTCCTTGTTGGCAAGCGCGAAGGCAGTAGCGGATGGAGAGTGCGTGTGGATAATAGCGCCAACATCAGCGCGTGCCTTGTAGATAATTGAGTGCATGGCGACGATCTCCGCATTCTCAGGACCGAGCTCTCCGTCGAGGACCTCACCTTGGACGCTCACCGTTGCCAGTTGTTCGGGGCGAAGATCACGTACCATACCGGACGACGTGAGAGCGAAACGGTCTGTATCGAGCCGGATGCTGAGGTTTGCATGTCCTGAGTGGGACATGACTGCAGAGCTGAATAGGTGTTGGACCGCTGCTACGAGTAGGTCGCCTGGGTTATTCGCTTGCGTCGTCATTGAGACCTCCAAAGTCTTGTCTATCGAGACCTCCAAAGTCTCGTACCGACAGATAACGTAGATATAGCTACGATTATTTCCGCTCAGTACCAGCTCGGTATGAATGTTTCGCTATGAGCTGAAGTGTGGGTAGGTTTCGGCGCGAGATTTGTTTCGATGTAGCGCTGGAGGTACTGTGCGTTCGCTCCCCAGTGGAGCGCTGAGCCGAACGTTGGTGTGGGGTCTTTAATCCGTAGTTCCCCCCAAAAACTGCCTCCGGAGCACCTCTCTCGATTCTGACCAGCTCATCCATATCTGATAGTGCTAC
>JBMFXG010000233.1:0-2503 GCA_049964535.1 Acidimicrobiales bacterium | reverse complement strand
GATGTGATGTGCAGAGGTTGAGCCCGCAGGGACGCGCCAGAGGCCCTGACGGACACGAGCGGGCATACTTGCCTGAGGGAGAAGATCTCCTTTTGAGGCTTCATACACCACGACAATGGAGAGCGCTACCGGTTCCGCGCCCGCTTTCACCTGCTTCCGAGTTGGCCTGGGGATTGGTCGTGTGTAACTGTGGCAATGGAGGCCTGGCCTCGTACCGATCACTCAGCTTCGTACCGATCACCTGGCCTCTTACTACTTGCGATGACTACAGCGACTGTGGCCGTGAAGTGCCGGTGTCTGAGTAGAAGCTGTCTACTCCTGGCACTCCCAGTGCGAGAGACCTCGGTCACTGGCCGGTCGAGTTCAGCGATGGTCGACTCGGTTGCCTTGTGGGTTGGGTAACTGGGATGGTGAGTCGTGTAGAGAGGAGCTATGTGCCACGAGCGTGTGAGTGTGCGTGCTTTTCGGTCGTATTCGTCATCTGGTAGTGAGCGGATCGTTCGGGATCTACGAGCCGGTGGGGTGTCTCTGCACAGACCTGTACTCTCGTGCGCCGATTGGAGCGGAGAGAACGCAGCGGACCCGCCATAGGTCACCACTGGAGAGGGTGTTGGAGCGTGAGTCGGTTCGCTATAGAGCGACCTACCGTTACGACGTGCCACCTCGGAACAGGCCAACGTGAGGGCTGGTTTGTGAACCGAGCGCTGCCTAAGTGCTACGCCGACCAACTGGCGTGCACGAATGCCCGCGTTCGTGCCTCAAGGTTCCGAGCGCTGTCACAGGAGTGATCTATGGTTTTTGTACGTTCGTATCGGCCTTCGTGCCCAGTGTCTTGGTGTTGGTGCTCGAGGGGCGAGGTACGAAGTGCAACGTGCGATCCGTGATGGTGTCGATGATGCGTCAGAGAAGTTGGTGCGTGGAGTAGGTGCGATGATCGAACAGGGTCGTTGGGCCGAGTTCGTTCGGTTTTCGTCGAAGTTCCGTATGTACTCACCGAGAAACGTGATGTTGATCTACGTTCAGGCACGAGAGCGTGACTTCGTACCAACACGAGTAGCGGGATATGTGGCCTGGAAGAAGTTGGGTCGGTCGGTCCGTCGAGGCGAATCTGGACTTGCGATCTTTTCTCCGATCTGTCGCTCTGGTTCCGAAGGTCACGAACCTCGTGCCTCATCGAGCGGTCGGGGAACGCACGATGAGCGCAGTCCGAAAGGATCTGATGCCCCGCCTGCGTCTGCCATCGTTGGGTTTCGAAAGAGCTACGTCTTTGACATCTCTCAGACCGATGGAGAGGATCTCGACGAGCCACTGACACCTCTGACCCTGACGGGCGATGCCCTTCCGGAGGTCGAAGCATTTGCCCAGTCCTACCTCATCGCTCAGGGCTATTGCGTTCGCTACGTCCCGCTCCAGGGTATGAACGGTCGGACCGATGTTGGCGCCCGACTCGTGGAGATCGATATCTCGCTACCACCGGCGCAACGAGTTAAGACGCTCATTCATGAGACTGCCCATGCAGTTTTGCACGTGAACGGCGCTCCCGATCGGGCGCTCGCTGAGGTCGAAGCCGAGGCGACGGCCTACCTCTTTCTCGATGGCATTGGCTTTGATAGCTCTCAGTACTCGTTTCCTTACATCGTGCGCTGGGCGTCGGGAGAGATGACGGTCGTAGCTGAGGGGCTTCAGCGTGCAATGGGCTTGGCGTTCGGACTGGTTGGGCTATACGAAAACTTGACTCCGTGACTCGGTGACGAACTCCTCGTGCTCGAGGTGGTGGACGAGTCTTAGTGTGGGTAGTGTGTTTTGTGGTGGCGGGAATCTCTGAGCAACTCTGGCAGCTGTACTGTCGATCGATCCTAGAAGTGCAAGTGGATTCTGATGTGTGGTGCACGTTGTTCGATCCCGACGGTGGCGTGACCATACCTGGGGTCTTGGCGGCAGAGCTTGGTCGAGCGCCAGCGACCATCGTGACCGCATGGAATCCCTACTCACAGCCCCAGCCGTATCACGACAACGTCGAAGCAAATCTCGAGTTGGCCGAGGTGTTGGATTCATATGAAGCACAGACTCGGCGGGCGATTGGTCGATCGAAGAGCACGGACTACCTAGAGCTTGGGCTGTACGTTTCTAATCTCAGTGTGGTTCAAGTTGCGGACATTGCTCGCAGATTCCATCAACATGCACTCTACATTGTGATGGCGTCAGAGATTCTCTGCGCCACGTCAGATCTTCGGAGTTCTCGGAGCGTCCGTAAGGTGGTGCCGTCGTGAGATAGCACGAGTAGAGAGATCATCTCATCTGTGCTACTCGTTCCGCTCCGTACGAAGGTATCTACTCCATGAGCGTGACACATTCCTCGACCGGGGATATGCGCTGACCGGTGATCCCTGGAATCGTACCAGCGCGGTCGGTAGATCCCTGAACTAAGTTAGTTCAACAGTGTTTGCGCTCTCGTTTAGCTTTGAGGATATTCATACTTGGCTCGTGACGAATGGGCTCGAGA
>JBMFXG010000232.1:0-2551 GCA_049964535.1 Acidimicrobiales bacterium | reverse complement strand
ATCGCAAGGTAGCTTCCCGGCTGGTTTGGGATGTGTTCTCAGCGCATCCGGCCGAGTAATCAGCTCTCCGGGATTTTTGCGGGTCTACGTTGAAGATCTCGATGATGACGCGAGCGATGGCGACGATCACGCTCAGCTTCCAGCGATGAGCGAGGGAGACAGGCTGCGCAGCCTCGAAGTCTTGTCGGATCGTCATCAGACCCAGCCACCCGCTCGTTACACCGAAGCCTCGCTCGTGAAGACCCTTGAGGAACTGGGCGTCGGGCGTCCATCGACGTATGCATCGATTATCTCGACGATCCTCGACCGAGGTTATGCGTGGAAGAAGGGTCAAGCTCTCGTGCCTTCCTTTTTGGCATTTGCGGTCGTTCGACTCCTCGAAGCTCACTTCTCAGAGCTCGTTGACTACTCCTTCACCGCTGAGATGGAGAACGATCTTGATCGAATTGCGGCCGGCAGTGTCGATCAGGTTCCCTATCTCTCTGAGTTCTACTTTGGTGTCGATCAAGGTGGACTCAAGCCAATGGTCGAAGCCAAGCTCGGTGAGATCGATGCTCGGGAGATTTCCACGATTCACGTTGGTGAGACCGATGATGGCACCGAAGTCGTCGTTCGAGTCGGGAAATTTGGCCCATTTGTACAGGTTGGTGAAGATACAGCATCGATACCGGATGACCTGGCGCCCGACGAGGTCACCGTGAGCAAAGCAATGGAGCTCATTGCGCAATCAGCAGGATCGGATCGCATCGTTGGGGTTGATCCGGTCTCCGGTCAAGAGATTTTTGTCAAAGCCGGTCGCTACGGTCCTTATGTGCAGGTTGGCGAAGTAGTAGAGGGTTCTAAGGAGAAGCCCCGCACTGCGTCACTGATGAGCTATATGGATCCGACGACAATTACGCTCGAAGACGCGCTTTTGGTCCTTTCCCTCCCTCGAGAGGTTGGAGAGGACCCAACGACTCACGAAAAGATCTTTGCGCAGGGTGGCCGTTTTGGTCCGTATCTCTCTCGAGGGAAAGAGACTCGATCTCTATCCTCAGAGAGCGACATTTTCGACATAGAGCTAGAGCAAGCGCTCGCACTCTTCGCTGCTCCAAAGACGAGAGGTCGTCGAGGCGCTGCAACTGCGTCTGCTGGGACAGAGGTCGGACCTGACCCAGTCTCAGGCAAGGTAATCATGCTCAAGTCGGGGCGATTCGGACCCTATGTCACCGATGGAGAGGTCAACGCGTCGTTGCGTCGTGGAATGAATCCCGATGAACTCTCAGTCGATGATGCCGTGGATCTCTTGGCGGAGCGTCGTGCGAAGATTGCTTCGGGTGCTCCAGTTAAATCATCGAAGACCACCAAGAAGCGCGCAAGTGTTAAAGCCTCCAAATCGTGAAGTATCTGATGGGTTAGGTATGGGCCGAGGCCTTTTCGTCACGATCGATGGCCCAGATGGAGTGGGCAAATCGACTCAGGTCTCACGGTTAGTCGAGAGCTTCCGTAGCCAAGGTCGAGAAACGATACGAACTCGAGAACCCGGAGGGACGGCCTTAGGAGAACGACTCCGTGAGGTCTTGCTCTCTTCGGTAGACCCCGACCCGTGGACCGAACTCATGATCGTTCAAGCGGCTCGAGTTCAGCACGACCGTGAGGTACTTCGGCCGTCCCTAGAGGCAGGTCGTGTGGTCGTATCCGATCGCTACTTGGCTTCGTCGTATGTATACCAGGGGCGAATGCGGGGCCTTGGGCTCTCCGCCGTGGACCAGACTCTTGCGCTCTTGGACTTCTTGTCGATGCCGGATCTGACGATTATCTTAGATCGACCATCTCCACAAGGCTCTTTTACTTTTGATCGAGCTGATCTCTTCGAGACCGGTGGACTTGATGTTTGGAACGTGATTCGTGAAGGATTTCTCGAGTGTGCCGATCGCTTTGGCTGGAGCGTTGTTGATGCTCAGGGCTCGGTCGAACAGGTGGCGGAGAAGATATGGGAGCTTGTTGGAGGCCTTGAATCGTGATGCCGCCGAGCGACGAGAGTGGTCTTGGTGCGTATCTCCCCGATCGGCCCGAGCTGATGAGCCAACTCGCAACTCTTGCCGTAGATCCGCTTCCGAGCTATCTCTTCGCAGGTCCTTCAGGTAGTGGCAAACTCTCTGCAGCTCTCGCGTTTGCATCGATGGTTCTGTGCGACCGAGGTGGTTGTGGTAGCTGCGATGTCTGTGCAGCGGTGAGGGGTGGTCACCATCCAGATCTCTTGATTGTGCGTCGTTCCGGGCAACAGCTCGAAGTGACTGAGGCTCGAGACGCGATTCGATTCGCCGTCGGCGTTGCGAATCACGGTGCTTGGCGCATCGTGATTATTCCGGAGATACATAGAGCCTATCTTGCTGCGCCTATCTTGCTCAAGACGATAGAGGAGCCTTCAAGTTCGACGATCTTCATCCTGACCTCCGAGGGAACGGGATCAGCTCTCGAACCTATTGCCTCGCGCTGCGTTCGTGTTGAAGTTCCTCGACCGACCCCCAATCAGATCGCTTCCTACCTGCGAAGTAGAGGAGTAGATGCC
>JBMFXG010000231.1:0-2585 GCA_049964535.1 Acidimicrobiales bacterium | reverse complement strand
AACGCTGAGCATCGAAACTTCGAGCAGCTCTAAAGCGATGAAGGCCCCAAGGAGATCCACTACCGTATCGAGCGTCCCCAACTCATGGAGTGCCACTTCCCCAGCACCGTGAACTCGTGCCTCGGCCTCTCCAAGGAGATCGAGGGCGTCGAGATAGAGGGATCGTACCTTAGGACTCAGCACCTCACTCGAAGCACACTCTCTCATCTCCGCAAGCGTCATGGAGCGATCTCCGCCGACGACGGTCACAGTCTTGACCGCCACCGATGATCTCCGCTGCGGCGTCAGCGCAAACGAGAAAGGAAAGGGTACGACCGCGCCAAGGCAGGCCTGCAACCGATCTGGGTCAAGGCCGAGGCTGAACACAAGAGAGAGGAACATGTCGCCGGAGATTCCGCCGGCGCCATTGAGACGGAGGACGTTCATGCTCGTCAACGGTGGCGAGCACCTTGGAGGCTTCGACAGATTCGAAGTGCGGCCGACGCAGCACCAAAACCGTTATCGATTCCAACGACCGAGACACCTTGGGCGCAACTGGCAGACATGGCCAAGAGCGCCGTGATTCCGTCGAACGAGCTTCCATATCCCGTTGAAGTGGGCACCGCAATCACGGGCTGCGAGACTAAACCACCGATTACCGACGCAAGAGCTCCCTCCATGCCAGCTACGACGATCACGATGTCGGTATCACCGAGCTGATCGACCGCATCGAGGGTACGCTCTAGTCCGGCTACTCCAACATCACTGATCAGGTCGACAGACACCCCATACGCGCGCAGCACGGCCCGACACTCCCAAGCAACGCGCAAGTCAGAGGTGCCTGCAGTCAAGATTGAACAGTGTTGTTCGAGCGAGCGTTCTCGTCGAAGCGTCACGGTGCGATAGGGGCTCGCAACCGTGAGGTCAGGTTCAAGGGAGAAGTCTGCCTCGTCGCCAAAGTGAGCTACCAACGCTTGCGCGAGCTCATCATTGACCCTGGTCACCAGGAGCGCTCCCTCGACCCGAGCAAGCATCGAACTCGCGATCCCAACGACCTCGGAGACGGTCTTTCCCGGGGCGTAGATGGCCTCGCTCTGTCCGATTCGACCGCGTCGTCCGCCGTCAACGAGGGCAAAATCACCGACTGGGAGAGTCTTTTCACTATGCACGCTCTCAGCCTACCGAACCAGATAACCAGCAGGATCGCTCTACGAGCTCCGTAGCCTATCAGGATGAGCCGCCGTCAAGTCGCGCAGCACGTTGGATACCTGGGTCCTCGAGGAACCTTCTCCGAGGAGGCACTTTTGACACAGGTCGATCTTCGCTCCCATGAACTCGTACCGTACGGTTCGTTCTCTGAGATCTTCGATGCCCTGGAGAGCAACGCTATCGACCGAGGATTCGTAGCGATTGAGAACTCGATCGAAGGTACGGTACTACCAAATCTCGACTCGCTCATCTTCAACTACAGCTTCCTCATTCAACGAGAGGTTGTTCTGCCGATCCACCAACAGCTTCTCGGTCTCGAATCGGCCTCGCTCGCAGAGGTCACAACCATCTACTCCTATCCCCACGCTTCGGCTCAGTGCCGAAACTTTCTGGCTCAGACCTTCAGCGACATCGAGGTAGTTGCCACAAACTCGACCGCTCAAGCTGCAGAGTTTGTGGCCGAGCGAGGTGATCCATCCTGTGCTGCAATTGCGCCTCTCACGAATGCGAGTCTCCATGGACTGAAAATCCTTGCGCGAGATATCGAAGACTTCTCTAACAACCAGACGAGGTTCGTTCTGCTCGCTCGCGACACTATCCCCGAGCCGAGTGGTAACGATAAGACCTCTATCGTCTGCTTCCAGCTCGCTGATCGACCGGGATCCCTCATGGGTATCGTCGAATCTTTTGCTCGACGATCCATCAATCTCACCAAGCTCGAGTCTCGACCGACCAAACGAGTCATCGGTGAATACTGCTTCGTCATCGACTTTGTGGGACACGTCACCGACCCCATCATTATCGAGTGCTTACAAGAACTCGTGCAGGAGAGTAACAGGATCAAGTTCCTCGGCTCCTATCCCGCCTCAGAGCGGATCTCTACGAGCGATCTCGCAACATCTGCGTCGGCAGCTCTTGAGGGTCTCGATACCACCATCGAGTGGATAACGCAGCTCCGTCAACACAGTAACCGAGTACAATAACCTGGCCGGGAGGGATGGCAGAGCGGACAAATGCGACGGTCTTGAAAACCGTTGGGCCCAAACCCCGTGGGTTCGAATCCCACTCCCTCCGCTGTTCACATAGACGACACTTCGGACCCGAGCTCGCCTCGTGTTTCAAGCTGATTTATCTCTCGAGTCCACCGCCAAACCAGGTTTCACACCACAACTGTGACTCGACCGAGAGAGCCTTGCCATTATCGTCGTTGACCAGATAGGGTAGTTGAGGGCCATGGGTCTAACCGCCTGCGCCGTCTCGGGCCACGAGCAGACCTCGAATCCGTATGCATGGATCAAACCACTCGTTGCTCTACATTAATGGCTCTTCAGCATTTAGCGGGGTCTAGGGCTTTTAGCTAGCCCTGTCGTAGATGGATCTGAGACAGGAGCACCTGT
>JBMFXG010000230.1:0-2613 GCA_049964535.1 Acidimicrobiales bacterium | reverse complement strand
CGATGGGTCAACGTGCTGCAAGATCTCCTCCATAGGGCAGTGGCCTCGACCGAGCTCACTCACAACGTCACCTTCCGCACGATAGAGCGCGTAGAAGACCTCCGATCGCTGTCCATCGAGCACAACGAAGCGATTTCGTATCAGAGGTTCAACAGAGCGCGCAGTGAGCTCCAAAGCCGAGAGCGCAACGACGGGAAGCTGTCGTGCAAAGGCGAAGACCGACGCAAAACTTACCCCAATACGCAGGCCCGAGAACCCTCCCGGACCAATCACCACACCGATCGCTCCGAGACGGGCCCCACGATCGATCAACGCATGTTCGCTACGGGCCACGAAATCACCGATGCATTCAAGATGGTGAAATCCGTCATGTTCAAAGCGAGCGATCTCGACTCCGTCGACCCCAGCTGTTACCACGGTCGAAGGTGTCGAGGTATCAACGACAACTACGGCACGTGTAGCCGCCCCGTCTACCACCACCTACGCCTCCCTTATTGCAGCCACGTTTCGTCCACTCATAGTTGCTGCAGACGTTCAAATACTGGAGTTACCCACGACCAACGATCCGATGCCTCGCACCTCACGAGCCGCTCCCCGTCCTTTGACGTTGACTCGAACGAGAGCACCAGAGGATCGGCGCGATCGACCAGGTTAGCCTTCTCGGCCCACTCGATGACCATCACTGCGCCGGCCTCCACCTCGTCGAGAACCCCCTGATCTCTCAAGTATTGTGGACCGTCAACACGATAGAGATCACAGTGAATAAAAGTACCACGTTCGCCAACGTAGCTCTTTACGGTGATAAAAGTCGGAGATGTCACTCTCCGGGTAATGCCAAAACCACGCGCCAGAGAGCGTGCGAACGTCGTCTTACCTGCACCGAGGTGGCCGTTCAAAGCAACAATATCCCCGGGCCGAAGCCCAGCTCCAAGAGCCTCTCCGCAGCGTTCTGTGTCAAGGAGAGAATCCAAGATGTACGTACCCACGATCACGCCCTTACCTCTCCTTGCACTAGGTCGCTCTTCCCAAGGACCACGCCATGAGCACTCCGAAGATCCGCTTCAATACAGTCGACGATCGCCTTTCCACCTCGAAGCGCTGCAGCAGGGTGATACGTTGGCACGACCACGGCCCCTTCCACCTCGATGAGTCGTCCGCGGAGCTCCCGTAGTGGCGATGTCAGACCAACCATGGCCCTCGTTGCAGTGAGTCCAACGGTCACGATGACGAGTGGAGCGAGGAGTTCGAGCTCGCTCTTGAGATGGAGCGAGCAGCTTTGAACCTCCGCTATGCGTGGAGTTCGATTCGAGGGAGGTCTGCATCGAACGATATTGGTGAGGTAGATATCCCCTCGCTCAAGCGCTCCAGGCCAGATCTCACTCAAGAGCGAGCGAAGCAGTCCTCCCGAGCGTCCGACAAAGGGGCGGCCACTGAGATCTTCTTCCCGTCCCGGCCCCTCCCCAATAACGACGAAGCGTGCCGTTGGGGACCCCTCGCCAACGACAACGTGAGCTCTACCGAGCGATAGTGGACAACGTCGACACTGACTCATCGATGCCCGAAGAGCATCGAGTGAGGAAGGGGTCGCTAGCTGGAGAGCAAGCTCGTCCTCGCCAGCCTCATCACAACGCAACCTCACCCCCGCACACCTGAGTCGCGAGCCTCCTCAGGGACGCCACTAACGACGCTGCGGGCTAGTCGCGGACCCAACCGAGTGAGGATCTCGTACACCGTGGTATCGCAGAGCTCCGCCCACTCGGTTGCAGGTACGGATTCTTGTCCTTGGCGACCCAGCAGAACGACCTCATCACCAACACGTGCACTGTGATCACCGAGGTCGATCATGAGCTGATCCATCGTTACGGTTCCCGCTATTGGAGCACGTTGGCCCCCAAAGAGAACCTCGCCGCCACGATCAAAGAGCATTCTCGGGACTCCATCTGCGTAACCGATCGGCAAGGTCGCAATCGTCGACGGTGCCGTCAAAGGTCGCTTCAAACCGTAGGAGACCGCTTCACCGCTATTGAGCCGCTGCACGTGAGCGACCTTTGCTTTCAAGGTCAAGACGGGTTTGATTCCAGGGGCAAAGATATGTTCTGAGGGGCTATACCCGTACATGGCCATACCACAACGAACCATATCGTATCGAGAGGCAGGATACGCTATCGCACCGGCCGAGTTCGCAATATGGACCAATTTCGGCACTACTCCAACCGCAGCAAGCTGAGCCCGGGCGACTTCAAATCGACGAATCTGTTCCACGGTCGCTTGCTTGCCCTCCTCGCCACCATCGGCCACGGCAAAATGGCTCGCTAACCCTTCAATCTCAATCCCACCCTCAAGGCCCAATTGCGCTAACTCCGCCACCTCTCTCGGAGAGCAACCAATGCGATGCATACCCGTGTCGACCACGAGATGGACTCGCGGACGCTGGAGGTTGCCGTAGCGGCGCAGCAGGCGCTCCCACGATGCAATGAGCTCAACCAGCGTTCGAACGCTGTAGAGCGAGAACAGGAAGCCCCGCGCAGCGGCCTCCTCCACACCATCTCGTTCGGGCTCAGAGAGGAGGAGGATCGGCAACGTGATCCCGGCATCGCGTAGCTCAATGCCCTC
>JBMFXG010000229.1:0-2633 GCA_049964535.1 Acidimicrobiales bacterium | reverse complement strand
AAGAGCGCTCCAGCTCATATGGAGAGGGTGTAGCCGACAGAAAGATTGCCTGATTAATACGAACGTAAAACTCATCGAAACGTAGCGGTCGATTGTCCATCGCAGAAGGAAGCCTAAATCCATGTTCGACCAGCGTCTCCTTCCGGGAACGATCTCCAGCGTACTGACCGTGAATCTGCGGTATGGAAACGTGAGATTCGTCAACAACTAGCAGATAGTCTTCGGGAAAGAAATCCAGCAAAGTAAACGGGGGCTGACCAGCCTCACGACCATCGAGGTGACGGGAGTAGTTCTCAATGCCAGCGCAAGAGCCAATCTCTGCGAGCATTTCAAGATCGAACTGTGTGCGCATCTGTAGTCTCTGTGCTTCCAGGAGCTTGCCTTGAGCCGTGAATTCAGCGAGTCGCACCTGAAGTTCGGACTCAATCGAAGCAATAGCTGTCTTCATTCGCTCACCATCGGCCAGGTAGTGAGTAGCAGGGAAGATCACAAACTCATCGAGGTCACCGAGGATCTCACCGGTTAGCACATCAAAGCGTGAGATTCGCTCAACCTCATCACCGAAAAACTCAATGCGAAGCGAGTGCTCCTCGTAGGCGGGATGCACCTCGAGAACATCTCCACGAAGTCGGAACTTTCCCCGAATCAAGTTCATGTCATTACGCTCGTAGTTGACGGCCACGAGCCCAGAGAGCACCTCGCGTACATCAACCTCCTGCCCGACTCTTAGCGGGACGATCTGACGCGCATACTCCTCTGGTGAGCCGAGACCGTAGATACACGAGACCGACGCTACGACGATCACATCTCGTCGAGTCAACAGCGCTGAAGTTGCAGAGTGACGCAACCGATCAATCTCATCATTAATCGTCGCGTCCTTATCGATATACGTATCAGTCGAAGGGAGATACGCTTCAGGTTGGTAGTAGTCGTAGTAAGAGACGAAATACTCAACCCGATTTTTAGGAAAGAAACCTTGGAACTCCGAGGCTAACTGAGCAGCGAGCGACTTGTTCGGAGCAATGATCAGTGTCGGACGTTGCACCGCTTCGATAGTCCAGGCAATGGTAGCACTTTTGCCCGACCCAGTAATACCGAGCAGAGTTTGAAACTTTTCTCCACTTAACACACCATCCGACAGAGCAGCGATTGCCTTCGGTTGATCTCCGGCAGGTCGATAGGGCGATACGACTTCGAAGGCTCCCATATCTATGGATCCTAAGGCGCTCCAGCGGTGAGGCAGGTCCAAACCTCTCGTACACGTCGCTCAAGCTCTTCCTCGCTGCCATCATTCTCAATAACGATGTCTGCCACTGCACGACGCTCTTCACGAGATGCTTGGCTTCGAAGTCGAGCCACCGCATCAGCATACTCCATACCGCGGAACCTTACGAGCCGGTCGATTACGACACTGTCAGGGGTATCCACAACGATGATCTTGTCGAATCTCGCCTTCCAGTGACCGCTCTCCACTAGCAAAGGAAGCACCACGACGATCCTCGCTGCAGGATCATCGACTTCAACCGAGGCGATCCGACTTTCAATCACATCTCGCACCAAGGGGTGAACAAGAGAGTTAAGGGCCGCGAGCTCCGCCGGATCCATAAAAACTCGATCGGCCAAGAGAGAACGATTCAATCCCCCCGCCGAATCGATAATGGAGCTACCGAAGTGGTCGACGATCTTCTGTAGTCCAAGAGATCCTGGACTAACGACATCACGGGCAATCAAGTCAGCGTCAATAATTACAGCCCCGAGAAGAGCTAGGAGATTTGAGACCGCCGTCTTCCCCGAACCAATAGAACCGGTCAAACCAACAACCAGCACGCCACCTCCATAGAAGCCCGAACAACATAAAGGGTGTCGGGTTGAAACCCGACACCCACAAGCCTTAGGGCATAGCGACGAAGTCTGTCACAACGAAAGATTCTGCCTTCAGTCTTCAGACCCTAGCCCAGAGTCACCTTCGTCACCAGTTTCCTCGACTCCCGACACAGCATTACCCGCTTCGTCAACGAGGAACTCCGCCCAAGCCGCTTGCGACTCCGTCTCAGGCGTAAAGTCGGTAGCTGCGCTCCAACCGATGAAGTTACCTTCGTCATCGTAGTTGTGCTCACCGAAAGCCTCTTGATACTCGGCTGCGACTTCTCCACCCTCCGCTGCCTGCTTAATCGAAAGAGAGATGCGGCGTCGTTGCAGGTCAATATCGATAATCTTGACCCACATTTCCTCTCCAGCGGTCACAACGCGCTCAGGAAGATCGACATGGTGAGCTGCCATCTCGGAGATGTGCACCAACCCTTCAATGCCTTCTGCAACTTGAATGAAGCAACCGAACGGCACCAACTTGGTGACTCGACCATAAACCAGCTCACCAACTCGATGGGCATTAGCAAAATCTTGCCACGGATCAGACTGTGTCGCCTTCAACGACAGTGAGATACGTTCTTTGGAGAGGTCGACATCGAGTACGAGAACTTTGACATGGTCTCCGACCTGTACTACCGACGAAGGATGATCGACATGCTTCCACGACAGCTCAGAAACGTGAACCAAGCCGTCCATGCCCCCAAGATCTACGAAGACGCCGAAGTTGACGATGGACGATACCACGCCTTCCTTCACCTCTCCCG
>JBMFXG010000228.1:0-2658 GCA_049964535.1 Acidimicrobiales bacterium | reverse complement strand
CCCTCTCGATCGCAACGTCACAGAGGTTCTGCAGGGAGCGTGTCGTAGCTAGTGCTACCCTCGCACCAACGCCTTCATCGCTTGAGCGAAGTCCTGAAAAGGGGGTATCGAGATGGAGATCCGATGCGTGCAGAAACCGAAAGCTCATGGCTTGATCTCCTCGTGTACAGCGTGCTCTACGACATAACTCCTCATCACCACGACTCTCAGAACCACCACATACAGTGCACAGACGACATCCTCATCTCAAACTCAATCGAGTTAGTATCTACTTCCACTGTAGAGAATCCCTGTGACAAGCAAGGATCGCCCAAAGTTGACCATCGAGACTCGATCTCTTGCACCGCTATACCCTTCAGCGCGACTCTTACAGAAAAGAGACGAGGGTCGAACTTTAAGTCTGCCTATGAAGACCTCGGTTAGTTAAGTATTCGCCAATCTGGTCGATAGTTACTTCACCTGACTAGCAGGACTACCCCTCGTCATGAACCTCGACAATCTACAACCACACCTTACGCTGCACAACCAACTGAGCGACGAGCTCAGAGATCGGATCGCGTCACTGCTCTATCGGTCCATGGAGTACATGAGCGAGGCAATTCTGATCCAAGACAAGGACTCCGGAGTCGTCCTCCATAATCGAGCAGCGTTACAGCTCCTAGCGCCTGAGAGCGATTCGCTCATCGGCCTCCGTTTCGGCCGATGGCCTTTCCGAATCGTTGACCAGTTCGGCAACCCTGCTGACCCTCGCCAACTTCCGTCCTGTCGCGCTCTTGAGAGTAGAGAACCGATTGGGCCTGTCACCTTCGGTCTCGAGCGCGACGACTCTCCTACTACGTGGGTCCGAGTGAGTGCGTATCCGATAGAGACACCCGACGGGGACCTCGTACTCTCCATCTTCAACGATCGTACCGACCTCGTTCTTGCAAACCTCAACGACTCGATATCGCGTTCGCGTTTCGACGCGCTCATGGCCGCTAGCTCCGATATCGTTGCCCTGCACGATCTCAAGGGGCGATTCATCGAGGTCTCGGGCTCTATTACCGCCATCCTCGGATTCGCACGCAGCGAGATTCTCGGCAAATCGCTCGAGGCATTCACGGTTCCTCGAAGCTTCCTGCGCGAGATCAACGCGAAGATGCGCTCGGCAATCATCAACGACCACCCCATCACGTTCACGTTCCCGATCGAGACAAAGCTTGGCGAAACAGTATGGCTAGAGACCACCGCTCGATCGGTTCGTCAGCCATGCTCCCAACGAGCTGATGTGGTCGTCGCAATCTCACGAGTGGTAACCGACCGAATCTCGGAGTCGCTCAAACTCGATGAGGCACTTCGCGACTACCACCGACTCGCAGACCATACGCCGGGCGTCTTTCTCCTCCTCATAGACAGAGATCTCTCCATCAAAATGGCCGCAGGGCCAGAAATTAAACGTCTCCGTTGGACCTCCGACAAACTCGAAGGAGTCCACATCAGAGAGATCCTTCGTTCTGATCAGGTGGAGCAGGTCGAGACGTCACTGCATCGTGCCTTCGCAGGAATTACCTCGGAGTAAACGACGAGATCGGACGATGGTCATCACTACAACTTAAGTTTTGTGACCGTCCCGGCAGAAGACCCACAGGGAAATTTGGCCCTTCTCGTCGCTTCCGACATCACGGTGCAAGAGAGCGCCCTAGCAGAGCTACGTTACAGTCAAGCAGTACTTGAGACCGTTTTTAGCTACTCAGCAGTGGCAATGGCACGCATGAGTGCAAATGGCAAGATCTTTGCTGCCAACCAGACCTACTGCAACCTCTTGGGACGGACCATCGAAGAGATCCTACACACACCGTGGGAGACCTACGTTTTTCCTGACGACGTCGTACAGCTCTACAGTTTTCTTCTTGATGCCAACCAATCCACCCAGAACTCCGCCGAGCTCGCCATCCGAATGCTCCACCACAATGGAAGTGAACTGAGCGTCCGGCTCGTCATGACTATTGTTCGTGACGATAGTGGCAGACCACACGAGTACCTTGGGCAGTGTTTCGATATCACGAGCGAGATCTCATCGATCCGCGACCTTTCGGCCCTAGCAGGAGAAGATCCACTCACTAAGATCTCAAATCGCCGAGGCTTTCTGATCGCCCTCGATCAGTCGCTCTCCAAGACACCGATCGATTCGGAACTTGGAGTGCTGCTCATGATGGATCTCGACCACTTCAAATGGGTCAACGACACCTACGGCCATCAAAAAGGTGATGAGCTCCTCCAGGCCTTGGCACACGATTGGAGAGCACGACTCCGTTCACACGATCTCTTCGGTCGCCTAGGAGGGGACGAGTTCGTGGCCTTTCTCTATCACCTCGAGGAGTCCAATGGCGTTCACGTAGCGAACGATCTCATCGAACTCTGCCGAAAGCGCGCCGAACTCATGGGAGCACCGCAGGTCTCCTGCAGTATCGGACTCGTGCTAAGCCGAGCCGGGCAGAGCGCGACCTCACTGATCGACAGCGCCGATCGGGCTCTCTACGATGCGAAACGACTTGGCCGTGGAAAGGTCGTTGTTGCCCAGGAAGCTGACTCGCCTCATCACTAGCCCGTAGTTCCCCCTCCCCGAAGTAAGCCCAGCTCCGTCACCTGCTCTTTTGGTGCTGTAGGGGTGGAATCTTA
>JBMFXG010000227.1:0-2780 GCA_049964535.1 Acidimicrobiales bacterium | reverse complement strand
CGTCGCCGTAGTCGATCGGCTCTCCGAAGAGCTTCGCACCTTTCAGCGTCTCCGCGCTCTCGCGACTATCCACTCCTGCGAAGTGGACAAGCAGATCTTTACCGTAAGGCTTTGAGGAGACAATACGTCCCTCGCGCTCAACTCCATGAGAACGCAGGACCACTGGGGAACCGGCAGCGAATCGCTCTTCAATATTTGAGAGAGCATGAACAATCACGTCCCCGCGCAGCCCATGGACCTTGCTGATCCAACCAAGCTCTAACAGAGACTCACCCATCGGCGTTCACACCGAAATCAAACACTGTCGACGACGATCCATCTCTCGAAAGGAGTTTAATCTCTACGACGTGGTCTTGAACCTTGTCCACGACCACGCCCTCCACCGCGCCCACCAGAAGGTCGACGACCATCGGTGAACTCAATAGAGGTCTCCAAACCGATCTTGGCTCCGAGCACCCCGACCACCGTTCGGATAGAGTTCGCGATTCTTCCACCTTTGCCAATAACCTTGCCAAGGTCATTGCTCGGCACTTGGACGGTGAGTCGGAGCGAATCACCGCGCAGGCTACGCCGTATCGACATCCCGTCGGTCGAAGGAAGAAGGGACTGTCCTAAGAACGTGACGAGCGATTCAATCTGTTCTGAGCGACGCTCATCCTCTTCGGACATGGCTGGCTCTATCAGGTTTCCCTGATCAAGGTCCTCTGACATCTCAGACCCCCTTGGCAGAGACGTACTCGTCCCAGGTCCCGGTAACCTTCAAAAGCTTCTCAACCGTCTCCGACGGTTGTGCACCGGCGCGCAGCCATTTGAGAGCCTTCTCTGAATCGATAACGATCTCCGACGGCTCTGACCGAGGAGAGTAATGGCCTAGGATCTCAATGAACCGTCCATCACGTGGAGATGCCGAATCAGCTGCGACAACTCGATACGTTGGCTGCTTCTTCTTGCCCATTCTCGTCAACCTCAAGCGAACCGCCAATCTAACCCCTTACTTTCGTTCCTCATTACCAAGCAGACCTCATCCGCCCGAAATACCCGGACAAGTCTAGGACCCGCACGCCACTGCTGCTACCGCTTGTTTTTTCTTCCCTTTTTCGGCGGTCTCGACTTATTGGTGCGTTTCGTCGCTGACGGCGGCCCCATTCCCATCTGTCGCATCATTTTCTGCATCTCGCGGAACTGCTTCAAGAGAGCAGAGACCTGTGTCGCCGTAGTCCCGGCGCCTCGAGCAATGCGCTCTCGACGAGACTGGTCTACGCACGAAGGATCCGCTCGCTCACTCAAGGTCATCGAGGAGACTATCGCCTCAATCCTAGAAAGCTCACCCTCATCGATCTCCGTTGAACGAAGCTCTCGTGGAACTCCGGGAAGCATCGCCAACATCCCTTTCAGCGAACCCATCTTACGAACTTGGCGCAACTGCTCTAAGAAGTCGTTGAGATCGAACTTGCCCTCTCGGATCTTCTTTGCGCCTCGCTGTGCAACCTCCTCATCGACGGTGGCCTCGGCCTGCTCGATCAGGGTTAAGACGTCACCCATCCCCAAGATTCTCGAGGCCATACGATCTGGATAGAACGGACCAAAGTTATCGAGCCGCTCCCCATCGGAGGCAAACGCTATCGGCTTGCCAACGACCTCTCTCACCGAGAGCGCAGCACCGCCGCGCGCATCGCCATCAAGTTTGGAAACGATCACCGCGTCGAGAGCAAGAACCCTATCGAAGGCCTCAGCTGTACGGACCGAGTCCTGGCCCATCATTGCGTCGATCACCAAGAAGGTATAGTCAGGTTGAAGCGCTTGGGAGATGGAAGATATCTCTTGCATCAGAGCATCATCGATGGCAAGCCGTCCTGCGGTATCGACGACCAGCACATCACGACCTACTCGCCTCGCCTCCTTTAGTCCCGCAGTGGCGACGGACACAGGATCTGTTGGCTCGGAGTAGAACGGAACATCAATCTGACCCGCAAGCGTCTGGAGTTGATCCACTGCGCCCGGCCGCTGAAGGTCGGCCCCTACCAAGAGCGGACGACGTCCGATTCGTACGAAGTACCGGGCAAGCTTTGCGGCGGTCGTCGTCTTACCGGCACCCTGCAATCCTGCAAGGAGCACAATCGTCGGTGGATGAGTCGCGTAGCTAAACTTAAATGGGTCCCCGCCCAGTACCCGAATGAGCTCATCGTTGACGGCCTTGACGACCTGCTGACCGGGGGTCAGCGACCGAGAAGTCATAGCACCCACTGCGACCTCTCGGATTCGAGCAGTGATCGAGCGGACCACGACGACCGCAACATCGGCCTCGAGGAGCGCGGCCCGAATCTCTGCCAGCGCAGCCTCTACATCCGCCTCACTCAGTCGAGTTTTGCCTCGAAGCTTCGAGAGCGTCCCCTCGAGTCTGGCACCAAGACTTTCAAACACTCGCACTCCTTACGGGACCGCTTCGTACCGCAGATCTAACTAGTACACCACAACGCACAGTGACTCGCACCATCTAAACACCTCCAGATGCAACGTCATCACTCTCGGTAATGTCAGCGACGAAGCGAACCGGATCGAATGGCTCAAGATCGGTGATTCCCTCGCCAAGCCCAACCAGTTTGATCGGGATCGATAGCTCTCGCTCAATCGCAAATGCGACGCCACCTTTCGCCGATCCATCGAGTTTTGTGAGAATCACACCGGTAACGCCGGTCGCTTCTGAGAAGCCTTTCGCTTGCGCAAGACCGTTCTGTCCAGTGGTAGCGTCGAGAACCAAAAAGACCTCCGTCACCGTCCCG
>JBMFXG010000226.1:0-2895 GCA_049964535.1 Acidimicrobiales bacterium | reverse complement strand
CAATCGTTCGCCGTCCAAAACTTCTACAACACTGGCCAGAAGAACCTAGGAACGATCTACTTCACCGGTTCGATGGCGGGTCAGTTTGCCGACATTGAAGGGACGTTTGACTCCAATACAGGACAGATTACGAACGGCTACTTGACGAACTATACCTACGATGCCCGACTGCAGTACCTAACGCCGCCATACTACCTCTCGCCGC
This sequence comes from Acidimicrobiales bacterium, assembly GCA_049964535.1. Taxonomy (GTDB): domain Bacteria; phylum Actinomycetota; class Acidimicrobiia; order Acidimicrobiales; family Acidimicrobiaceae; genus JAJYZP01. The sequence continues at coordinate 2,690 of JBMFXG010000226.1, read as the reverse complement.
TAGCCTCGCAGTGGAAAACCATTACCTTCTCCGAGATCCAAAACCCCTCCTCACTACCACCGCTACCTAGCTAACTCACAGGGCTGCACGTGACGACCTCCTCACGCTATAGCGAGCCTACCGAACCCCCACGCACACTAGCGACCTCAGAGAGCACCGACGATCTCAGGGGGCGCGCCGCAATAGCACTCTCAAGCGCCACCAAGCGCATCACGGAAGACCATGGCCCACGAAAACGGACTCACTGACTGACAAGAAGTGCTTTCATCCAAGGAGCAGGGAAACTCGATCATTGAACGATCCGAGCACGTCTCGTTGTCACGGAGTACCACCAAGGCAATCCTGCACTTCCAGTAGAAAGCTCAGCTGAGAGGCCCGCCCGGCTATCTCGCTATTTCGCCTGGGCGCCATTGACTTGACTCCCGATCACAGCTATCTTTGAGACAGTTTCAGCGTGTCTGAGACAGCATCGGCCGGGGGGCGAGGATGCACACATAAGGGGGGATCAATGGCTACAGCCACCATCTCAACGGAGGGGTCTCTCGATCGCTCCAGAGGATTTGGATATCAACTCTTGCACCGAAATCTCGATGCATACCCTGACTTCGGACCTCGAATGGTCCAGTTGATGATCGTCGTCATCGTCACGGTCGCACTGTACTACGAGAACTATGTCGGCGGTTCAGTTACCTCGATACTCTTACCGAAGGTCGGCATGACCTTTACCTTCTACGTAATGGCGATCGCATTCGGCAATCTCCTTGGTGCATTCGCCTCGCTGCTTGCTGGATTTGCAGACCGAATCGGCCGAGCGAATCTCGTGGTCGGCGGACTGCTGGTAACCGGACTTGCGACCGCCTTCGTTATCCCGGCCATGACGACCAAGTGGCCCTTTATTATCGCAACCTTCCTCGTTGGCATCGTCGAAGGAATTGTACTCGTTGCGACACCAGCACTGATACGCGACTACTCGCCACAGACCGGTCGAGCCACTGCGATGGGATTTTGGACCACTGGACCGGTACTCGGAAGCCTTGTCGTAGCCATTGTCGGATCGAATACCATCAACGCCGCCACACAGTGGCAGTACGAGTACCGTATCTGCGGGGTGGTTGGCCTGGTGGTCTTCGTCATCGCCTTCATCGGACTACGTGAACTTTCGCCAAACTTGCGTGATCAACTCATGGTCTCGATGAAAGATCGCGCCCTGATCGAGGCTAAGGCACAAGGGATCGATATCTCCGAATCACTGAAGCACCCTTGGAAACAGATGTTTAAAACCGATATTATCGTCTCAGCCCTTGCAGTCTCGGTCATGCTCTTGATCTACTACACCGCAGTAGGATTTGGCACAATCTTGTTAACGACTGTCTTCGGCTTCTCGCTCAAAGATGCGAATGGAATCGGAAACTGGCAGTGGGCAGCAAACGCTGTAGCACTCATTGCAGCCGGAATCATCTCCGATAAGCTTCGAGTTCGCAAGCCGCTCATGGTTCTCGGTGGCGTCGGCGGCGTCGTCGTAACGATTTTATTCATCATGCGTCTCGGACACGTATCGAGCTACTACGACATAGCCTTCCTGCTCGCAGCTATCTCGATGTTCTTAGGATTCGCCTACGTGTCGTGGATGGCAAGCTTTACCGAGACGGTAGAGGCTCGCAATCCAGCACTGACCGCTACCGGCCTAGCGGTCTGGGGATGGATACTTCGAATCGTCGTATTCGTTGCCTTCCTCATACTCCCGCAAGTCGTCAGCTCAGCTACACCACTCGTGAGCTATGGGAGCCAAGTAGCGACCTATGCCAAAGCCGATGCAAGCGAGATAGCGTTCGCAAAGACCCACGGACCGTTGATCGCCTTCGCACAGAGCCATGGCTCTTTGATCGCCTTTGCACAGAGCCACGCTTCGATCATCGCTACTGCAACTCGGTACGCCCCGGAGCTTGCCAACGCAAAGCGATTCGCTCCGGAGCTTGCAGTCTTGGAGAAGAACCCGGTGCTCTTTACCAAACTAGCGAGCTATGCATCTCCAAGTTCAATTCCGCCCTCGCTCCTCCAACAAGCGATCCAGGCGGCTGGTGGGGGTAGTAAAGGTGTCGCCATCGTGACTTCAATTGCGCACAACAAGACCGCTATCGACAGCGTCATTGCAGTCGCTCCAACACTGCAATCCCTCAGCCCCTACTCAAAACAGCTCACAGAGCTCGCAGCGAACGCCTCGTCATTCCAGCAGTTGCAAGCTAACGCTCCTGAGCTTGCAAAGCTGAAGGCCGTCGCACCGCAGCTGGCATTCCTGCAGGCTCACGCAGCTTCCGTAGTCACCGCCGCAAAGCAGACCCCAAATCAGTGGAAGAGCTGGTACTGGATCTGCGTAGGGGCCTTGGTCTTCTTCCTCTTGAGCATTCCAATGATGCGAGGACGGTGGAGTCCAGCGAAAGCCAAAGAGGACGAGCGAGAGCACGAGGAGCTTATCCGTGAGGAGATGAAGACTCTCGAGCTTGTCTAGCAACTACTCGTACTTCTCGAACCCCTTAGCCCTGATGTACAAGCGGTGCTTGTACATCAGGGGGTTCTTGTGAGTGCCACTTCCTACGGTACGACCTCACCTCTCTCGACCGTAGTTCCCCCTCCCCGAAGTAAGCCCAGCTCCGTCACCTGCTCTTTTGGTGCTGTAGGGGTGGAATCTTATG
>JBMFXG010000225.1:0-2901 GCA_049964535.1 Acidimicrobiales bacterium | reverse complement strand
CTCACCAGACCGCTCAATTCGAAGCTGAGGTTGAGACGCCAAGGAGTTCTAAACCTTAACACCGTAGACAACTAGACTCTTGCCGAACAGTGGGTTCAAAACTCGTTCGATCTTGGTCCACCATCCACCGGGATGCATCATCTCATAGACGACCACTTTCGTCAATATTCGAACGATCCAGGCCTGATCGTTCTCGATGCCCATCCACGATCGAACCCACCAGTAAGGACTGTGCAGCGCATGTGCATGGTGAGAACCCTGCAGGCGAACCTCACCACCTTTCGTACCCAGCATCGAAGCCAGGACACGACGACGGGTGAAGATGCGTATGTGGCCTCCGTCAGCACTGTGGTACTCCCTCGAAAGCAACCAATTCACGACCTCCGGCCCCCAGCGCGGAACGGTCAGTGCAACGTGGCCTCCAGGTTTCAGTACACGTACGATCTCATCAACTACCCACGTATCCTCAACGATATGCTCCAGAACCTCGGAGCAGATAACCGCATCGAAGGTACAATCGCCAAGAGGTAGACTGCGGGCATCTCCTCGAACGACGTCAAGCCCCAGCGAACCGTCTAGTCCGACCATCTCTTTGTACTCTTCAAAGCCCCGCCTGGCCCCGATGAGATCTTCCCTATGCAAGTCAACTGCTACGGCACTACAACCCCGTGCGCAAGCCGCATGGCTATGACGACCTCCACCCGCTCCGAGATCAAGCACTATCGAACCTTGTCGAAGCATGAGCCGCTCAAGACGAACTGTCAACATCAGCGCAGGCCCGTAATGCCATCGACATCGTCGTCCAGACGATCTTCAGCTTTGACCCGAGACCGGTTAGAGTCGATTACCTCCTCGTAGACGGCAACTGTGTCGATCGCAGCAGCTCGCCAAGAGTACCGATCAAAGACTCGCTGCAGGCCGTTAGCAGCACGACTGAGTGCAGCCTGCGGATCAAGAAGCACCTCGCTGATCTTGGCTGCGAGATCCTCAGCGTCGCCAGCGCGCGCAATCAGTGCGCAGTCTCCGCCCACTCCCACCACCTCCGGTAGAGCACCACCATCGGTTACGACCAAGGGCGTCCTACACGCCATTGCCTCGATCGTCGGAAGCGAAAAACCCTCGTACAGCGAGGGAACTACTGCGACCGATGCCCTTGCGTAGTGCTCGACCATCTCAAACTGCTCCAAGGTCCCGAGGAACGTCACCTCTTCTTCGAGGCCATAGCGCTCCACGATCCGCTGAACCTCGCTGTCTGAACGACGAGCACCAATAATTTTCTGCTCAACCTCGATATCGCCTCGACCCTTTATCAAGCGCACTGCCTCAACGAGATACCGCAGTCCCTTTAACGGAACATCGGCGGATGCCGTCGTCACAATCAGTCCCTTTCGACGCTCGATCAGCGGGAGTGGCCTAAAGGTATCGGTATCAACGCCAATTGGGACAACTGAGATATTGCTTCGATCGACAGCCATCTCCGAACAGATATCAGCGCAAGAAACGTGCGAGACGGTGATAATTCGCCGAAGACGACGTGCTACTGCACACTGCATCCGAAGAAAACCATAGAATCTCACAAGTCCAACGGTCTCTTTGAGTGTCCTGGCGCTCTGCAGCCCGAGGCGTCGATCAACCGTAATCGGATGATGGATCGACGTTACCACCGGCATTCCCCGTGACTGCATCCGCAGCACCGACCAAGATAACGATTGATTGTCGTGAATAAGGTCGAACTCGTCGAGTCGGCATCCCAAGATTGAAGCTACTCTCCAGCCAAAGCTGCGCGGCTCGGGAAATGCGCCGGTACACATGAGTACAAACTCCAAAATATCCGCGAGCGTCTGGAACTCCCTAAGACGCGGTACTCGAAATGGATCAGGCTCACGATAGAGATCGAGCGAAGGGACCTTGGTCAATCGAACCGCTTCGTCGAGTTCTGGGTAAGGAGGGCCAGAGAATACTTCTACTGAGTGACCGAGACGAACGAGCTCTCGGGTGAGGTACTTGGTGTAGACACCTTGGCCTCCGGAGTGAGGATTTCCACGATAGAGAAGAAAGGCGATCCGAAGCGGTCGTGGTTGCGCATGCGACGCCTCCCTGCTCTCAACCAACTCGCTCGACCCCTGCTTGCTCGCTTATTCTTCACCACGAGGCTACCTCATACACAAGCCAAACAAGGCCCGCTTCGTCGTAGAGGGTCGAGGTATCGCATAGCCACAAGACTCTCTTGCACGAGCAGGTCCCCTGCTGTCACGACGGTACTCAAACGCAGGAGAAGGCCTCGAGTGGCCGTGCAGCCAGAGCACCGCTCTGCCACGCTCGTACATCCCTGCCAACCGTAGGGAGCACACTTCTCACCACAACTTGAATGGAGAGACCGGTGACTCTAGAAGTATTTACCGAAACTTAAATCTTCATTCATCGATACGATGCCTCCCGTTATCCGGTCGGTGTCACAATACTTGGGTATTCAGTCACCCCGACCTCAACGCGAGCGCCAGAACGCACTGAGATCGGACTCGTCAACGAGAAGCACCGCTCTTTCAAGCATACCGGTGCACTCCACATGACCTCGACGATCCTTTACTCTCAATGAACCCCATGGTTCTCGTACCACACCTCGACACAAGCCCACAAAGCAACCAGGGCGAAGGCAGATTCTTTTTCACGCTTCGCCACCCAACAAGACAACCTGTCACGAGAGAGGGAACCGTAACCTCAAGACATCAAGGTGTTACCACGGCAGGTAGGACACTGAGAGCCTCCCTACTCACCCAGGTTTAACGTCCAAACAGATCGACTCAGGACTACGCACAACCTCGAATTTACGTCCACCCTCACTCGCAAAGCAAAAGTGCAGCACCTTCACGAGCAGCTCAGAACGCCGAGGAACGCTCGGAG
>JBMFXG010000224.1:0-2961 GCA_049964535.1 Acidimicrobiales bacterium | reverse complement strand
AGAGAGCTCTGAGACCGCAAGCGGTGACGATCCCATGGCCAACTCCGCCAAAACCTGCTGCAACAACCAGAAGCCCATCACATTGCGGAGGTATCGAACCGTACCGTCGATACCGAGCTCGTTGGTAAAACCGGCTCGCATCCCTTCTTGGGAGATGACTGGGCTACGAAGCTCGACGCCGATGAGCGACCACGTTCCTGAGGAGATATAGGCAAAATGCTCGGTCGACGCCGGAACCGCCACGACCGCAGAGGCAGTATCGTGCGACGCCACCGAAGTCACCGGTGTCGATGCCACAACACCAAAGTTGAGCGCTTCAGCTGCACGGATCGTCCCTACCCTTGCGCCGGCAACGGAGAGATCCCCGACCAACGAGCGAGGAAGCGCCATCTCTGAGAAGATCCCGTCGTCCCACGAACCGTCCAGACCCATGAGGTCGGTCGTGGATGCATTCGTAGTCTCCCATCTCATTTCGTTGGTCAAAAAGTACGCAAGAAGATCCGGGATGAGCAGGACACGATCACCGTCATCGACTCGGCCCTGAGAGAGGTCGTCTTGAAGCTGAAAGATCGTGTTGAAGGAGTGCGCCGTCACTCCAGTTCGTCGGTAGAGCTCCCACTCTCCCACTCGCTCTAGCGTCGAGGCGGCAATGCTCGCCGTGCGCGGATCACGATGATGGAACGGAAAACCCTTCAAGCGTCCGTTTCGATCGAGTAGGCCATAGTCCACGGCCCATGCGTCGATACCGACCGATACCGACCGGTGACCTCGCTCTAGCTCTTGCCGTTGTGCGGCTGCGAGACCCTCGACCAGAGACCCATAGAGGGCAAGGATATTCCAAAACAGCTGACCTTGGAGCCAGATGCCACCGTTGCCAAAACGAGAGACCGCCTCGAGGCGGATCCTATCACCTTCTACGGCAACGATAAAGACGCGACCACTCGACGCTCCCAGATCAACGCTGACTACCGACTCGGTCACGCCCCCATCCCTCTCTCTCGGCCCTACTCTCTCTCGAGCAGAACACACTTCACTACAATCAGCAACCGATACGTATCGATCGACATGAGCTGCTCACGATGGCGACCAAGGTATGGCTCTGTTCAACGAGCACCACAGCTCTCTCTATTCAGACAAGACCAGGACTGCTCGATCGAGTCCCTCAACACTCCTCGACCCCTCTCACCAGAAAGCAGGGCTCCACTCGAGCACACCGAGTAGTCCCTAAAGAGCCCTTGGCACCGACACAGCACACATCCCGATCTTGTATATCAGCACCGCTCCGAGATGCCCTGTGCTACGACCTCATCGCCGCTCCATCGCGTTAGCGCAGAAAGGCCATCGCTACCCCAGAGTCGACTGGGATATGTGCCCCGGTCGTCAGCTGCAGGTCGCCACCGAGGAGCGCAAAGATTGCACTCGCAATACTCTCTGGGAGCACCTCACGCTTAAGAAGTGTTCGTGCTGCGTAGAACGCCCCGAGCTCTTCCTCCTCCACGCCGTACACTGCGGCTCGCTGCGCACCCCAGCCACTCGAAAAGATCTTTGAGCCACGCACGACGCCATCGGGATTCACACCGTTGACACGGATTCCGAGATCACCGAGCTCTGCAGCGAGCAACCGGACCTGGTGAGCTTGATCGGCCTTGGTCGCACCGTAGGCAACGTTGTTCGGTCCCGCCACCACGGAGTTCTTCGACACAACATACACGAGATCACCACCCATCTTCTGCGTGGCCATCACTCGTACTGCGGCCTGAGCACAGAGAAACGATCCCTTCGCCATCACGTCGTGCTGAAGATCCCAGTCCTGCTCTGAGGTTTCAAGGAGTGGCTTCGAGATTGACAGGCCGGCATTGTTCACCAAGATGTCAACGCCACCAAACGCAAGAACCGCCTCGCTGATGGCGGCCTCAACACGCGCTTTGACCGAGACATCGATAGCGATCGCCCGCACTCGATCTGCTCCGCCGATCTCCGCTGCGCTCTTGTGAGCAGCGGCAACATCGAGATCGGCAAGGACCACGTGTGCACCCTCACGAGCCAAACGAGCGGCGGTAGCGGCACCGATACCGGATCCCGCCCCAGTGACGAGAGCGATCTTAGACTCCAATGGCTTTGGCGGTGGCATCCGGCGAAGCTTGTCCTCTTCTAACTGCCAATACTCGATCCGAAACTTCTCCGATTCGGCAATCGGTGCGTAGGAAGAGATAGCCTCCGCTCCGGCCATCACGTTGATCGCATTGATATAGAACTCTCCAGCAACGCGTGCGGTCTGAGCATCTTTACCAAAAGAGAACATCCCAACTCCCGGAATCAAGATGATCGCGGGGTCGGCTCCGCGCATTGCGGGCGAGTCTGGGCTCGCATAGGACTCGTAGTATGCACGATATTCGGAGCGATACTGCCCATGCAGCTCTCGAAGACGCTCGACTACCTGCTCGAGTGGAGCCTCCGGCCCTAGGTCCAAAACGAGCGGGCGAACCTTGGTTCTCAAAAAGTGGTCCGGACACGAGCTCCCGCGCGCGGCGAGCTCGCCATGACGTTCACGCGAGAGGAAATCAAGCACAATCGGGGCGTCGTTGAAGTGGCCAACTTGACGACGATCGGTCGAAGCGAGCGAACGAAGAAGTGGAAAGAGCGCAGCGGCACGTTCACGCCGCGATGACAAATCGAGAGGTTGGAGATGTTCAACAACGGCCCCAAAGGGATCCGGTCGACCATGGTTCGCTATGTATCGCTCGGCCGTGCGAATGATCTCGAGAGAATTGTTCTGACACTCCTCACTCGTCTCGCCCCACGCAGTGATTCCGTGCCCTCCGAGAATGACCCCGATAGCACTCGGAAACTGCTCCTGCACGTCGCTAATCTCTAAGCCGAGTTGGAACCCTGGTCGTCGCCATGGGACCCACTTCACTCTCCCCCCAAAGATGGTCTCGGTCAGTGCCTCACCGTCAACTG
>JBMFXG010000223.1:0-2972 GCA_049964535.1 Acidimicrobiales bacterium | reverse complement strand
GTGGTTAGCCAAACTCTTAATGACGATTGAATCTCTCGTATCTATGGCGACCGTCATCATGGTGGCGGCAAGAGCCGTCAATATTATTTAGCATCTGAGGCAAGGCACAGTGTGATGGAAACGACAATGAGAGTCTTGCTCCGTCTCGCTTTCCCAAGGTGGAAGGTTCCAGCGATGCCGCTTGCGCCGAGTTGCTACGAGGAACCTTCCTCGATTGCTCGCTGGAAGCTCAAGGGAGCCTCCCTTGTTTGGAAGTACGACTCGGTGGTCACCGTTGTGATCGAGTCTTCGCGCAAATGACCTCGGTGAGGGAGGTTGAAGCATGTTCTGCGATGGCCTTGGAGAACTCCCTGCTGCGTTTGACGAACGTGAGAACTCTATCGTTCTTTGCTTCAGTGTGCACGAGTCGTAGAGCGTTGACGTTGACTGGAGGTCATCAAGGAGGGGAGCGAGCTGCGTCGCTCCACCTCGATGAGGTAGGTTCGTTCGCACCAAGGCGAGTTTTGTCTATCTTTCGGCCTTGAAGTTCTCTGGTCGCTCTCTGGGAGCTTCGAGAAGGGCACGGCGTACCCCTTCTGCATCGAGATCCGCGCCGTAGACTGGTGTTCCAGGCTGTTGGCGCCACGAGTCTTTGAGCTCTCCGGCATCGACGGGATCGAAACCAAGCTCGTCCACGAGCGCAAGAACGGTCGCCTTAGCGGTAGGGTCATCGCCGGCCACTGGTAGCGCTATTCGACCAGGTGTTCCCTTCGGTTGGTAACGGTCGAGAAGGTGTTGTGCGTAGATCCCGTTGAAGACTTTGACGACCGGTCGACCGAGATGTTCTGAGACCCACTGGCTCTCGGGCATTCCGTCCTCGATAGCCGGTATCGCTCCATCGCGTTCTCGTGGGTAATAGTTTCCGGTATCGATAACGACGACGTTGCTTGGGACCTGAGCGAAGAGATCCGACGGTAGGTCAGGTATGTTTTTTTGAGGAATAGTGACGATTACTATCTCGACGTCTTTGACGGCTTCACGTACCTCAACTGCGAGCGCTCCGGTCTCTGAGGCGAGGTCCGCAAGAGTAGCCGGACCTCGCGAGTTCGCAACCTTGACCTCATGACCGAGCGATCTCAAGCGACGCGTCAGGTTTCCGCCGATATTTCCTGCACCAATAATGCCAATTCTCATTCTTATTTGCTTCTTTCTGCGCGTTCACATCTTGTTCTGTCTCTCTTACAGCGCTCTATCGGTTCGTGTTATTCCTCGGTGGGCTCCTAGAGGGTCGAAGCCTCGCTCCTCCCTGGTTGAACGCTCGACCGTACTCTCGATGTAGTACTCACACTCAAAAGAGCAGTCTGAGAGATTTTTGCCGAAAGGTCTCTCTCGGATCTGGGCCTACGTTTGCCTCTCTCTACTCACTGGACTTTCGTCGAATCGACGTGTGGGCAGGGTAGATCGAGAAGCGCTGCTCTGATGTATCCACCAAGGCTCTCTCGGGCTCTCGCCCTTGTCATGGCGCTCGAGAGGGACCGTCGTGAGAGCTCTTTGAGTGAAAAAATAATGACTAAAGTTGGCGAAATCTCTGCCGATACTCCTGCAGAGGAGCGGTGTGGGTGAGTTGACGACGGTAGATGAAAGAAGTATCTATGAAGCCTTGGATAGCGAGCCGACCAGACCTTAGTTTCTTGCTTATTGGTGCGCTTGCGATCGCTGGAGCACTGGTTTCGCAGAGTGGTTCGGTGATGGGCCTGGTCGCAGGTTGCTGCGCAGTAGCTGGTACGGCAAGCATCTTTCTCGGTATTCGTCGCTTCTGCGTCCGACCGCGTTGGCCATGGATTCTCGCTGGCTTCTCCTTGGCCCTATTTTGTATCGAAGGAGCGGTTCGATTTCACTACGATTCTGTCGGAAGTCTTCTTGTCGCTCGCTCGTATCTTCCTGATATCTTGGAAGTTCCCTGCTACATAAGCCTCTTCGCTGCTCTCATCGGCGTGGCTCGCCGCCGTACTCGTGGTATCTCCGATGGTATCGAAACGTTGCTGACTGGCCTCATGGTCTCACTCTCCCTCTTTGTCGTGGTCTACATCTTCGTCCTGGGACCGATTCTGGAGCACCGCCATACGACTCTCTTTACTCGTATCGATCTGGTTGCCAATCCGCCGCTCTCGCTCTTTGCAGTCGTTATTGCCGTCCGGCTAGCAGGAACCTCGGGTCGACGCAATCCAGTGAGCTTTTGGTATCTCCTCGGAGCTGTCGCATCGCTACTGCTCGGCGACACGCTCTACTTTCTCGCTAGCGTCAGGCTCGTGATAGTGCCGGTTTCGGTGCTTGTGGTACCTTACGTACTTGCATACCTCTTCTCTGGTGCATGTGCCCTTCATCCTTCGATGGTCGATCTCATGAAGCCCGATCGCGATCGTGACCTCGGATATCGACGGTGGCAGATCGCACTTGTCGGTATCTCTCTCCTCATCCCGGCTGTGGTCAACTTTGCCTCCTTTACCATGTCTGTCGGAGCTCGAACCCTGCTCGTCATTATTGAGGTCGCACTCGTCCTCGCGGCTACGGCAAGAGTGGCGCTCGCGTTGCTCACCGAGCGTAGCTCCAAGGATCAAGTGCTCGCTCAGGCCTACGTCGATCACTTGACCGGACTACCGAATCGCTTGCGGATCGAACAAGTCATCAACGACGCGCTCGCTACGCAAGAGCGAGAGGGCTCAGAAGAGTCGGCTCCTGTCGCAGTGATCTTCCTTGACCTCGATCAGTTCAAGGTGGTCAACGATACTTTTGGCCACGCAAGCGGCGATATCGTTTTGACGACCGTTGCAGAGCGTCTGCGCTCAGCGTGTCGCGGGCGAGACGTCGTTGGTCGCTTAGGTGGCGATGAGTTTGTTGTCGTTCTCGCCGCAGTAGTCGACCTCGACGCTGCGCTTGAGGTTGCGCGAGCGATTCGTCGGGAGCTTGAGGCGCCTATCTGGGTCGATGACACG
>JBMFXG010000222.1:0-3033 GCA_049964535.1 Acidimicrobiales bacterium | reverse complement strand
GCTCTCAGAACTGGAGGCGATCGATCTCTCTGAGGTTCGCTGTCTCGATGAGAGCGATGCGCAAGCGATGGTGGATGAGATTCGCGCAGCGGCGAAGGTGGGCGACTCCCTCGGCGGTGCAGCGGAGGTCATTGCTTACGGCGTTCCAGTTGGATTAGGTAGCCACGTACATTGGGATCGCAAGATAGATGGCCTTCTTGCTCAGGCAATTATGTCCATTCAAGCCGTCAAAGCAGTTTCGATTGGCGATGGTGTCGAGGTGGCGGGAGTTCGCGGCTCGATGGCACATGACGCAATCTTCTGGAGTGAGTCGAAGAAAGAGTACTACCGCGAGACGTCTCGCTCGGGCGGGATCGAAGGTGGCATGACCACCGGTGAGCCGATCAAGGTGACTGCGTGGATGAAACCTCTTGCCACACTGAATCGGCCGACCTTGCAGACTGTAGACGTTCAGACTAAGGACTCTACGGTCTCCTTCAAGGAGCGAACAGATGTGACGGCCGTTCCGGCCATGGGTGTCGTCGCAGAGACCATGGTGGCTCTAGTTTTGGCACAGGAGCTCGCGCGGAAGTTTGGTGGTGATTCCGTTGCGGAGCTTGCGAGAAACGTAGAGAGTTTTCGGCGTCATCTCGGTGCTACCTCGTCAGCTACACATCCGTAGTCAGATCTGATTTCGGCGAGGAAGGTCAACAGTGATATCCCTGCAACGACATCTCGCATTGGTGGGAATGATGGGCTGTGGGAAGTCAACAGTTGGGAATATCTTGGCGAGAGAGATTGAGGTTCGCTGTCTCGACCTGGACTCCCTCATCGTCGAGGAGCGCCAATCGTCAATCTCCGATATCTTCGCCAGTGAAGGTGAGGATCGATTCCGACACTACGAGGAAGTGATGCTTCGACGCGTATTGGCGATTAGGAGTCCGGTGATCCTTGCGTTAGGTGGGGGAACGTTGCTCGCAGAGCAGAATCAGGAACTCGTTAGGTCCTCGGCCGACTCTTTCTGGCTACAGGCGTCGCCAGCTACCTTGATTCGGAGACTACGAGGAGACCAAGGCCGACCGGTACTGGGCTCCCAATATCGTCGAGAGGATCTTGAGCTGGCACTTGCGCTACGTGAGCCAGGATATAGGGCGGTTGCTCCAACGCTACAGGTGACCGATGGGCTGAGTTGTGAGACTGTGGTTGAGCGCATCCTTGCTGTCTTGCGGGAACGGTCTTGTGGGTCGGGAGGAGACGGATCGATATGACCTCTGTGAGTGATGTGCGCGCCGAGTTATTGCGTCGTTCTGTTCCGTCTTCACAGCCAGCCGAGATAGAGCTAGCTCTCGGCGAGCGAAGCTATTCGATTGTGGTTGGTCGTGGGACAAGCGCGCGTGTTGAGGAGTTCGTGGGGAGCTCCAGTTCGAAGGTTGCCGTGGTGACCCAAGCGGGGATTCCTCATACGTTGCAGTTTGAGCGTGAGGTGCTACTCATCCAGATAGGTGATGGCGAGAGCGCCAAGTCCTTGGCGACAGTTCAAACCGTGAGCTCCGAGCTCTCGCGTCACGAGTTTGGCCGTCACGATACCATTGTTGCGCTCGGCGGAGGAGTTGTGACCGACGTAGCGGGCTTCGTCGCTGCGACATATCATCGAGGAGTTCGCTACATCAATGTCGCAAGTTCGCTACTTGCAATGGTGGATGCGGCGATCGGAGGCAAGACTGGGGTGAATCTACCGGAGGGCAAGAATCTCGTCGGTGCATTTTGGCAGCCGGCGGCGGTCATCTGCGACCTCGATCTCCTCGATACGCTCCCGATACGCGAGTGGGCCTGTGGTTTTGGAGAGATTGCAAAGTACCGTTTTCTCGGGGTCGATAACTTAGTTGAGCTTGGGTTACAGGAACAGGTCGAGCGCAGTGTACGAACAAAGGTCGCAGTGGTGGCACGTGACGAACGAGAAGGATCGGCCCGGGCACTTCTGAACTATGGACATACGCTTGCCCATGCACTAGAGACCCAGAGCCGTCTTAATAACGTGGACCACGACATCCGACATGGAGAAGCCGTGGCGGTGGGTCTTGTCTTTGCTGCTCGGTTGGCATACAGGTTGGGACGGATTCCACTTGAACGAGTGGCAGAGCATCAACGTATCGTTGATAGTTTCGGACTTTTGTACACGTTACCGAGTTGGGCAGATTGTGCGGTCCTGCTCCATCTCATGCGACGCGATAAGAAGGCGGCCGGTGATCTGACTTTTGTGCTCGACGGCAGTGGAGGGCTCGAAGTTGTTCGAAACGTACCCGAGCGAATCGTTGTCGAAGTCTTAGAGGAGTCCTGAGATGTCAAAGATCCTACTTCTTAATGGACCGAACCTGAACTCACTCGGTATTCGGTACGGGTATGGGAGCTTTACTTTGGAGGAAGCCGTTGAGCGAGCGGATCGCGTCGCAACGAGTCATGGCCGTACTCTCTCACACGCTCAGTCCAACAGCGAGTCCTCGCTGGTGGCCTTCGTCCAAGAGGCCCGAATCGAGTTCGACGGTATCGTGATCAATGCCGGTGCGTTGACTCACTACTCTTGGGCACTAGCCGATGCGCTCAAGGACTTTGCTCGACCAGTTGTGGAGCTCCACATAACCAATACCATGGCTCGGGAGCCTTGGAGACATGTATCGGTACTCTCTCCAGTAGTCTCTGGAACTATCCAGGGATTTGGATTGCTCGGGTATGAGCTTGCTGTGAACGCTCTTTGCGCATTGTTAGCCTAGGGGACGTAGGCTTATGAGATAAGTTTGTGCCGCCTGCTGCGGTAGTTCTAGAGACTTGGAGAGTTATGGCTGTCGCTCAGCGTTATGGTCGGAGAGATCCTATGAACGATCCCCTCTTGGCCGAAGAGGCTCGGAAGCGAAAAACCATTCGTAGCTGGGCCGTTGTCGTCATCGTGATATTTGTGGCCGGTATTATCTTCACGAATATTCCGAGGGCAACGACAAACGCTGATCGTAGGGTGCAGCTACGCTCTGAGGCTACGCAGATTAACAACGACCTATTGGG
>JBMFXG010000221.1:0-3047 GCA_049964535.1 Acidimicrobiales bacterium | reverse complement strand
CGTACCGCACGCTTGTACCGAGGATGCACACACCTGACTTCCTAGCGAGAGTCCCTTTCAATACGACAACCCCACCCTGGAGAGCTAAGATCACCACCGCTCACCGCCTCACCCAAAGGACATGCACCCTAGGGTTGATGAGCCCACCTAGCATGGTGCTATGGAGTGGAAGGCGGCCGGTCGCGAGTTAGCGCTCAAAACTCGACAGGGCCTCAACACCTACTTCGATCGCAGCCATATCATTGGACCCTTACGTCGTCTCCAGGGGCTCTCAATAGCAGCCGACACCTTTACGACTATCGCTCTCGCCGGCTCTCTCTTCTTCTCAATCTCACCACAAGAGGCCAAGAGCAAGGTGGCGCTCTATCTCGCTTTAACGGTCGCCCCTTTTGTCATCGTCGCACCCTTACTCGCTCCTGCTATCGACCGTGGACCTCGATTTCGACGACGGGCGGTGATCGTCTCCGCAGTTGGTCGAATAATCGCTGTTGTCCTCATGTCATTCAACTATCGCAGCGTCCTCCTCTTTCCCGAAGCCCTCCTCGCCCTGGTCTCCTCGAAGCTCTACATGATCACTAAGGCCGCTCTCGTCCCAGATCTCCTCGGCTACGACTCGCTCGATCGGGAGAACGACCACGGACGACCGACTAAGGGCCCGACATCGATTCTGGTAGCGACCAACGCATCGCTATCCATGCTTGGTGCGATCGTAGGAGTTCTCGCCGGTGGAGTTGCTGGAGCAATACTCAAAATCCCCCATCTCGGGTCCTCATGGGTTTTTCGCATCGAACTCATACCTCTCATCGGGATGCTGACCGAGGCGCGTCATCTGCGGCGTCCTCACCCGAGTATGCCGCCGTCGACACCGGACCACCCAGGTGGGCACCACATCGTATTTTCTGACCCCGATCAAGACGCTACAGAGCGCAAACAGTTCGACTCACGACCTGAGAGAAGTGAGCTCAGCAACTCCTCCGATGGATCGAGCGCTGGAGTCGATGGTGAGAATACCACCATTGGCCGCTCAAAGATCAAAGGGGGATACTCGTTAGCCCTAGTTGCGTCTCCCGCTATCGCTGTCCTTCGAGGAGGCGTTGGCTTCTTCACCTTCCTCCTTGCCTTCGAACTCAAACGCCACCACAGCCCGGCCTACATCTACGGTCTCGCACTCTTAGCCAGCGCCGCCGGGGCGGGCCTTGCAACTCTTGTCACTCCGAAGGTGCGCCGCATCATCGCCGAGCAGCAGATCCTAATCTTCGCCCTGATTCTCGAAGCTCTAGCAGCCGTGAGCGCAGCGTATAGCGGTACCATTTGGGCACAGATCGTGCTTGCCGGCCTCATCGGCCTGGTCGCCGCCGGAGGAAAGCTCGCTTTTGACGCTATCGTCCAGCACTCTGTTGCAAGCCACCACCAAGGCCGTACCTTCGCACGAAATGAGATGAGATTTCAGTTCGCATGGGTCGTCGGCGCCCTCATCCCAACACTCGTCGCCTTGCCTCTCGTCACCGGCGATATTGTCATCGGTGCGAGCGCGATCGTTGCCTCGTTCTCGTTCACAGCCGGACGCTCTGCTCTTCGATCTCGAGACGAGGAGGACGAACCGAAGCGCACGATTCACGACGATTAACAAACACGTATAAGGTACGAGATATGCCTATCTACGCACTTGGAGACCGAATCCCGACGATCGATCCTTCGGCCTATGTCCACCCCGACGCTGTCGTCATTGGAGACGTATGGATTGGACCCCACGCTTCGATCTGGCCCAACGCCACCCTGAGGGGTGACTATGGGACGATCAAGATCGGGGCGCGTACCTCCATCCAGGACGGAACAGTGATTCATGCGACTGCCGAACTGCCGACGATCGTGGGTGATGACTGTGTGGTTGGCCATATCGTACATCTCGAAGGCTGCACCATAGCCGACCGGTCTCTGGTGGGCTCCGGCTCGGTGGTCTTGCATCGCTGCGTCGTTGAGACTGGAGCCCTTGTCGGAGCCAACGCAGTCGTAACCAACGATACGACCGTACCATCGGGAGCGATGGCTCTTGGTGTCCCAGCGCGTATCATCGCAGACGCAGTCGCACCTGGCGCGTTCGAGGCCGCGGTCGCCATGTACGTTGCCAACGCAGAACGGTACCGTTCTGAACTTCGTCAAATCTCTCGATGAGCACTTGCCTCTCAACCTCGAGGGTCCCTAACATCAAACGGCCGCACCGCAAGCTTTGCGCCACGAGAACTTGAGGACCTCATCGCCACTTTTTTGCACAGGAGAACAAGTCGCACCTAGCCTGAGGTTGCATCAACATCCAAAACGTAGGAATCCTCCGCTAATGAGGTCAACCATCGCGAGTCGGCTTTTGATTAGATCCCCTTGACGACCGGATGTAATGGAGCTGTGCGTGCGGGTCAACGACCTTGCCTTCGAGCGAAACCAAGGCGTCTCCCCTCGACTTCGACGATGGAGATAGTCCTACCAAAAGCATCTGAGAGCGACCTTTCATGCAGAGTTTCTGCAATCGGTCCAGACGCTATTGTGAGCCCTGCTCGCAGGAGATGAGCGTGCGTTGCAGAGGGGGGTATCTCTTCCAGGTGGTGCGTCACCACGACACTTGCGCAAGGAGTTCGAGGTCCTTGAGCAAGTTCGACGATAGTCCAGAGGAGATCCTCACGCGCACCAAGGTCAAGCCCGGCCATCACTTCATCTAAGACAACGAGATCTGGACTACCCATCATTGCCCGAGCGACAAGTACCTTCTGACGCTCCCCTTGTGACAACGAAAAAAACGGCTGGGACACTTTTTCCACAAAACCAAGACTCGTGAGAAGCTCGAGTGCGCGACCTCGAGCCGAACCCGTCTGCTCGTCCCAGTATGGAGCGAGCACGTTAGAAACGCCGGTCACGACCACATCGACAACGCTGAGCGACCGAGGGAACCTCTCTATCAATCCGGCCGAGACCAGGGCAATCGTACGCCGCAGGGCACGCCGATCGATATGCATTCCCGTCTCTCCCATCCAACGGCACAAACCGTGAGTAGGCAG
>JBMFXG010000220.1:0-3088 GCA_049964535.1 Acidimicrobiales bacterium | reverse complement strand
CATCCAGTACCCCCCCGAATCGGAAGAGTATCGCTTACAGGTCAGGGAGTTCCTAGATCGGAATCTCCCAGAGGGCTGGAGTGGACTCGGGTCTCTGACGAAGGATGAGGCAACGGTATTCGTAAAGGAATGGCGGCACCGTCTCTTCGAGGCCGGACTTCTCGCAGTCTCTTGGCCAAAAGAGTACGGCGGAGCAGGGTTATCGCCACTCGAGCAGGTTATTGTTGCGGAGGAGTTCGTGAAGGCCGGTGTGCCAACCGGTGGACCGAACGACGCATTCGGTATTCAGATGGTCGGCAACACGATCGTACGTTGGGGGACCGAGGAGCAGAAGCTGCATTTCCTCCCTCGAATCCTCTCCGGTGAAGACGTGTGGTGTCAGGGATATTCAGAACCTAACGCAGGTTCTGACCTCGCAAGTCTTGGGTGTCGTGCCGTTCTCGATGGCGACGAATGGATTATCAATGGGCAAAAAATCTGGACCTCGGCGGGACATCTGGCGAACTGGATCTTCGTTCTGGCACGCACCGACGTCGACGCTCCAAAACATAAGGGAATCTCCTTCTTGCTCTGCCCGATGGATCAGCCTGGAGTGGAGGTGCGGCCGATCCGTATGATCTCCGGAGAGTCCGAGTTCAACGAGGTCTTTTTCACAGATGCAAGAACTGAAGCACGTAATATCGTGGGCCGTCCGGGCGAAGGTTGGTCGGTGGCTATGACGTTACTTGGTTTTGAGCGGGGCGAGGCGGCAACCACGGCCCCGTTGCGGTTTCGCAATGAGCTCGATCGGCTGGTTGAACTTGCGAAGGAGCTTGGGCGAGCTTCAGACCCAATCGTGCGAGACCGGATTGCGTACTGTTACTCCAAAGTCGAGATTATGCGTTTTCTCGGATATCGAACCCTAACCTCGTTTCTGGCGGGTAAAGGTCCAGGCCCGGAGGCTTCGATTTCTAAGTTGTATTGGAGCGAGTATCATAAGGTGGTGACAGAGCTTGCTGTCGATATCGTTGGCAGTGAAGCGTTAGTTCCTGTTGGTCGTCGACCACTCTCTGCTTTTGGAACCGATGAGGTCGGTGCACCGAACTCTTCACAGTCGTGGGTTACCACGTTCTTGAATGCTCGTGCTGGCACGATCTACGCAGGCACTTCACAGATTCAACGGAATATTCTAGGGGAGATGGTGCTTGGACTACCAAAAGAACCGAGGGCCTCGACAACTCATAGTTAGCAGTTGACGGGAAAGGGTTTGAGGCCAGTACGGTTGATACGAGCGTCACCGTTGGCTGAGACGGTTGGAGTTAGCGGGAGCGTTGCGTGGTGAGGGTGAGAGATCGGCTCGACGTTTCGCTTTGGTTGACGGTGCTTCGGCCCAGGGTCATGATCGAGCTCATCCGTCAAGCTGCCTTGCTCTATGGAGTGCTCGGTCGGTGGCCCGGTCGGCCGAGAGGCTCTATGCGTGCATTTCGGAGATTTCGCTTCGACACCTACTCCCCATCGGGCAGTCGTCCTCCCTTTCGTGCCGTCGTTGAATTTGCGCTGTGGTCCTCTGAGGAGCGTCGTGCGGCGCGTTCCCAATTTGCTCGACAGCGTTAAGGATTCGTGATAGAATAAGGATATGAGTTCGCGTGCGCTAGCAGCACTTGGGAACGATCTGGTCGCATGGAGATCGTTTGTGTACTGGACCTCGCACTTGACGTTGGGCTTACGAGGAGACTAACGTGAGCCGAGCGCTAGTACTCAATGCAACGTACGAAGCGCTCTGTGTCATCTCTACGCATCGGGCAATTGTCCTAGTTCTTGACGAACGAGCAGACCTTGTGGAAGGCGCAGGTTCGGTGTTTCATTCGCCATCGATCGATCTTGAGGTTCCTTCGGTGATTCGTCTTCGGCAGTACATCAAGGTACCGATCTTCCCTCGAATTGCTCTCTCAAAGCGAGCAATTTTTGCGCGTGATCACTACACCTGTCAATACTGCGGTCAACCGGCAGAGAATGTCGACCACATCGTGCCGCGGTCTCGAGGTGGTCCGCATACTTGGGAGAATGTGGTGGCATCGTGCAAACCCTGCAATGCTCGCAAGGAAGATCGACTGCTCACCGAGACTAACTTCGTTCTGAGATCTCATCCAACCCAACCTCGAGGTCGTTCCTGGGTGATCTCGATCGGTCCGACCCGGCCTGAGTGGTCGATCTATCTTCGAAGAGGAGTAGTTCGCGAGGAATCTCGGTCGGCGAAGGTGTCGTAAGTCTGCGATGGTGGACTTTAGTCTTGCGTGCTACCGTTGCTTTGATGGAGCTGGCGTGGAAGACTCATAGTATCGCTGGTTCAGCGGCAGAACTACATGCGTTTCGACCTCCTGATCCCACTGTTCGTTCAGTGGTGTTTATGCATCCGCTACGGCCAGCGATTGTGCTCGGGTCTTCTCAGCGCTCAATTGAAGCTGTCGTTGCTGAGCGTGCTGGTGATGTTGCGGTAGCAGTCCGAGACAGTGGGGGTGGCGCTGTGCTGGTCGCGCCGGGAGCGCAGGTGTGGATTGCTCTCTATCTACCTTCCGGGGATCCTTTGGCTGTTGAAGACTTACCAAGCTCGTTTCTCTGGCTCGGCGACCTGACTGCGAGGACTCTCGAGCGATTGGGAGCACCTCACTATGAGATCTGTACATACCCTTCCGAACGCTCTGAGATTTCGCGAGCTATCTGCTTTGCTGGTTCTTCCTACGGTGAGCTGCTCATCGAAGGACGCAAGCTGACGGGTATCTCACAGCGCCGGACACGATCGTTACGCATCTATCACCTCATGATTGCTCTCCAAGACCGACAGAGCGAGTTGTTGGAGCTCTTAAATCCGCTCTACGGAGACGTCTTCTCCGATAGCGGGACTCCTTTCGTTACGACGCTCGCCGCAGAGCTCGATCGAAACGTTACCGTTGCAGAGACGGAGGAGAGCTTTCGAGCAGTGGTGACAGGTCGTTGCGAGGTGGCGGGGATATGACCGGTTGGAGATGGCACGCAATATTGCTTTGAGGGGTAGGTACCTCTCGTCAGCCCGACTTTTGATTTGGCGCAACTTTGTGATGTAGTGATTCAG
>JBMFXG010000219.1:0-3110 GCA_049964535.1 Acidimicrobiales bacterium | reverse complement strand
CCGTACAACGTAGCGTCGCCGTTGATTGCAACGATCTTGGAAAATCTCCTTGCTGTTGATCGGCTGGTTGTCATGGTTCAGAGCGAGGTAGGAGAGCGCCTGGGTGCGTCTCCGGGATCGAAAGCTTACGGAGCGCTTAGTGTCAAAGTTCAGTACTACGCCGATGCTAAGGTTGTACTCCGCGTGCCTCCTTCCGTTTTTCGGCCCCAACCAAAGGTCCAGAGCTGTGTTGTCGAGTTGAAGCGTCACGATCGATGGACCTCGGTTATAAGTCCCCTGCAGCAAGAGGCGATGTTTACGCTCGTTCGAGCGGCGTTTGGACATCGGCGTCAAATGCTACGGCGATCGTTAGCCTCCTTTGGAGGTGATGCCCTATTGGAGGCGTGTGCGATCTCACCCTCTGAGCGTCCGGAACGCTTGGCTATTCAGCAGTGGTTCAATCTCGGTACTACCTGGTGCGCAAGGACCGTCGCAGGCTGACATGGAGATGACCGCAAGTTCGGCCGCCGCAGCGAAGCTGACGGTTTCGCTGGCAGTTACGGGCGTCCGTTCCGATGGTTATCACCTGATCTCAGCGGAGATGGTGTCGGTGGATCTCTTTGACTATGTGTCGTTAGCACTCTCAGAGTCGAGCTCCGTGGTGATTGAGGATCCAACCGGTCGGTTGGCCCGGCTTGAGGCCCGTTTTGGGTCGATTCCCTTGGATCGAGACAATATTGCGATTCGAGCTCTCGAGCGTTGCGGCGCCAACGGTGCTGTTCGAATTGTCAAGAACATTCCCTTTGGGGCCGGCCTCGGTGGAGGTTCGAGCGATGCGGCCGCGGTTCTGCGGATGCTCGGACGAAGTGACGATCTTGTACTTGCAGGGGCTCTCGGAGCCGATGTTCCGTTCTGTCTTCGGGGGGGTCGGGCTTTTGTCGGTGGAATTGGGGAAGAGATTGCTCCTCTTGACCACTGCGACGAGTCGTTCGTGCTCGTCTTAGTGCCGATCGTCATCTCTACTGCCGATGTCTATCGCTGTTTTGATAGTGTGGGGCCCGGTCCTGATCCGGGTCGTAATCACCTCCTCCACGCCGCCCTCGTTGTCTCTCCCGAGCTCGGGTCGGTCAAGTCCATGGTTGAGCGCGAACTTGGGATTGAGCTGGATCTCGCTGGATCCGGTTCGACACTGTTTTGGCGCGGTACCTTGAACGAGTTGGTGAGTTCGAAGAAGCTCAGAGATCTCGGTTCGGGGCGTGTTGGGTATCGGTGGGAGGGTCTTGACATTGAAGTAGTAGAGGTATCTGCGCTTCCGGCGCTCTGAGCCTGCGCTACTTCTTGTGTAGGAACTCTCGTTTTCCTTGACCTATCGTGACACCTTTTTCGTGAGTTCTGATCAGTTCTGATCAGTTCTGATCAGTTCTGATCAGTTCTGAGCGACGATTCATGCGACGAGGGTCGCTCTTTGTTGTTTGAGCCGTTGGCTCTCGCTCCGGCTCTACTCGAGAGGGGAAGAGAAACGGCTACTCTGTTTGCTCCCATAGGCCCGTGGGCCTATGGGAGCATCTATCTGCGTGAGTGGTGAGTGCTGCGTAGGAGGGCTCGATAGCTTGTGAGGCGGAGAGACAGGCGTCTGCATCGTTGAGCGTCGTTCACAGCGGTCGAGCGCTGTACTGCTGGCTGCATCTGGTGGTCACTCCGGCTGGGTTGTACGGAGATTTCGAGATGGTCGTCGGTTTGAGGCTTTGACATCTCGGGTATGCTCGCAAAGGAGCGAGGTATCTGGTCTGTGTCGACCCGGTGGCGTGTCGATTGAGAGATCTGCGAGAGTATCGTGAGTAATGTCGTCCTGCTGGGTCTCGATGAGGACCCCTACCGAGTCGGCAATTGCGAGTGGTCTACCTGCGTGGCGGTTCACGATCTTTGGGGATCTGTGCCCTGCACTCGGAGGCACGAAATCGAAGCAGTGATCTGATGACCTACTCTCTCGCTTCGCAACGTAGCCTATCTGAGATCGCTGAGCTCTGTAGCGGTGGATTGCTGAGAGGGTGAGTGCGTTGCTGTGCTGTTCGTGACTCTGCTTATTAACGATGCGGATCATGACCGGAGGAGCGGCGCTTTCGCACAAGGCACCTTGAGAGGAACTGAGGGTAGTGATCTGATAAGGTGAAGAAGGTTTCCTCTCGCTCGTTACCCGACTCAAGGCGATGCCTTTTTCGGCTATTTGTTGGTTCGCACAGATACGTGGTTCGGACCAACGATGATGAGCCGATAGAGCGGTTCGTACTGTGCAAGATCCATGTCGATCGAACCCTAGTTCAGTGAATTGGGTGAGAGTCTGGTAGCTAGGCCTGCTGAGTGCGTGAAGAGCGGAGGGCGATCACAACGGTCACTATTCCAACGATACAGATGGTGATTCCGGCGTAGGCCGCAGTGGTGAAGCCGTCGGTAAATGCCCTGTGGACTCCGGAGAGAAGAGCCCCAGCTCCGTGCGCATTGGCAAAGCGCGCCAGTACTCCGAGTGCCGCAGCGAGAGAGCGAGTTGCGAGAACGATAGCGTTCGGCGGCAACGTCGTGAAGTGTTGATGTCCGTAAGAACGAAAGGTCTCGTTGAAGAGTGTTCCAAAGACGGCGACGCCAAACGCTCCGCCAATCTCCATGACGGAGACGTTAATTCCCGCGCCGATTCCCGTATCGCGGATCGCCAACGTACCCATGACGGACTCTGTCCCTCGAGTCAGGACGATCCCCATTGCTAATCCGCCGCCGATGAGGGTCACGAAAACGTTCCCGTAGCCGGAGGTCGGACGGAGCGAGTGCATGATGCCGCAAGCGAGTGCAAGAGACGCCAGTCCAAGGGCATAAAGATAGCGCGCCTGAACTTTGGCACCGAGGGCTCGAGAGATGCCCGAACCAACAACTACTGCGGCCGCGGCCGGAAGGACATGGAGGCCAGCATTGAGTGGCGACTCTCCAAGAATTTCTTGCAGATATTGCGTTGCGAGAAAGAGATAGCCGAAAATGACGAAGTAGACGATCCCCATGGCGAGCGAGGGAATCGAGAAGGTCGGTACCTTAATGAGGTCTAGTCGCAAGATTCCTTCTTGGGATCGTCGCTCCCTGACGGCGAG
>JBMFXG010000218.1:0-3197 GCA_049964535.1 Acidimicrobiales bacterium | reverse complement strand
ACTGCAGAGGGCTGACCAGGTGACCGTGGTGGTGGTCGCGAACGAGACGAGTGAGCGGAGTTCGGTTCCCTCGCCGGTGCCGGAGTTCTCTGCGTTGGTCGACGGTCACCACGCCGCCGAGCGCAATCCGTGGCCACTGTGGCTACGGCAGCGGATGGTGCAGACTGCCCTACGCACCGCTTATGCGGAGCGCATTGCGGACGTTACGGTTCTCGCTGGGCACCGGCTCGACCTCGACTGGCCTTTGTATCAGCAGTTGCTTCCGGCTGACCGGGTCTTTGCGGTTCCTGCCCGCGATGACTTCGAGGACGCGAAGGCTGAAGCGTGGGCCACGCTGGGCGAGCGTGTTATCCGGCTGGATGTCACGCACTTACCCTCGGTTTCGGGCACCCAGGTGAGGGAGTTGTTAGATGACGGCGGCCCGCTAGAGGCGGTGCTGCACCCGGTCACACTCGCAATGCTGCACGAGTACGGTTATGTTGCTGGGTCTGGTCTGTGAGGACTGCTCGCCGTCCGGTAGTGGGTGTGTTGACAAGACTGGGCGAGATGGCCCGGGAACGACTTGGCGAGGTTGCGACGGTGACGCAAGCAGTGTCCGTCGAGGAGATGCCTGAACCGCATCGCATTGTTTGTCGTGGCTGATTCTACGTTCGAGTACGAACCTTGGTGTCGGTCAACTCGTATTGCCTCCGGCGTTGACCGACGTGGTTTGGCCAGGGAGTGACTGCGATAACGTAGCGGTGGATTCTCTCACCGAGCGTCGAATCCGACTGCGTCGGAACGCCGCTGTGAGCGCTGATGCAGTGGCTGAACTGGCGGCAGCCGGACTGTTCGTGCTGTGTCGGCAGATGGTTCTGGGCTACTGTGGGCTGCTCGATGGTAGGTATTCGATGCGCTCACTACTGGGCAAATCCACGGCTCGTCAGCGCGCGGCCGTTTGGGGTGCCGGACCGGTCGGGCGTGCGGTTTTCGGCCAGCTGGTGGCGATTGGAGCGTTGTCGACTTACGTGCGTCATTCTTCACTGGTGGGCGGTGCCCCGGTATCTCTACGTCCGGAACCGATTCAACCGTAGAGCTAATCGTTCGCGAAGGACACCGGACTCGTCGGTCTCGTTGTGTGGTCACGATGAATTGGGATAGTACGGTTGGGGCAGTGTGTTGTGTGGAGGCAAGCGTTGCTCACCTCGACAGCTCAGTACTGAGTTCAATGCGCGTCAGAGAGTGAACGAGACTCGGGGTTTTGAAGGAATCCGGGTATCTGTGGGCGAGCGTCGTAACACCGTTGTGCGTCTGAGTTCCATCGATATTGGTCTACCGTTCTGTCACGTTGGTGTAACGGCAATCGACAGAGAACCGGTGATCGTGATTCTTGACTCTAAGGACTCCACTTGCTAGGGAGGCTGAAGTTTGCAAGCAATCAAGGGTCGACGATACCGCTATCGGTCGTCTCTACTGCGTCGTTGCTACTGTGCCCCTGGACCTAAGGTGCTCACCGAGTGGTGGTTTCGAGTAGCTTTTCACCTACCGACCCAAGGGATGGTGCTCGCACGGAAAGGCCCGTCATGAAAGAAGATATTCCAAGGTGGAGTTTCGCACACGCCAACACGGCAGAGAGCGTTCGTGATGCGTGTTCTCAACTTCCACCTGTGATTTCGGAGTTTTTAGCGCAGCACCAGGTCCCAGGCATTGCTGTCGGAGTGGTCGTCGGTGGCGACTTGGTTTGGTCGGGCGGCTACGGTTCGGTACGGGTCGGAACGACAACGGTTCCCGATACCTCTCACATTTTCCGGATCGCCTCGATGACCAAGAGTGTGACCGCTCTGGCAACCTTGATGCTCCGTGATCGGGGTCTTCTGCGCCTCGATGACGAGGTGCGGTCGTTCTTGCCGGAGCTCAACCTTGTGAATGAGGAGGACATGGATGGCTCCGCTCTCTCTGTTCGTCATCTCCTCTCGATGGCCGGTGGTCTGGTTGAGGATGATCCCTGGGCAGATCGGCAACTCGATCTTAACGACGATCACTTCGGTGAAATGCTACGTGGTGGGGTGTTGATGACCTACCCTGCCGCAACTGCGTTTGAGTACTCCAATCTCGGCTATGCGCTCCTTGGACGACTCTTTCGGGTTGCCGCTGGAGAAGCAGTACAACGTTTTGCGGAGAGAGAGATCTTCCAACCACTCAACATGTCCGATACCACCTGGAACGTGGCTGAACTCGATTCCGATCGTGTTGTGCCTGGATATCGAGTTCGCAATGGCGTCTTTGAGCTTGAACCACTCCTCGCTGACGGGGCCTTTGCCCCTATGGGAGGGCTGGCCACGAGCCTTCGAGACCTTGCGCGTCTGGTCGGCCTACATGTCTCCGCCTGGCCGGCGAGAGGAGGTGGCGAGTCCGCTCTCGTTCGTCGATCGACCTTACGGGAGATGGCTCAGGTTCAACGAGCGTCGAACGAATTCCCTCATCCCGACTCTCAAGGCTACGCCTTTACCGGATATGGATTCGGTCTGAGCTGCTCTGTTCACGAACGCTTCGGGCGAGTTGTAGGCCATGGCGGCGCGCTCCCAGGATTTTCATCGTATATGGAGTGGCTTCCAGATTGCGGAATAGGAATAGTTGCACTCAGTAACCGAACCTATCGCCCGATCAACTCCTTGGTCCGAGCGTGTTGTGCTGCCCTTGATCAGCAAGGCGTTATTCAAGCTCGTCGACTTGAACCGTCGGATCTGCTTCAGCGTGCGCAGCGCGCTGTGATCGAGCTCTATGAAGGTCGATCGCCGGAAGCTCTTGGCGATTCGCAACCGCCCGCCGTGCGAGCGTTAGAGACGCTCGTCTTGGACCTTGATGATGCGCGTCGGTACCCTGACTTCGCGGCGTTACGCGGAGCGATGGGTTCGGTCGTTGAGGTTGGACCGGTACGTCCTATTGGGCTCCTTCGGGGAGCGTGGGAGATGATCTGTGAGCGTGGAAGCGTTGATGTTTCGGTCATGCTTGGACCAACCGTTCCGATAGGCCTACAATTTATCCGGTGCTCGGTGGTCTCGGTGTGATACCGGTATCGGGGGTATTGCTCCCGTCCGACATGTGGATAAGACCTACTCCCTGGATCGTAGGGTAGGCCTGATACTTGGGTCACGTTGACTTAAGTATCGGCTTGGAGATGGCGGACAGGTGCGAATGAAACCGTTGCTAACGTCCTC
>JBMFXG010000217.1:0-3232 GCA_049964535.1 Acidimicrobiales bacterium | reverse complement strand
TAAGAATTCAGCGCTGGTCCAAAGACTCAAGCGACTGGTCCAAGGGTTCAGCATACGCAAATTCGGTGAATCGAGTGCAAGAGAGCTTCATAGTGACGCAGGTTTACTCTCCAGTGGGCACGTGGGCCCTCGCCGACGCGCGTGAGTGCTGTGAGCTGAGCGGATAGTTCGCTAAGGGTTGAGGAGATCGATCCAGTGTCGAGGTGGCCAGTGGTGCTCAGCGACTGCCACAGGTGAGCCTGTTCACTGATGGCCGTATTGTCGAGGCGGACCAGGAAGACTACGGACTTCTCTTGAGCGCGAACCTGTCCGAAGAGACTGACAACGCTCAGCGCCATGGCCAAGGCAATGCCGACGACAACGAAGAGAGCGATCATTTTGTGACATCGCAGTCGGAGTTCCTTGACGATCGTTCTGCATCCATGCATGGGGATGTATCGACGATTCGCGGCACAAACTGAAGCAATCGCGCTCTGCGTGTTGTAGCGGCAGTCCCGTCAGCGCCTCGGAGCTCCGACCGGATTGCGAGAGTCGGACCCCACTTGAGGCCCCTTTGGAAGCGTTGCACCTGGAGATCTAGCCTCAATGCTTTAAAGAGCGACCTCAAGGACAGCGTGAGGAGTCAGATCGCGACGATCCCAGGGTCCGGCTCTCTCCTCTTGGGGCGGATCGTCTTGGAGAGCAGGAGTGTGACCGGGGGCGACTGTGAGAGTCGTCACCTCGCTCGAGGACCCTCCGTGTTTCGGACCGAAGGTCTTGCTCGCTCTGTGAGGATCAGAGAAAGGGTACAAGAGAGAGCTGGAGCGGATCGGACTTCGGTCTTTTCGGGCGAGCTACTACGCCGTGTGCTCACCCATCAACGGAGACCTGGCACTCAGCTTCGAGGCGCTCAATCGATCTGCCCTAAGGGTTGTGTATGGTCAATGCAGGTAAGAGAGACCGTTGTGCACCCAAGGTGGAGGAAAGTTTTACCCGCGTCGTCGTAACCTTCGCCGGGTGGTGCTTGGGGAGCTTTGATTTGGGGCGAGCGTGGCGAGAGCGACCAGTCCGCCGATGAGGCCGAGATTTTTGAGGAACTGTATCCTGTTGGTGACCCTCGTCTGTGGATCGTCATGCTGCCAGAACGAGTGTCCAACTAGGGTGGTGGGGACCATCGATGCGATCAGACCGAGTGCTGCCCTACGTTGCCGAAATCCAGTGGCAAGAGCGAGACCACCAACGACCATTGCGGCACCGTTGATACGAATCAGGAGATCCGCAGCGGGAAGCCCGGCCTGAGCAACGAGCTCCTTACGAGCACCGGGGCTCTTGGCCGCTTCGTATCCAAGCCAAATGTAGGGTGCGGCCGCCGCAATAGCGGCTCCGCGCTGAAGAAGTTTGACCATCTCTGCCTCTCGTTCTTGGAGCTGGTTGCTCCCTGCTCTCTGTGTTATTCAGTATCGTTCGTACTTCTTTGTATGTTAGGGGAGTTGGGTCTTTCTTTCGTTGCTCGATGGCGGCTCGGTGAGCGTCTGTTCGCCGAACTCACAAGATAGAGCGGGTCTCCCGTGGATGAACCGGCTTCGTAGCTAGGTTGAAATGTCAGGATATGGGAGCCCTTTCCACTCTTCGAGGCCTGCAGCATAGGCAAGCTGAAAGCCGAGCGGCTCGTCATAGTCACGTTCGAACAGTGCGATGAAGAGTGTCAACGTCAGGAACGGATGTGCACCGAGGGCGAAGAGCGCTCGATAGTCGTGGTGGACGAGAGCGTGGTACTCCTGGGAGGTAAGGTCGATCCAGGTCGATACCTCTATCTCGTGACAGTTCAGGATCTGTGGCGCAAGACTCTGACGCCACCAGTTGACCAGCTCGACGGGGTCTTCACGATATTGTTCCACGAGAGCGGGGTCGCGATCGACCGTGTAGAGAAACTTATTCAAGACGTACTTGCTCATAGTGGAACCTCCTTTGAATACCAGGTGAAGCAGGCCTCTGTAGTGTGAAAGAGGTCGTAGGTATCGACGTAGTCGGCACGGACGCTCTCTCCAACAGCGCCCATCATGAGGAGAAAGTCCATAAATCCGTACGTAACGTTGTCCGGAAGAGCAAGACTCTCGAGACTCACGCTTTGGAGTGCTTTGCTAATCTTCGAATTGGCGATCCAATCGACTGCTTGTGCGTCGAACTCTGGACTTGGACCGTGCGGACCAAACTGGAGTGGACCTCCGAGCTCTAACGACAGATGGCCGGTTCCGATAATCGCGACGCGGAGATCGGACTCCCAGCTCTCGACCCATCGTCGACGTGCGGCACCAAGTGCAACGAATCGACTCGGCTGGGGAAGCGGTGGAGCGAAGACATTGGTATAGATCGGCACGACCGGGAGGTCGTTTTGAGGTCGGAGCGTAATGATGGGGCAGGTAACGCTGTGGTCGAGTCGTAGCTCATTGCTGAAGGCAAGATCGAAACCATCGTCGAGGCCGCTTCTTAGCAGATGTCTCGAGAGGTCGGTGTTGCCAACCATCTTCATTTTTGGAAGCGCGAACTCACGCTCCTCGTCGTACCAGTTGGTATCGTAGACCGGGGCGTTGCCGACGAGAAACTGGGGCATATTGTCGAGCCAGAGCTGGTGGAAGTGATCGGACCCCACGAGAACCAGGAGATCGGGGCGGGCAACCGTGAGCGTCTCGCGGAACTGCTCGACCTCACGAATCCACTCCGGGGCGAATGGAGGTTGCTCGTCAGGTGGTAGCTGAGAGGTTCGAAAGTAAAAGGGGTGGTGTGTCGATGCTACGATCGCCGCGATGGCAGCCATGACGCTTGGAGCTCCTAACTCAACGGTGGTAGGGGAGTTTGTGATGCTTGGAAGTAAGCGTGGTGTTCAACTCCAAGATAGATCTGGGAACCAACGGGATTGCGTATCTCTTCGGCGATTTGACCGAGGAGTCCGGCACGTCTCGCAAGGAGCGAGACGCCCCGAAGGATCTCGGATGGTATGCGAAGGTCGCAGAGGACCGCACCACATACGCCCGCTCCGTTGAGTGGCAGGGTGCGTTGGAGGATCTGTGGGTGGACTCGTCCGATCGCTGCGAAGAGTGCGAGGTGCGGTCGAAGACGTGCTCGACCTCCGCAAGCTCCATGAGAGCCTTCGTGCGGGGATCTGAGAGCTTTTGGACGGGATGCCCGAGTCCAGGAATGTAGCGTTGATCCGCTCGAGCTTGGCTCACAGCCTCCGTTGTGATCTCGTCCCAAT
>JBMFXG010000216.1:0-3363 GCA_049964535.1 Acidimicrobiales bacterium | reverse complement strand
CATCGCAATCGAGAGAGACGTTCCCTCTCGAAGGCTCGCCGCCATCTCTCTCCGAAGGGTCGCTAGAAGATAGCGTCGATTCGGAAGCTTGGTGAGTTCGTCAAGGTAGGCCAACCGAGCAAGCCTTCGCACCAACTTCGAGGTAAAGGTCCCCACGAACGACAGCGTGGCGACCACGGTGATCCAGTCCACCAAAGGATCGGTGAAGTTCGCGCCCGTAATGACCACCAGTGCATAACCGACTGCCACGCCGCCGACGACGAGTGCGGCTTCACGACGGTGTAGATACGCGAACGCAACGAGCACGAGCGCTATGAACGCAACGAACGCCACCATGGAGACATCAGAGCCACGACCAACGAAGGCGACAAAATTCGATGCAGCTACCCCAAGGAGCAGGTAGCTCAGAAACCACCGCTTACCGCGATACCCCGCAGTGCTCACCGCGAAGATCCCTAGGCCTACCGTAGTCAGACCGATCGGACCAGAAGCGAGATTACCGTACCCACCGAGAAACCAAGCGGCCAGTGCCACGAGGCCTATGGTCACAAGGATGAGACCGGCCCACCGAGAACCCTCGCGCCAGAATAGACGTGCATACGCCTCAGTCCCCCGCTCTTCAATGAGCGAGTCATCAGCTTTATTGAGCCACGACAAGCGCGTCACCTACCCCTGACACCTCGAGCATGTTGGATACAAATGCCACCTTTCAAGGTCCTACTGAAGATATCGACAAGACTACTCTAAGTATTACTTAACTCACTGAGAGTTTATGAAAACCTCATGTTAAGCGCTCGTGATCGACATCGTCGGAAGACCTCACTCCCACAATCCTTCCGCATCTCACAGTAGCACTCAACAACTACAGTGCAGAGAGCATTCCAGAAGGCCACCGAGACAGCACCGCTGATGTACCCCCTCGCTGATACCTCACCCACCTACCCTCGCGCAGAGGTCTCAAAAACACAAGGCCCTTGGCCATCGAAGCGAGAGATCCACGATCGCCGATCAATGCATGCTCCGCACCTGAGCAACGATTTGTGCAAACACTGAGAGTACAACACAATTCGGGTACAGCTGGACCGAGCCACACTCGGACCTTGGAAGTAGCCGCTCACTTCACATGCCGTCCAACCGAGCACCCTCTCTTCAGTTCTGTCAGAGAATTTCACGGCAGAGACGCTAGCTAACGACCGCGCAGAAGGTGCTGGTCTGAACCGCACACCTCTTAGGCTCCTTGCGCACCTTACAGGTGGCGACGAATCCCGCTTGGAGTACTTGTCGCAGAGATCGCAACGACTCCAGGACAATCGATGGGTCATCTCAACCCAATCGAACGGGGCCTAAGCCAGTGCCGCCGATGACTCGGAGCACCCCTCGACCTAAAAGCGAGGAGCATCGCTAGATCGGTCTGGAAAATGGCATCACATAGGTGCTTGTTCCGATCAACCCTCGCAAGGCAGATTCATCATCAGAGCCATCCGCAAGTGACTGCCGGTCGCGACGTTGGAGTGGCAGAGCGAGCCTCATCGCCGACCGGGGATAGAGCGAGGCTTGAGCATAGGAGTGCTCGGTCAGTGGTGCAACGGTGACCTAGTGCAGTCACCACCCATGACCTGCGCACGGTGATCCCCTCTGCATGCATCATGCGATGCCTGCTGATCACCGGTCTCTGCGGCGGATCGCTCTACCTCCCAACACTGATGAGAGCTCCAACAGCGCTTGACGCCGGCCGGTCGAGATCTTGCGTCGCTCTGAGCTAGATCGAGGTTGCCGGCATCCACCAAAGCTGCTGCTGCGCTCCCGTGAAGATCCCAAGTGCAGCGATCGAAGAGCGAGGTACCGGCGTTGAAGCGATGAAGGTCCCTGAGCGAGATCCTTGATGCAGCGGCCACCAGCAGATCACCACTCGTGAACGACCTCCAGTGGTTCGAATCCACGCTCCAATCTTGTGCGTTTGCGGAAGATTACTAAGGTGAAAAGTGAACTCAGTCCCCCACGACTTCGATGTCTCCGAAACGAGAGCGATACCGACGCTCGACCGATCCTTGAACATCGTGGCTTGATGTACCGAGGTCGGGACGATTCTCCCAACGACGAACCCGATCACCAAGGTCGCTGCAGCGACGAGCTGCAAGGCCGAGGAGCGTGTAGGTAGCCGTCGCGCAGAACGCTGACCCTTCTTTTTGGTCAACGCTGCCTTCTGGAGCGGTGCCGATAGTGGCTGTGCCGATGCGACCGCTGAAGTACCCATACTTTGAACTCCATGTGAGCTACCACCTAGTTGCTCAAAACCTGGAGTCGTCAAGTGATCAACAAGACGAATCGCCTCGCGCGTCTCATCCAAGACCGTCCTGCACGTCTCACAGCCAGAGATGTGTCGCTCGAGCGTAGCCGACTCAGCATCATCAAGTTCGTTAAGAACATAGGGCCCTACGAGGAAAAGTGATCGACATGAATCAGAGTTCGACATGAATCTCCCCCGTGAGCATGCTGCGTCGAAGATGGCTCAAGCCGTAGTGCAAGCGAGAGCGTACCGTCCCGATCGGAATCTTCAAAAACTGAGCAACCTCTGCCGAACTACGCCCATCAAGGACGCAGAGCGTGACGACACGACGGTGCTCCTCCGACAACGACGCCAACACCGACGATACGAGTTCGTCGC
This sequence comes from Acidimicrobiales bacterium, assembly GCA_049964535.1. GTDB lineage: Bacteria > Actinomycetota > Acidimicrobiia > Acidimicrobiales > Acidimicrobiaceae > JAJYZP01. The sequence continues at coordinate 698 of JBMFXG010000216.1, read as the reverse complement.
TCATTAAGCTCTCGACACCGCCGGTCTCTTCGATCTGTACTCCATCTTCGAAAGGCACTCCGGCGACGAGCCTCGCCGTGACACGATAGTGATCAACAAGAAGATTCTTGGCCACTACGACGAGCCATCCGCGGGGATTGGCATGCTCGGTCAAAAAACGAAGCGAACGCCAGGCGCGCACGAAGGTATCTTGAGTGATCTCATCGGCTAGATCGCGATCCCCAGTTCGACGCAGCACGAACTTGTGGATCTCACTACGGTGTTGCTCTTCAAAATCACGGTATAGGTTCGACGGATCTGTTTCTTGGGTGCTCACGAGCGAAAGCCACCGCTCAGATGTCGCCACCTTAACCTCGGGCACGCCACTGTCATAGTGGCCCAACTTTACCACGATGCACTCACTTGAACCGCCACGATCGCCCCTTCTCTCAGACCTCTTAGACGCAGCGTGGCCGCCACCAGGAGTCCATCCTGCCAGCGGCCACGAGGTGACCTCCAAACGCACGCCGAAGCCCACGCAACGAGGTCGGTAGAGCTCCCTAGCTCACCACGTTGAATCCACCGACCACCGGAGCATTCAAGTGCTGTGCACCTTCGGAGCCGAAGTAGACAGAGTTCCCGAAGTTGAAGACTCCACCGTCTGCTGCGATCAAGGCGTACCCACGACCATTCGCGGTCGGTGCGATCCCTGCTACTGG
>JBMFXG010000215.1:0-3443 GCA_049964535.1 Acidimicrobiales bacterium | reverse complement strand
CGAGGAGGATGATGAGCGTCCCAATAATCATCACGGACGCTATCACGGTGAAGGTTTCGGTGAGGTGTGTGGTGGGGGCGTTCGACGGGTGAGCGACGATGCGCTCCGTGACGACGATCGCTATCACCACGAGCCCTGTCGCAAGGTAGGCGGTTGGTCTCAGATGACCCAGGGCGTCGATCCCATAACTCGCAAGAATGCAGAGAGGAAGCCACCATAGAAAGCCGAGGAATCGGACGTTGGTAATGTCGCGCAGGTAGGGCAGTGCGAAGATATTGAGAATGTGTGCGGCATTGACGAAGCCGAGAAGCCCAAAGAGCGTAAGCCCTGCGAGAACTGCGATACTTCGGCGATCGAGAGTCGTCGAACTTTTATGGAATGCGAACCGTATCGCTCCAACCGAGAGTGGCCATAAAAACGGATTCCCGAAGAGCCAAACCGTCTGGCCTGCAGCGGTAAGGGTCGATCCAAACAGAGTCGGATCGATCAAAGTTGTTAGCCAACTTGGAGGTGCCCAGCTGAGGTATGACAACGGACTCTGGTACGCACTATAGCTATGCAGAGTGCTCAGCAGTGCATAGGTAGCAACGATCGACGCGCAGAGCGCTACTGCGGTAGCCAGCGCAAGACCGACCAAAAGGCGTCGTAGCTTTGGATGGTTCTCCCTGCGCAGGTCGAGTCTGCTGAGAGCTATCAGGAGCGAACTTAGAGAAATGTATGGGACGACTTCAGCGAAGCCCGATAGAAGAAGCTGCGAGAGGGCTAGGGCATAGAGCGTCAGCCAGATTAGGCGCCGAGAGCCGCTGACACTAGCAAGCTTGACAAGGGTGATCGCTAGATACGGCGCGACAACGAGAGGGTTGATGATCTCCATATTGATGTTTGCGATCATCGGGCCGCTCAGGATAGCGAGAACCGCTCCAACGACTGAGGCGACGTACGAACGCCCCAACTGCCGCAGGAGGAGGTATACCCCGATAGCGCTGAGATACATGCCAACGATTGGCCACATCGAGAGGTTGGTTCGGAAGATGAGATGTGTGAAAATCTCCGGGAAGAACCAGGGCGCAGCTTGGTTCCCGGCAAGCGTAAAGCCGTACCCTTCGTAGGGGTACCATATGGGAAGGTGACCATGACTCCACGATTGTGTTACTGCGATGAGCTTGGGAAGGACCTCGAGGCCACCACCGATTGGGTCTCCGACGAAGTACGGTGGACTTGGAACGACCCCAGTCATCAAGCTTTTAGCTCCCCAGATGACGGGACCGTATGCAATCAAGATAGCGAGCGGTAATGCGACGGTAACGCTAATGAACCCCCACCGTCTCCGCTTCCAAAGCGTTACGGCCAAGGGACTCGAAGTCGTTGTGTTGGTTGAATTTGCAAGAGGTCCGTCGCTCGGCGATGGCTTTCCGATCGCCGATCATGAGAGTGGTTGACTACCCGGAGAGGAGTGACCTCGGTAGACGTGGAGATCAAGCGCTTCTCCCGAGTCGGCGCTCGACAACCCTGAAAACCTTTTGTGTCATGAGGCGAGACGGTAGCTGAGTCTGAAATTGACCGATTCGACGTAGTGGCCCACAGTGAGAGGATACCAGATGCACGGACCTTCGTCACTACTAAATGGGAGGACCACATCTCTCTGCAACACAAATTGTCAGGCACCTTAAGTGAGTTGCTGGTGGTCGTAGGTCCGCAACGCTCCACGTTCGATCGTGAATGTGACGCGCTCGTCGGGATCGGGACAACACGCCATAGAGTCGATCGCTAACCAGTCGCTTGGATCAAGTTGGCGTTGCTTAGCTGGTAGCAAAGGTAGGAGAGAGGCGAGTGCATAGAGACAGAGGTGCTTACCTAGTGGTACTGTGATCTGGGAGCTGTGAGAGACCTCGAAGTAGTCTCCGACTGCCAAACCGCAGACGGACCTCCCCTCGATCTTGGTGACGGTGATTCGGAGGTCGAAGAGGTCCACTACTACCTAGGACTCTGGACTAACTCGGTAACAGTATTGACAAGATTGTGAAGCCCCATCGGTCCAACGGAGAGCAAAGTCTCGATACAGCGTGGTTCCGAAGTTTGAGAACTCTGTGAGAGTCGTTGAATCTGCTCTCTCCAGAGTTTTGCGCCGAAGGAGAATGCGAGAGCTTGAGCTGGCCAACCAAGGTACCGCTCAACCTCCGTCGTCGCCATTGATGTGCTGATTCCTGAGGCCTGAGCGAGGGCCATGACGGCTCCTTCGAAGGTCCACGAGCCGGTTTCGTTGGTAAGTATATTGTGATCAGGAATCGCTTTGCGAAGGTGGATACCGAGATCGAGAATGACTCGGGCGGCTCGCCACCGCTGAGCGAAGAGCGAACCGAGTCGCCCTGCGGGGGAAGCTGCGACCACTTCAAGATACATTCGACGCTCTGCCTCATGCGCCCAGCCCTCCACGTATCCGTGAACTTGCCCGTACAGCTGCTGCCATGGATGGAGGTCGCCAGATGCCGTCGCTAACGTTGCTTGCAGATGATGACCGGGAACGCCTTCATGAAAGACCGTCGAGCGCTCGCGCCACTTCTGAATCACTCCATGATGTGGCAAGGACCACCAGATAGTCCCCGGTCTTGCCTGTTGTGGAGAACCAGGGGTGTAGTACATGACTCCCATTGACGCAGGCGTAATGTCGCAGCGGAGATTACGAACGCTCTCGTTCAGGGGAAACCAGCGCCGATCTATGTGTGTCATAACTTCGGCAAGTTCTTCTTCAAGCCACGCAATCAAGTCGCGTGGGTCTGAGATCGGAGTTTTGTCTGCATGATCAAGCATCGATGCTGCCTCGTCGATGGTGCGGAACCCTAGTTCTCGAGCCACCGCTTGCATCTCAACGGTAATTCGCTCGTACTCCGCCCAGCCGAAGAGATATATCTCGTCGAGATCTATCTCGGTGCCGAGGAATGCTTGCGCTGTGATGAGATATTGCTCTTTACCTACACCAAGTGAGTCACGGGCTTGCGGAAGTAGATCGTGCCGCAGAAAGGTGCTGAAGCGCTCGGTTGCCTCGCTTGCAAGGGAAGCGAGACGATCCAGTCGCTCATCTCTCTGACTGTTTACGAGTCGTCTGTAGAAGTCGTCTCCGTCAGGTGAGGCCCACTGCTCGCATTGGCTGGCGGCGAAGAGAATCTGTCTTTGCTGCACGATGTGCCCGTCCCGAGCGCTCTCGACAAGTGTCTGTCGATACGCTTCCATGGCTTTCGGTACTGCAGCGAGGTTGGTCGCGACGCGCTCCCAATCGGCTTTGGTTTCATGGGCAATATTATCGAATGTTTCTCGGATTGCGTGAACCATGGTTGCAAGTGGGGCGAGTAACGAACGAGTGAAGCCGGCGTCGTCAAGACTCTCTTCGCTTGTCAGCCTCTCGACCATAAGTGCTTTCAGTCGCGCTTGGATTGGGTCCTCAGGGG
>JBMFXG010000214.1:0-3505 GCA_049964535.1 Acidimicrobiales bacterium | reverse complement strand
AGCGACTTATATTCTACCTGTTCAAGGCACCTTTTCTGCCTTTTACCAGCTCGCCCAAGCCCACTTCGACGGTGGTTTTAAGCTTAGTTCTTGTGGACTAGGTTGCGGTAGCGGCCATCGAATTCTCTCTTGAGCGCTTTCTGGTATGGGTAAGGGAGAGCGGTTTCAGCATTTTCACGTCCTTTCTACATTTTGGGACGGCCGTAGTTGAGATGGGACTCGTATTCCTATCTCGTGTGAGTGAGGACCGAGCAGTATAATGAGGTTGGCCCGTGGGAAGCCCGTACGGAACTCTCAAAAGAGTGATGTTCGTTTTGCCAAGGGATTGAGATTGAGATTGAGGTCTCACCGTCTCTCGAGTTCGAGGAGCGCCTCCTTCATGGCAAGACCTCCTGCATAGCCCCCAAGCCCATTACTTGCTACCACTCGGTGACACGGAACGATGATTGGGATTGGGTTCCTTGCGTTTGCCTGGCCTATCGCCCGAGAGGATCCTGGGCGGCCTAGTCGCTGCGCAAGTGTTCCGTAGCTGACGGTCATGCCATAAGGGACCTCTAAGAGACCATCCCACACCGCTCGTTGGAATGGTGTGCCCACCATCTCTAGTGCTAGGGTGAATTCCTTGCGCTCCCTGGCGAAGTACTCCTCTAGCTGTGTGGCGGTAGATCTCAAGATCGCTGATCTTGTCGAGGAGCCCTCGGAGTATGGGAGAAGAGAACCTGGTAACCAGAGTGCCACCAAGGCATGATCGTTGGCTTCGAGTGTGAGTCTGCCAATGGGGGAATCAATGCTCATCAAGGAGTTAGTGGCTGTCATGACTGTAGGTCCTTTCGTTGTAGCGCTGTAGCGGTCATCTTCGATGTACCCTCGTTCGATAGCATCCAGAGGTGTGCCATTGCGTAGCTCCTCCATGGTCTCCATCGATCCGAGACAGTGGAGAGCTCTTTAGTGTTCGTTGGGAGATCAAGACGTGCCACCGCTCGGATGATTCCAAGGTCGGATGGCATGAATGCGTCTGGATCCCGAAGTGCTCGCATGGCCACATACTCAGAGGTCCACGGACCGATACCAGGGAGGGCCTCGAGGTTGTGGCGTAGCTCCATGCGGTCAGCGCCGGTATCGAGTAGCACCGTACCGTCGAGGACCGCTTCTGCAAGGGCGACGAGCGTCTGACGACGGCGGCTAGGCATAGAAAAGATCTCTGGTGCGGTAGCGGCGAGGTCGAGTAGAGCAGAGGGTGTGGGAAATAGGTGAGTAATAGTGCCGTCTGTGGTGGGTAGCTCTTCTCCGGCTGCGCGTACGAGACGACTAGCTACGGTGCGAGCGCCCTGCACGGAGACCTGCTGTCCGATGATCGCCCGTACGGCGAGCTCAAATCCATCGACCGTACCTGGAACTCGTAACCCCGGGTTTTTGGAGACTAGCGGACCAAGAACCGGATCGTCGAGGAGAGTGTTGTCGATGGCAACTGGGTCGGCGTCGAGATCGAGGAGTTGGCGACATCGATCGACCGCCATAGTAAGGTCCCGTAGGTCAGAGAGCTGAAGGTGGAGATGGATGAACGGAGGTCCTACGGCATCCTTCTCACACGGCTCGAACGTGAGAATGCCGTATCCATGGGCCAAGCATACGCTACGGATATAACGCCCTTCAACGGTGGCTTCGATGCCATCGATTGTGCGTCGGGAGAGATAGTGCAGTATCGATTCATACTGCAGCGGTCGTCTGGCGGGAAGACGAAGTTGGAGAGATTGCAAGCCTTGACCGTGATAAGTCGCGGAGCGCAAGGTGGCTACCGTGCGCGATCGTCTGCGGAGTCCAGTGGGCGTATCGGCAAAGACCTGACGAATGGTGTCGTTGTATTGACGCACACTTGTGAACCCAGCGGCGAACGCAACGTCTGTGACGGAGAGTTCCGTCGTCTCGAGCAAGACTCGTGCGGTTCGGCTTCGTTGTGCACGAGCTAGTGCGAGTGGTCCGACACCGAGTTCAGCCGTCATGAGCCGATGGAGCTGTCGTTCGCTATAGTTGAGCCGTCGTGCGAGGCCGGTAACCCCTTCTCGATCAACGAATCCGTCGCGGATCAACCGCATTGCTCTGGCAACGTTGTCGGCTCGGAGGTTCCACTCCGGTGATCCAGGAGTTGCGTCTGGACGACAACGTCGACAGGCTCGGAGTCCCGCTTGTTGTGCCGAAGCCGGCGAGCGGTAGAAGCGTACGTTGTCTCGCTTCGGTGTCCGGGCTGGACAGCTTGGACGGCAGTAAATTCTGGTGGTCAGAACGCCGACGTAGAACCAGCCATCGAATCTGTCGTCTTTGCTCTGCATGGCTTGGTAGCAGCGTTCGGGGTCTTCGAGCATACTTCTATTGTGACGGATCGAGATAGAGATTCCTAGCGGGAAACGGACAGCTCGATGTAGAAAGCAAACGTAGCGTGAGCTAGGTGAGCGGTAAGAGCTGAACTATCGGACACTACCACGGCTAATGGGCTTGATCTACGTGCTCCCCTTCCGTAGTTCTGACGACGCAGTGATGGAGCGAGCAGTTGAGTATTGCGGTGGCGAGGGCGTTATCTCCCATGCGCCACCTCGACTCGCCGAAGCCCTTGATTGGTGACAAGATAGCGCTCGCACGTACCTACGGAACGGAGATGATGCGAAGAAAATCTGACGTTCCACGGAGATTGAGTGCCTAAAAGTCAATCTCGTTGATCTCTAGTCGCTTCGGTAGGAGATGCTTGTGTGCTCGATGTCAACTCGATGTCACATGCAGGTCGTTCATTATCTTCGCTACGGCGGGATATCCACGCTATCTTCACCAGAGAACGCCTCGAGAACTAAGGCCGCTGTAGATGGTCTTCCTGTCACCGCTGCAATCTTTGGACCAGTTCGCTGAAATCCTAGGACTAGGGATGTCACTTTGTAGAGACCCGTCCTTCGCCGTGCGTGCCGGCGAAGGAGGAGCACTGAGACTAACAGCAGGAAAGAAGCGGCGAGGGAAATGAAAACCTGCGCACTGGCGGACATGTTCATTGCACGGTAGCGGAAAGAAGTCTTGCACGGTAGGGTGCGCCAGGGAGCTGGTTTCGCTCGTGGTTGAGGAATTCGTCGATGCGGGTGAGTCCGGTACGTCGGCAACCAAGCGACCTGAACTCCAGCGCATGCTGTCCTATGTTCGGGAACATCACGTGGACTACTGCATCGTCCACAAGCTTGATCGCCTTGCACGCTCCCGAGCAGACGACGTCGCCATCCACTTCGCTTTGAAACAGGCGGGGGTGACGCTCGTCAACACCAGCGAGAACATCGACGAAACGCCGTCGGGGATGCTTATGCACGGCATCATGAGCAGTATCGCTGAGTTCTACTCCCGCAACCTCGCCAACGAAGTCACCAAGGTGAGGAGCTCCCCAACAACTAACCCACCCAATATGTGAGTTTTGCCTCCAGAATAGATATGGAGGAAAACAACCAACCTCCAAGCGACACACCGAAGTGTAGGTGAT
>JBMFXG010000213.1:0-3510 GCA_049964535.1 Acidimicrobiales bacterium | reverse complement strand
CCAAGATCGATCCGCTTAGGATCTTCGTCGAGATCTTGACGAAGTCCAACCCGCAAGAATCCAAGTCCCAAGAAGACAAAGATCTTTCGCATGAAGACGAGCTTCGCGTCATAGTATGCAAGTCCAGATCGTAACCGAGAAACCTCGCGAGCAAGCACAGCCTCGAGTTCGATCACGCTCAACTCGTTGAGAACGTCGTGCGTCACAATAACTGCCGCTCGATTCTTCGTCAGAAGAACCGAGGTTGCATTAATCCCCGTCGCAGGATCGATCCACAGGTCAGGAAGATCGATTCCACCTTGACTGCAGAGAGTCTGAAGGATGATCGTCGCACGGGCCACACCAGCACCCACCCCTTCAGAAGAGGCCAAGCCCCAGGTGGACATCGGTATCGCAAGTACGAACGCTACGAGTGTCGCAAAGGCAGCAAGCCCAAGTACGACAGGGAGCGATGTGACGAAGTAACTACGCTCTCCAAGGAGGTCATATACAAGTGCAACTGGAATCCAAACGACGATCGCCACGAGGAAGGCAAAAATACCGTAGGTCCGTGTCACCTGAAGCCGCTTATCGGATAGCTCAAAAATCCGCAGCCCTCCCCAGATAGCTGCGCGGTCGTTCATATCCATCACGGGAGTACAGCCTATTAGGCGTTGGCCTAGCCGGCTCCTCCAGTAAAAAGATCGATGTACGACTTTGCCAAACGAACCGTCGAGTATCGATCAGCGCTCTCTAGACCTGCGCTCCTCAACGATTCCCTTTTCTCGGGAGAGTCCAAGGCGGTTCGCAGCGCAACCCGAAGACCCGCTGACTCGCCCGGTGGCACCAGCACACCATCGATACCATCGTGCACAAGATCCCGATACCCAGGGATATCGCTTGCTACTACCACTGCTCCAGCTGCCATCGCTTCAAGGAGTACGACCCCGAAGGACTCGCCGTAAAGCGAAGGAGCACACACAATATCTGCCGCCTTCATACGCGACGCCGCCTCTGCGTCTGAGACTCGACCCAACCACTTAATGCGAGAATTTCCTCGATAACGCTGATGCAGCGCCAACGTTTCAGGTCCATCACCGGCGACCCAAAGTTCAACGTCGTCGAACGAGCCATCGAACGCCTCGAGTAGAACCCCTAAACCCTTGCGGTGTTCGTGTCGGCCTATGAACATCACGACAGATCCGTCTTTTCTCCAAGGTTCAGCGCCTGAGAATCGGCTCGTCTCTACACCGTTGCCGAGCACCTGGCAGTGAACTCCACACACCCTTCTTGCGGTGTCAGCGGCCTCGGGAGAGACCGCTACAGCGACATCGATCTTGGAACGAAGTGGCAACAGAAGATGACCGTACGCCCGATACGCCAAGGAAGCTCCAGAGCGATGGAAGGTACCCACCACTCTGGTATGTGCATACCTCAGCGACGCCACGCCCACGAAAGGGGTAAGCGGCTCATGCAGATGAATGACGTCGAACCCCCCGTCTCGAAGCGCCGAACGAACCGCAGATTGCATTCCCATTCCGATTGCAACCGGTGCTATCGATCCATTCGCGTACCACTTACGAGAGGATCCAAGGTTGATAAGGTCCTCCGCCATAGTCGGTTCGTCACACGGTGCAAGGATCTCTACTTCGTGGCCGAGGTCACGAAGGGCATGAGCCAAGGAAATTACCTGCCCCTGAACGCCACCTGGAACGCTCAAACTATAGGGAGATATCTCGGCGACCTTCACAGACCTCTCAGGTTAGCAGCTCATCAAGGTAGAGTGAAGCCCTAGAGCCTCCAGGGTATGCCCCCACAGAGTCCGATCCGTCGAAGAATGTAGCTATGACGCTGTCTCACTTTGGTGTCGGGCCAGCTCACGTCGAGCGATCGTCATTCGATGAACCTCATCGGGACCGTCCGCCAAACGAAGAGTTCGCTGTCCAGCCCACAGCCGAGCAAGAGGATAATCGTCGCAGACGCCGGCCCCCCCAAAACTCTGAATTGCTCGATCCAATACACGCAGCGCCATTGCCGGAGCGACCACCTTAATGGCAGCGATCTCGATTCGAGCTCCTTGGTTTCCTACTGTGTCCATGAGGTATGCAGCATTGAGGGTCAAAAGGCGGGCCTGATCGATCTCGATTCTCGAGTCCGCTATCCACGATTGAATGACACCTTGTTCAGCTAGGGGTTTACCAAACGCAACTCGCGACGAGACCCTCCGACACATGAGGTCCAACGCGCGCTCCGCTACCCCAATCGAGCGCATGCAATGATGGATACGCCCCGGTCCAAGACGGGCCTGAGCCATTGCAAATCCTCCGCCTTCCTCGCCGAGGAGATTGTCTTTGGGAACCCGGACGTGATCGAACTCGATCTCACAGTGGCCCTCCCGATCTTGATAGCCAAAGACGGGTAGAGCACGAATGATCTTCACTCCCGGCGAATCCAGCGGCACAAGAATCATGGACTGCTGACGATAACTGCTCGCCTCAGGATCCGTCTTCCCCATGACGATTGCCACCTTGCATCGATGCGACGCTGCACCTGAAATCCACCACTTCCGACCGGTAATCACGTAGTCGTCGCCGTCCCGCACGATCGCACACTCTATATTGCGGGCGTCTGAGGACGCAACCGCCGGCTCTGTCATGGCAAAACAGGAACGAATGACGCCATCGAGCAGTGGAGCGAGCCAACGTTCCTTTTGATCCTGCGACCCATATAGGGTGAGGAGCTCCATGTTACCAGTGTCCGGAGCGGCACAATTGATGGCCTCCGGTCCTAGAAAGCTACGCCCCGAGATCTCGGCAAGTGGTGCATAATCGATATTCGAGAGTCCATCCGTCCACTCAGTTCGATGCGGAAGAAAGAGGTTCCATAGCCCTCGCTTTCGAGCCTCAGCTTTGAGATCTTCAACGATCTGCGGGTGCGCATGGGGCGAGCCAGCAGACTCCATCTGCTGGCGATAGATCTCCTCTGCAGGAAGGACCTTCTCATCCATGAATCGATTGAGTTCAGATCGAAGCGTAGCCGCCCGTTCTGAGAGTGCAAAATCCACGATCGTATCCCTCCAATAGCGGCAAGGAAGGCCGCCCCCCACCACTCTGCCACGCCTGTGAGCCCTTTCCAAAGCACCCCGAGAACGATCGGGGTAATACGCTAAAGATCTAGCGTTCTCAAGCACCGATTAAGAAGTGAGACCACAAGTTCAAGGGGGGCACTGTGAACTTCGATGAGGCAGTATCGGCAGTCACTGGAACTGGCCAGCCTTATGAAATTATTGAAGGGACCGTCAACGATAAGACCATGAAGGTCTTCCGCAACACTCCCCCTTCGCTCCGAGCTATCTTCGACGTCTTGCGCTCAAAGACAGATGAGACCTTTCTCGTTTACGAGGAGGAGGAGTGGAGCTTCGCCAAGGTCACCTCTTCAATCGACTCCCTGAGTCGACACCTCGTTGAAGATCTCCGTATCGGCAACGGTGATCGAGTAGCAATAGCGATGCGGAACCTCCCAGAGTGGATC
>JBMFXG010000212.1:0-3519 GCA_049964535.1 Acidimicrobiales bacterium | reverse complement strand
GAGCCTGGGGTGATCAATAGCGATCTCTCTCGGGCCGTTGAACCCTTTGGACTGTACTATGCACCAGACCCCTCTTCTCAGATCGTCTGCTCGCTCGGTGGCAATGTGGCCGAGAACTCCGGAGGGGCTCACTGTCTCAAGTATGGCTTCACCACAAATCATGTGCTCGGAGTCGAGGTCGTCCTCCCCAATGGTGAGGTGACACTTCTTGGGGGCTATGCAACGGAGAGTGAAGGTCTCGATCTCCGTGCAGCTCTCGTTGGGTCTGAGGGAACTCTCGGCGTCGTCTCAAAGATTATCCTCCGGCTCTCTGTTCGGCCCGAAGCGGTTCGAACTCTTGTTGCTGACTTCGACTCGGTGAAGGCGGCCGGCGACACGGTCTCTGCCATCATTGCGGCCGGCGTTGTGCCGGCGGCGCTCGAGATGTTCGATACCTTGGCTCTTGTAGCGTGCGAGGCGGCGACGAACGCTGGATATGACCCAACTGCTGCTGCGGCGCTCTTGGTGGAGGTCGATGGAGCAATCGAAGAAGTGGAAGCGTCCTATGCAATAGTTGTTGAGCTCTGCAGAGACGGTGGTGCGCGGGCTCTTCGTCAGGCCCATGACGAGCATGAACGGAGCCTCATGTGGCGGGGCAGGAAGGCGGCTTTTGCCGCCGCAGGACGACTTGCTAATGGATATATCGTCCAAGACGGCGTCGTCCCACGTCGTGTGCTATCTACGGTCTTAGATGAAGTTGCGGAGCTAGCGAGTCGCCACGGACTGAGAGTGGCGAACGTTTTTCACGCTGGCGACGGGAATCTTCACCCCCTTGTTCTCTTCGATCCCGCAACGCCTGGTGATCATGCAAGGGCTGAACGCTTGGCTACCGAGATTCTTGAGCTCTGTGTAGAGCATGGGGGCTCGATTACCGGCGAGCATGGAGTCGGTGTTGAGAAGGCATGTGTGATGCTATCGATGTTCACTGAGTCCGATCTTGCCGTCATGCACCGACTTCGAGGCGTCTTTGACCCGAACGATCTCTGCAACCCAGGAAAGGCCTATCCAACGCCACGTCTCTGTGGGGAGCGACCAGGCGTGTACCGTCCAACAGAGCTCGAACGCAAGGGTGTGATTGAGCGATGGTAGAGCAGAGTACTTTGGAGCATCTGTGATCGAAGTTGTGGATAGCCAAGCGATCGAAGAACTCAAGGATAGGGTCTTTGACGCTCGGGCGTCGGCGCCGATGGGCGTAGCGATCGTTGGTCACGGTTCGCGTCGATCTTGCGGGAGGGCGGTTGAGGCGGGCTCAACGATCTCAACGGCTGGACTACTTGGGTGGTCTCATGCCCCTGAAGACATGACCTTAATCGTTGGCGCAGGCGAATCCATCTCCTCAGTACAGGAGCGTCTTCTCCTTCATCGGCAGCGTCTCAGCGTTGATCCTCCGCTAAGGACCGTGTCCGGAAGACCCGACCTCGGTACGGTTGGGGGCCTGGTAGCGACTGCCGATCAAGGTAGCTTGCGATATCGATATGGAGGAGTTCGGGAGCTGGTCATTGGCGCTCGTTATGTAACGGGTGACGGGGTCGTTGCTCGCAGCGGCAGTCAGGTGATCAAGAACGTTGCCGGGTACGAGATCGCCAAGGTCCTCGTTGGGTCGCTTGGCACCCTCGCAATCCTGACCGATGTGGCGTTTCGGCTGCATCCGCTTCCTTCGGAGACTTTTGAGATCGTTGTCGATGATCTCAGCTTGACGGCTGCGTGTCACCTCGGCTCGCGACTTGCACGCCAGAGCGTGAGCTTGAGTGCGCTGTACCATTGGGACGCCTCGATGGTTGGAAGAGTAGAAGGTGAAGGCCTGGCGACGCGGAAGCTTGCTGAACGAGTGGCACGCTCTCTTGAGATGGATCTGAACGATCTCCCAGATGGCGACGGCAGTGTGCGAGTTGCAATACGGTCCGGGGATGAGCTATCCCAGAGATTTGCCCTGGTATGTGGAGGAGATGACCTTGTGCTCCGTGTTGCTTGTAGGAGTTTTGAGGCCCACCAGGTTGAGAAGTTGGTCGAGGCCTGGTGTGAACCTCGTCCTTCTTTGGTGTCCTTTCTTGGGAGCGGTATCGTTGATCTGCGCTGGGATAAACGCTCATTGGCCGACGGCGGGGAGCGCACGTCAATTGGGGAGAGCGTGCGGCACCTTCGCTCGGCTTTCCCTTCTCAATGGTGGCGTCAAGTACCGACTTGGGCGCGAGATGTCGTGGTAGGAGATGAAATCGTGTCGCTCGATCCGAATGCGGTTGCCTTGATGCGAAGCTTCAAAGCAGCGTTAGACCCGGAGTCTATTTTCGAGCGAGGACGAATGGGGGCGTGGTATGAGCTCAAGTCCTGATCGAGAGAGTGGGGCCTTGCACTCCACGGAGATGCTCTCCAAGCTTTTGCAACAGTGCGTACACTGTGGGTTTTGCCTAGAGGCCTGCCCGACCTATGTAGTTGATGCACTCGAGGCGGACTCGCCGAGAGGGAGAATCGACTTATTGGGAGCGGCACTGAGAGGCGAACCCGAAGCGCTTCCGGTTGCTAGGACTCATCTCGAACGGTGCCTTGGCTGCCTTGCGTGTGAGACTGCGTGTCCCTCTGGAGTGCGCTATGGCGAGATCCTCCCGCTCGGTCGGGCGATGCTCGCTGAGCGGGCTCCTCTCGGCCGAACCGAGCGGCTGGTCCGGTGGACCGTTTTCCAAAGCTTTCCTTTTCCTCGCCGCCTTCGTGTGCTGCTTGAGATTGGCACCCGTTTGAAGAAGTGGAAGATCGATGCGATCTCTCTTGGTCCCTTGGAGTCGACCGTTCCGATGAAGATTGCTCGGGCGAGTCTGGCGCTCTTGCCTCGCACTATGACCTCACCTCCTCCGGCGTCGTCTCAGCACCGTTCTAACCCTCTCGCATCGGAATCCAGTGGAGAGCGTCGGACCGTGGTCCTACATCAAGGCTGCGTAGCGAGCGTCATTTTCTCTTCGGTAAATCGAGCGGCGGAGGCACTGTTGGAGGCGGAGGGGTATCGGGTCATCACTCTCTTCGATGAACGCTGCTGTGGTGCTCTCTCTGCGCACGCAGGTCGACTAGGCGAGGCTAGAACTGCGGCCCGTGCGATGATTGACCGATTGGAAATGGTTGAGTATGACGCGTTGCTGACCACGGCCGCTGGCTGTGGTTCCGCTATAGCTGAGTACGGCTTTGTGCTGCGTGATGACCCTCACTATCGTCATCGGGCGCAGCGGGTAGCCGAGTCTGCGGTGGATGCTATGGTCTTTCTCGCACAGAGACCGTCAAGAGTGAAGCTCGGTCCGATTCCTCGTCGAGCGGTCTACCACTATGCGTGTCATCTGGTTCATGGTCAGAAGGCGGGCCCTGAGGCCGTGGAGCGTCTGCGATCGATACCCGAACTCGAGCTCGTCGAACTCCCACCCAACGACCTCTGCTGCGGCTCTGCGGGAACCTATAATATCTTGCAGCCCGATATGGCCCATGAGCTGGGTCGACGCAAAG
>JBMFXG010000211.1:0-3587 GCA_049964535.1 Acidimicrobiales bacterium | reverse complement strand
CAGCCGACCTTCAGACCGATGGCCGGGGTCGTCGAGATCGTGTGTGGAGCGCGCCATCGGGCTCCTCGATGCTGATCTCGGTGCTCCTGCGACCCGAGCTCGAACCGGCCGATCTTTTCCTAATCACCATGATCGCCGGACTATCCCTGCGCTCCGCAGTTAGGCAGACCTACGAACTAGGGGTCGATATCAAGTGGCCCAACGACCTTGAATTGGACGGTAAGAAGTTGAGTGGCGTCCTCGCTCAGACCCAACTGGATCCGTATGGACGTCGGGTCGTTATTGTTGGCGCGGGTCTCAACGTTCAGTGGAGTGCTGACGATCTCGAGCAACTCGGTCGTCCTGCTACCTCGATTGCGACGTGTTTGGGAAGGTCGGTTGGAGATATTGATCCATTGATCAGGAACTACCTAGGAGATCTCTGGGCCTGGTATTGCTGCTGTGCCACAGAGGAAGGACGTAGGTCAGCGCTGCAAGAGTACCGTGAGTCGTGCTCAACGCTCGGCCGTCGGGTCGAGGTTCACTACCTGAGCGAGCTTCGACGCGGTCTTGCACAAGACGTCAACGAACGTGGAGAGCTCATCGTCAATATTGATGGAGAGGCGGTACCGGTGAATGCTGCTGATATCGTTCATCTCCGTCCCGAGACGAGCGACTGAGGGCTATCGCGACTCACTGGTTCTTCGTGTTGGTGGCGGGTGCGGGGAGGTTCGCTGCGACCCAGTGTGATGCACTCTATCTCCCTTGAAGCAAGGCGGAGCCTGTGAAAGGGCTACCGGTAAGAGCTACTCGATCGGTTGCGGATCGGTATGGACGAAGAGATACTCGCTATGGTACGTCGCCGTGGGCGTTGGAGGTTGTCGACGCTGATTCTCGGTCGATCTGGAGAATTAGGAGACGTGCACCACCTTCCATGGGTCACCGAGAGCGGTGGACGACGAGGAAGAGGGCGGTGATGAACTGGGAGGGATGTCGACAAGTCCAGTGGGCGGAGAACTTGTTAGCATGATGGAATCGAGGAAAGAAGGAAGTAGTGAAAGGTCTAGTCCTCTCTGGTGGAACCGGGAGTCGGCTCCGTCCGATAACTTATACTTCGGCGAAGCAGCTGGTACCCATTGCTAACAAACCGATCCTGTTCTATGGTCTCGAATCGCTTGCTCGTGCAGGTGTCGTGGAGGTTGCGGTCGTCGTTGGAGATACAGCTTCAGAAGTGATCGCTGCACTCGGAGATGGAAGTGCTTTTGGACTAAAGCTGACCTACCTCCATCAGAGTGCTCCGCTAGGTCTTGCACACTGTGTCAGAATAGCTGCGGAGTACTTGGGCGATGATGATTTTGTCATGTACCTCGGAGACAATTTCATTCTCAACGGTGTTGAGCAGTTTATTCAGAGCTTTCGCGAGAGAGATGCGTCGGTAGCTGCGCAGATCCTCCTCGCCAAAGTCTCCGATCCACAGCGATTTGGCGTGGCGGTGTTGGACGGGAGTGGTCGGGTGACCAAGCTCATTGAAAAGCCCAAAAGTCCCCCATCCGAC
The DNA here is from genome assembly GCA_049964535.1 of Acidimicrobiales bacterium. Classification (GTDB taxonomy): domain Bacteria; phylum Actinomycetota; class Acidimicrobiia; order Acidimicrobiales; family Acidimicrobiaceae; genus JAJYZP01. Next base: position 2,053 of record JBMFXG010000211.1, on the reverse strand, counting down.
CTCGCTCTCGTCGGAGTATATCTCTTCGACAAGTCGATCCACGCAGCGGTTAATGCCATAGACCCTTCACCGAGGGGTGAGCTAGAGATCACCGATGCTCTCGATTGGCTACTAGATCGAGGGGCCAACGTTCGGTCGGCGATCGTCGAGGGCTACTGGAAGGATCTCGGGGAGCCCGAGGCACTCCTCGATGGCAATCGACTTGCGCTCGATGGTGTGGAACCGAGCTTGAAAGGAACCGTTGATAGCGCTTCGAGGGTCGAAGGTCGAGTCTCCATCGACGAGGGGGCGGCGATCGTCAATTCGCTCGTCCGGGGACCTGCAATCATCGGTGCTGGTACGAGAGTTGTCGATAGTTTTATTGGGCCCTATACCTCGGTAGGACCAGGCTGTGAGATTCTTCAAAGCGAGATCGAGTACTCGATCGTCCTCGCCGACTCTCACGTCCATGACATCGTACGTCTTGAAGGCTCGATACTTGGGAAGGGCGTGCGTGTGACACGGCGGAAGGTGCGCCCATCGGCCTCCCGTCTGGTGATTGGCGACAATTCGGTCGTAGAGATTCATCGCAGCTGACTACGACGTTGGAGTATCGAAGGTTTGGAGCCGAGCCGTAGCTCCTATGCTCCCACGGTGAAAAGGTCGCTTCATCGAGGACAGGGGTTGTCATGAAAGTGCTTGTAACTGGCGGTGCCGGCTTCATTGGTTCTAACTTCGTTCGGTACTGGCTCGACCGATACCAAGGTGACGATCTCGTCGTTTTGGACGCGTTGACCTATGCCGGTTGCCGTGCATCCCTTCAGGACTTAGAGGGTAGTTTCACCTTCGTCCATGGGGACATCGGCGATACCGAGCTCGTTGCACGAACGATGCACGAGCACTCGATCGAGGTCGTCGTCAATTTTGCAGCCGAGTCGCACAACTCTTTGGCAATCGTTGATCCTGGTCGATTCTTTCGTACCAATGTCATGGGGACGCAGGGCCTCATGGAGGCCGTTCGAAGAGTGGGTGTCGATCGGTTTCATCACGTGTCCACCTGCGAGGTCTATGGAGACCTTGCGTTGGATAGTTCTGAAGCGTTTACCGAGGACTCTCCGTATCTGCCTCGAACTCCCTACAACGCTTCGAAAGCGGGAAGCGATCACGTCATTCGCTCCTATCACTACACCTACGGTGTGCCGATCTCGATTACGAACTGTGCGAATAACTATGGGTGGTATCAGTTCCCAGAGAAGGTCGTTCCACTCTTTACGACGAACGCCATCGATGATCTACCGCTTCCCTTGTACGCGTCGACTGAGAATCGGCGAGAGTGGATCCATGCACTCGATCACTGTGGTGCTATTGAGCTCGTCATCCGTCGTGGTATCAACGGTGAGACGTACCATGTCGGTACGGGCGTTGAGAAGTCGATCGGCGAGATTGCCGACATCGTCTTGACCGTGTTGGACAAGCCGGCATCGCTCAAGACGATTGTTCCAGATCGGCCGTCTCACGATCGCAGATATCTGCTCGATTCCTCAAAGATTCGAAGGGAGCTTGGTTGGGAGCCGGCGATGGGTTTCGAAGCCGGGATCGTCGAAACGGTACGCTGGTATCGCGATAATCGGTGGTGGTGGGAGCCCTTGAAGGGCCGTGCTCCTATTGTCGAAGGAGGTAGCTGGGAGAGGGACGAAAGATGATTCGAGTTCTCGTCACCGGAGCTGGCGGTCAAGTTGGGCGCGAACTTCTACTTGCCTTCAACAGTACGAGTGAGCTCTTTGACGTTGTAGGTCTGAGCTCATCCGACCTAGACGTTGGCGACCGCACACTCGTCCAAAGCGCCATAGAAGGGCTGAGGCCAGATGTGGTCGTTAACTCTGCTGCGATGACAGCGGTAGATCAGTGTGAGCTCGAACCAGATCGAGCCTTTCGTATCAACGCTCTTGCGGTTCGAAACCTCGTGGAGGCCTGCGATCGATACGGTAGTCAACTCGTGCAGATCTCAACCGACTATGTCTTCGACGGTGAGACCTCGGTACCTTATGTGGAGTGGGATCGTACGAATCCACAG
>JBMFXG010000210.1:0-3622 GCA_049964535.1 Acidimicrobiales bacterium | reverse complement strand
CGCTCCCTTTGAACCAAGAGCCCTCAACCCTCTACGACGCAAGCGACCTTCCATCACCACAAGAACCACGCTTTCATCCCCACTTACAACCGTCCTCAAAGCAAACACTACTGGTGTCTTTTCGATACCTCAGAAACACATTTAGCTGGAGAACTCACGGCCGTGCCAGGTTACAAACCTTTGGACGCCTACCATCAAATGCGCTCAAACTCACGCCAGCCTTGCCTGAATTTCGGCAATACCTTTCAGTCGTCTGCCTACTGATAGCAACACTCACGAGCCAGCCAACTCAACCATAGTTCCCACCAGCGAACTGAGCGAGGCATCGAGAGGATCTGCCGATACGCTTCAACACAGTAACGATGAATCCCCATTCACCGCTCTGATAGCCGATGATTCTCAAAGCCATGTGACGACCGTAGCGTCGCGTTCAGGAACCCAGCCTCGCGATCCCCCAAATGTCCCCTTGCACATCGGAAGACCCAGTACAAGGGAGTAGAACGGAGATAGGTCCATCAGAGGTCGACCGACAGCCTCCTTGCGAGCGTTTATGCAAGGCCGTTCACCAGCGATCTCGTCCAGCCGACAAAGCAGATCAACGCTCTCACTTAAGGGTCCTCGCAGTGACAGTACCACACGAAAGCGTCTCGCTTAGTCCTGGCGACTAACGTCTTCCTCGAGACGCTGGGTCTGAGGGTCGTCAACCACTATGAAACCGTTACGGCCGATGTGGCGTCAAGTACCCTTGATCCAGAGGTTGACAAAGCGACCATACGACAGCGGAGTTGATCCGCTACCACTTTAAGAGAGAAGAGCACTATGACACAGCAATCATCACACTCACTCGGCGGCACCTTCACGATCGGATCAGACCTCTCGGTTCACCGACTCGGCTTTGGCGCAATGCGAATTACCGGCGACGGAATCTGGGGTGAACCAAAAGATCGCAACGTTTCGCGTCAAGTCATTCGAGAGGTCATCGAACTCGGCGTCGACTTCATCGATACTGCCGACTCCTACGGACCGTACGTTTCCGAAGAGATCATCGGCGAAGTGCTCACCTCCTCAGATCACCACGTGAAGATAGCCACGAAGGCAGGCCTGGTACGGACGGGCCCCAATCAGTGGCTGCCAGTTGGACGACCTGAGTACCTACGACAAGAAGCCGAAATGAGCCTCAGGCGACTGAAGCGTGAGCGAATCGACCTCTACCAGCTCCACCGAATCGATCCAAAGGTCGACCTAGCCGATCAGATCGGTGTCTTCGCAGACCTCCAAAAGGAAGGCAAAATCGACAAGATTGGCCTCTCTGAAGTAACGGTAGAAGAGATCGAAGAAGCGTCAAAGTACGCCACGATTGACTCCGTACAGAACCTCTACAACCTCGCAAACAGGTCAGCCGAACGGGTACTCACCTACTGCGAAGAGCACTCCATCGCTTTCATTCCGTGGTTCCCAATTCAGACCGGTGCTCTGTCACAAAGCACCGGCGTTGTCGGCGAGATCGCAGAACGATTGCAAGCAACGCCATCGCAAGTCGCCCTGGCATGGCTCCTCCAGCGATCACCGGTCATGCTGCCTATTCCAGGGACGTCGTCACCCGAGCACGCTCGTGAGAACGCACTCGCTGGGGACCTCAAGCTCGATGACAAAGCGTTCGATCGACTCTCCGAAATGTAACCAACGCTACGACCGCGAACCAATCACGACTTAGTTAGGTAGTGTCGATCTCGGAACGCTTAGCACACGTTCCGAGACTTAGTCGAAGCGGTCGGTGTGCGCTCCTTTGCGACTTTTGGGATCACCGCCTCAGATCTCGCCGGCGCCGGCCCTAGCGGGCGGTGGCCCTGGTCTAAGTTCTCCATTGCGATCCTGATATCACCGACCAGCGAAGCGGCAAGATCGGCGCCTAGACCCTCCCGCACGACGATCCGTAAGACACTAAGGTCAGAAGCGTTCGGCGCCAGTGTGTAGGCCGGCACTATCCACCCTCGCTCGCGTAAGGCCGCCGAGAGATCGAAGACATCGAAACTAGGTTCTCCAACGAGTCGGAGACAGACAACTGGGAGAGAGTCCGCTGTAGAGAGCAACTCGAAGCGGCCCAGAACCTCCAACTCTTGGCTAATCCATCTCGCCGTTGCGTGCAGAGAAGTCAGAATTTTCGTGTAGCCATCTCGACCAAGCCGCAGAAAGTTGTAGTACTGGGCCACAATCTGAGATGATCCTCGAGAGAAGTTCAAGTTAAACGTCGGATGATCTCCACCGAGGTAGTTCACGTGAAAGATGAGCTCTTCAGGTAAGAGATTTTGGTCTCTCCAGAGCACCCAACCGACACCCGGATAGACCAAGCCGTATTTATGGCCCGAGGTATTGATGGAGTGAACTCGCTCCAACAAGAAGTCCCACCGAAGATCAGGTTGCACGAACGGCGCTACGAAGCCCCCCGACGCAGCGTCAACATGAATGGGAACGTCAAGACCGGTTCGTCGCTCAAGTTCGTCGAGCGCCGAACTGAGCTCCGCAATCGGCTCATACTCACCGGTATAGGTTGAACCCAAGATACCAACGACCGCTATGGTATCTTGATCTACCAGATCGATTGCCTCATCGACACCGAGGATGAATCGGTCCTTGGTCATCGGTACGTACCTGGGTTCAACGTCGAAGTAGCGAGCGAACTTCTCCCAACACACCTGCACGTTCGCCCCCATCACGATATTTGGTGTACGCCCTCTGTAGTCAGGGTTCTTCTTTCTCCACTGCCACTTGAGCGCGAGACCTGCGAGATGAATGGCCTCTGACGATCCAACCGTTGCCGTCCCGACGGCCGTCGATGCGTCGGGAGCATGGAAAAGATCTGCCAACATGTTGACGCAGCGATCCGCTATCTCCGCAGTCTGGGGATATTCATCGGCGTCAACGAAGTTCTTCCCGAAGGTCTTGATCATGAGAGCATCTGCTTCCGGCTCCATCCAGGTAGTGACGAAGGTTGCTAGGTTAAGCGCTTGATTACCGTCGAGATTCAGCTCGTCCTCGATCAGTCGAGCGACGACACGAGGCTGAACCTCGTGATCGGGAAATTCGTATCTGGGAATCGCCTCGGTTAATTCACGGGAGCCGTAGATCGGTGAAAGGAACTCGTTGCGCTCCCCCGCATCTCCTTTAAGATCCGCATTCGTAGCCTTCACTTTCGACGTCAACATTGCTCGTTCACTCCTTCACTGATGTCCCTACCCGAACCTACCCCGCTACCTGCGATACCCTGCCAGACCCTGCTTCACTCAGACCGCTCCGTTTTCTTCACCATTCTCTCAGTCCCACACTCCACTCCTACAGTGTCAGAAGATCTTTCCAGCCGTCAACGACAGCGGAAAATGCCGAGGACACACTGCTCAACTCATCGCTCTCCCAGGTAGTTAGAGTGGATATTTCGAGAACACTGAGGCGCCTCCAGCGTCATTTGACGAAAGAGAAGACCCATGAAGGCAGTGAGCGGAGGTGGATCGTCAAAGAACCAGTAAGGTACGAGAGTAGGGTCCCACACGCTCCAATCTCCAAGGTGCGCACTCCTCCTCCACCCTGATAGACGACACCCTATCGATAGTCTTAGGACGACTACCAG
>JBMFXG010000209.1:0-3658 GCA_049964535.1 Acidimicrobiales bacterium | reverse complement strand
ACGTAGATCGAGCACCATCTTGGTCGCTCGTTCCTTGAGCTGAGGGAGATACCTCATCTGTCCGGGTCTCTCTTTTGTCATGTTCCATCCTTACCTCCAAGGAACAAAGCCTCCGGCAGGCCCAGGCCGATTGACCATTGGAGGACCCCCAGCAACCGTTGCATACGCATCTCCCACGACCGTAGATGTCATCACTCCCAAGGTAGGAGTGAGTACCCGCTTAGTCATGGTCCACGTTGGTGCCGAGAGCTCCAATGCGGTCCCACTTCGGATCACCTTGGGGTACTGAGAGAGGTTAGCCAGCTCTCCCGAGGTAGGTCGAGCCCTCAAAGCGATGAGAAGCTGAGGATACAGTTCTGAGAACCAGCGCGCCCGAGATGGAGTGCTTACCATTCAGTCAGGGCCCGAAGACCGCTATCGAAGCTTTCTTTCCCCACAGGCTCGAATCCATACGCATGACTCCACACCTAAATGGAACCTGATCGTGTGATTATCGATGTAGAGACATTGGGGGGTTTACTTTTGGCCTGTGATCACTGCCCTTTTGCCGACGCCCAACTCTGTCCGTAATGGGCCTCTACTTCGAGCGGCACCGAGAGTTGAGCTGCGCTAGAGAGCGCCTCCTCAACGACCGTGACGACCGCACTGACATCGCTAGAAGCACACTCGACGACCACTTCGTCGTGTACCTGAAGGACAATGAAGGCATCGAGACCTTCAAGTCGACGATCCAGTTCCACCAGCGCAATTTTAAAGATATCTGCTGCCAGCCCTTGAATGCCAGCATTCATAGCCTGCCGCTCTGCAGCTTGCCGCAGAGTCCGATTCGAAGAGTTGAGATCAGTAAAGTATCGTCGTCTGCCAAAGGACGTACGGGTATACCCAACCTTTCGCGCATCTTCAATAGCGGTTTCCATATACCGGCGCACACTCGGAAAAGCTTGAAAGAACGACTTCAAGATCTCATCAGCCTCGGCATTGGAGATTCCCAGGCGCTGTGCGAGTCCATACGACTCCATCCCGTAGGCGAGACCGTAAGCGACCATCTTCGCCCTCGACCGTTGTGTCGGCGTGACCGCGCCCTCCGGCACTCCAAAGACCTTCGCTGCCGTTTGAACGTGAAGGTCCCGACCACTCGTGAGCGCTGAGAGCAGATTTTCGTCTTGGGAAAGATGAGCGATGACACGAAGCTCGATCTGTGAGTAGTCCGCTACCACAAGACTTCGGCCCCCAGGGGCAACAAAGACCTCACGAAAGCGCCGACCAGACTCGGATCGAATCGGAATGTTGTGAAGATTTGGACGATCCGAGGATATCCGTCCCGTACGAGCTACGGTTTGATGAAAAGTTGCATGGATACGTCCATCAGTACCAATCTCAGAGAGAAGTCCTTCGGCAAACGTGGACCGTAGTTTCTCAAGCTCACGATAGCGCAGAACCAACTCAACCACACGATGCTCACCGCGAAGACGCTCGAGTGTCTGAGCGTCTGTAGAGAATCCAGTCTTGGTACGCTTCGAGGGCGTCAGACCTAGCTGTTCAAATAAAACGTGGGCCAACTGCTGAGTCGAGTTCGGATTGATCTCACTCCCGACCTCGCTCCAGATTTCTCCGAGGAGCGATCCAACTTCCGTACGCAGATCAATATTAATAATCTCGAGAGCGCTGCGATCGACTGCGATACCCGCAATCTCCATTTTTGCCAAAACCCTTATCAAAGGAAGTTCAATAGTCTCGAAGAGCTCGGTTAATCCCCGTTCGCTCAGCTGAGTTCGCAACCTCGGCACAAGGGCTCGAACTGCAGAGAGACGCATACGAAGATCGTCCACGGTCACGCTCTCGGACTTCTCGAAGAGAGAACGCTGACCTTCGCCGGGCAAGTCGAGATCGACTCCGAGATACCGCTCCGCCAGTGAGCTAAGGCTCAAATCTCGAGAGCCAGGATCGATTAAATATTCCGCTAATCCTAGGTCCATTGCAACATTGGGTACAACGTCACCCACGCTCAGCAAGGAACGCAGCAGCTCTTTCGTTTCGATACCCTGGATCGCTATATCGTCTACCGCAGCAGCCATGGCGGTCCTCAGATCCTCCGACCGAACAGACTCCCCGCGAACCAGAGCTTTGCCTCTACGACCATCCCAGCCTGCGACAGCGCTCAGCGGACTACGCCCAGGGCTACCGTCGTAGAGCGCAATCGTCGACAAGGGAGCTTCTCTTGAAAACTCTAGATCTCTCGGCGCTACAATCTCGAGATCAACGAGATCGAGAGTTTGATTCGAGCTCTGAGTCTCTACACCTTCCTGGGTGCTCAGATCACGCCGGTAAGCCGAGGCAGCGGTCAGAGCGGAGAGCGAACTTCGAAGTTCAAGCGTTATGAAGATCTCTTTTGCGGACGACGAGTTCCACTCCTTCATCGAGAGTTCATCGAAGGAGACGCCGAGAGGAGCATTGGTCACAATCCGAGAGAGAATAGAGTTTCGCTGAAGCTGTTCAGAGGCCTCGGATATTGCTTGACGCTGCTTCTCGGGTAAGGAATCAAGGTGTTCGAGGAGTGCTCCAATCGAGCCATACTCGTTGATCAGTTTGGCCGCAGTCTTCTCGCCGATGCCGCGAACGCCGGGAAGATTGTCGGACGGATCTCCCCGTAAGGCGGCGTACTCACTGTAGAGCTCTGGGGTTACCCCGGCCTTCGCTCGCACTGCAGCCGCATCCATCACGTCGATCTCGCTTACCCCTCGCCGGTTGTAGAGAACCGTGATATAGGGATCTCGAACCAGTTGAAAAGAATCACGGTCACCCGTTACGATGAGTGCTCGGACCTTATGGTCTTGCGCAAGACATGCCAGAGTACCGATCACGTCGTCGGCCTCGTAACCTTCGAGCTCGACACAGGGAATCTCCAACGACTCAACTAAGGGTCGCAAGAGCTGCAGCTGAGTCTTGAGCGACGACGGTGTCGGAGGACGCTGACCTTTGTACGCCGCGAAGATCTCATCACGGAACGTTGGAGCAGGGTAGTCGAATGCAACCGCCATATGGCTTGGTTCGTAGGTCTTGAGCAGCGTCGCCATCATCTTTGAAAAGCCGTACAACGCATTCGTTACCTGGCCCGAAGAGCTCGCCATCGACTCAGGTAGCGCAAAAAAGGCACGGAAGGCTAACGAGTACGCATCGATCAACAGGCAGGTCTCCACGACCTCACCCTACCTTGGAGATATGACCTCGATCCCATCGAATGATTGGAAGAGAACAGTTATCGAGAAGTGCGCCGCAACGAATGGTGCTTAGTGATTATCAAGGTTGACCACTTCAATTACCAACCAGACCAGCAGCAACATGAAGAACACACCTACTGCCACCGCTATGCCACCAAAAGATAGCAGTAACACAAACACGACTACACACGCTGCTAGCAGCATCACACCTGAGGAATTACTCTTGACCGCCATCGACATTAGTGTCACCTACAGGTGTGACACGTCAAAGACCTGAACATGGATCCGGAGATGGAGACTCACCGCCATCTCTCATTGAGGACTGCAGTTCCGCCTAGTTGCCCATTGTTGACGTACCCGCTGCTTAGCTTCGATCCACCGTAAGTACGTAAAGTCGATCGAGGGTTGCCCGAAATTGCCCAAAAGCCGAAGTTGAGTAG
>JBMFXG010000208.1:0-3746 GCA_049964535.1 Acidimicrobiales bacterium | reverse complement strand
GGTCGTCAGGTGAGCCAAAGTGGCGTGGCCTGTGGAAAGGCTCACTCCTCCAACGCGTCATTCGATTTGCGCGTGACAACGGGATCGATGTTCATATCGTTGCGCGCCGAGACGAGCTCCAGGCACGAGAGGGCCAGCAGGCACGAGAGAGTGTTCAGGGGCGAGATCGCACCGGATGACACAAACCCCTCACCCTTCTCCAGCTCTCAATCGACGTGGAACCCCTTCGGCCAACTCCAGGCCGAAACAACCTCGAGCCAGCTCGAAGGAGTCCTACCACGGTGATCCAAGCAAGTCCCAAACTCATTCGAGAGGCCCTACGGAAAGATGGGAGAATCATAACGCCAGCATGAAACTTCTCTTAGCCTTGCTCACACCTACTTCATCCCCCGGTCAATAGAGTGCAGAGTGACTTATGCCTGAATCATTCGTAAACCCAGCTGCCAAGCATCGCGCCGTAGCAAACGCAGTCGTCTACTCCAGATCAGCAGATTCCAAGAAGAACGGCCAGCCTTCACTCGGTAGACCGAGTTCGCTTGCGTATGCGACCGTTCTCGCACTGCTCGGTCTTGGTTTCGGGATCTCGGTAGGGCTCCCTCTCGTGGACGGAACCTCAACGGAGTTCCACGGCCCCGGAGGACCAGCGATGTTCTTCGGCAGCCTAACCGGACTCGCAGGAACCTACCTCGCCCTCGTCATGGTGGTCCTGGCCGCTCGACTGCCGGCGCTCGAACGAATGGTTGGCCAAGGGTGGGTGATGCACTGGCATCGGCGCCTTGCTCCCTATCCAATCGCCCTCATCCTCATCCACACCGTCTTACTGAGCTTCGCCTATGCGGCTGCTGCGAAGACAGGGGTTCTGCATGAGTTCAGCACCATCGTTGCGACCTTTCCTCAGATGATCACCGCCACCATCGCCTTTGGGCTCATGATGCTCGTTGGAATCGTGTCGATTCGACAGATACGTCAATATATCAAGCGGGAGAGTTGGTGGCTCCTGCATCTGACCCTGTACGTAGCGCTGATAATCTCTTTTGCACACGAGATCGTCTTAGGGCCGAGTTTTGTGAAGCATCCACTAACTCAGCTGCTGTGGAGCGCAGCTTGGATCTTGGCAGCGGTGCTCATTCTCACCTACCGAGTGCTCGTCCCACTCTACCGAACGCTTCTTTACCAGCTCGAGGTCGAGGAGATCCGACCGGAGGGACCCGGCGTGATCTCCATAATCTGCAGAGGTAAACACCTAGAGCAGCTTCGAGTCGCAGGCGGACAGTTCTTCGAGTGGAGGTTTCTTGCGCCCGGCCTCTGGTGGCAGGCGCATCCATTCACCGTATCCTCAAAGCCAACACCTCCAACGTTGCGTCTCACCGTGAAAGAGGTCGGTGACTTCTCACGCGCCTTAGCCTCCATTCCGATTGGGACAAAGATTGCAATCGAAGGACCGTACGGCTCTTTCACGACTCACCATCGACTCCGAGACCGTTCACTCCTGATCGCCGGCGGAATCGGAGTAACCGCAGTGCGTCCACTGCTCGAAGATCTTCCCAAAAAGGCTAAGCCGGTGGTCATCGTGCGAGCATCTTCCGCTACAGAACTAACACTGCGGGAGGAGATCGAACGACTCGCGCTCGAGAAAGGGGGCTCCGTTCACTACTTAGTCGGACCCCGCTCCAAGGTCTCGCTCGACGCCATCGGTAAACTGGTTCCCGATATTAAAAAGCGAGACATCTTTCTCTGTGGATCAGAGGAGTTCGTCGGAGCGGTGACCTCCGTACTCCACGCTCTTAGGGTCGAGCCGGGGTCGATCCACCATGAGGCTTACAGTTTATGATCATCAGAACTCTAAGGGAAAAGTGAGAGCTCATCAATGAAGTACACAGCCACCGTCGCTGGAGCATCAATTCTTGGATTTGTCGGCATCATTACGCTCCACTCATCGCCATCGTCCACGACCGTTGCCGCGACGCAGACCTCGACCACTCATTCCACCGCACCGACGTCAACGAAGAAAGGTAACTCCGCAGCTCCGACTCCCACAACGGTGGTGTTGACCGGCGTTCACAGTGCCACGGGAGTGCTCGAGAACTATGGCTATGGCGAGCTTGGAGTGACCGTCACCACGAATGGATCGAAGATCACGAACATAGCGGTGAGCACCTTTAAGACTATCGATCAGTACTCACAGGGGCTCGAACAACAGGTCGCACCAATCCTCAAAGGCGAGGCGATCAAGGCCCAGAGCGCCCGGATTGCTGCGCTGACCGGAGCAACGTACACCAGCGAGGCATACGCGTACTCACTGCAGAGCGCCCTCGACAAACTCGGCATCAAGTGATCACCAAGACGGTACCGGTCATGGGTACCGTTGTCTCAATACTCTACGATGTCGAAGAAGGGCAAGAGGATGAGTCCGAACCAGAGATAGCGGCCTCATTTGCTGCGGCCTCTCAACATCTCCAGCGCATCGACGAGCGTTTTAGTACCTATCGCCACGACAGCATTATCAGCCGGTTTCGTGTCGGGGATCTCGCTGAGTCACCACAGGACCTACTCGAGGTCATCGAACTCTGCGCACAGGCACAGCAACTCTCACTCGGTCACTTCGATCCGTGGTACGCTCCAGAAGGATTCGACCCGACCGGCCTGGTCAAGGGTTGGGCTCTCGAAGAGGCCCGCACACAGCTCGAGTGCCATAGCGATATTCCAGTCTTGGTGAATGGGGGCGGGGATATCACGGTCACAAAAGGAAGTCGCTGGAGGGTCGGGATTCAGCACCCGTTCATCGCTGACTCCATTATTCGGGTCACCGAAGCAACGGCTGCCCTCGCCACCTCTGGTACCTATCAACGAGAGAACCATCTCTTCTCACCTCTCGGCCTTCCACTGCAGACAGTATCCGCTACGGTTTCAAGTAATCAGCGCAGTCTTGCCATTATCGATGCCCTCGCCACCGCTCTCGCTGTGGGCGGGCTCGATCTTCTCCCTCATTTGGAAGCTCTCGAAGACCTCGAGGCCTATCTCATAACTGCTACGGGCGAGCAGGCGTACACTTCGAATTTTTACTTCCTCGATCCAATGTAGTACGACGACTTGAGATCGGTCGAGCACTATCGTTCGATCGTCGCCGTGCACAATACTTGCAGTTCGCAACCGTAATTAAAGTAGAGTTGATAGAGAGAGCTTTGGAGGTGGTGTGACGAATTCTGAGACCGCCTCCGATCACCAATTAGGTGCTCCGCCTATTCGCAACGGATCACCGCAGCGAGATCTCCTGGTTGCGCTCATGGCATCGGTCGTTGCGTCTCTTCCGGTATTCCTTGTCGGGGCGCTCGCCGTTCAGATCCGCTCGTCGCTGCACTTCTCCACATCTGAACTTGGATTCATCGTCACATTCTCGTACCTTGGAGCGGCGATGTGGTCGGTACCGTCCGGTCTACTGGCCGAACGAATTGGCGGGGTTCGTGTCCTAAAATTTGCTCCACTTACCGGCGGGGTCCTCTTGGTTGGACTTGCAACGATTACCACCTCGTGGGTGACGATCGGCGTGCTGCTCTTCTTCTCGGGGATGGTCTCTGCATCGATAGCAACGGGATCGAACCTCTTCCTAGCCAAGCGCACAGACCCGGCCCACCAGGGTTTTATCTTTGGCATCAAGCAAGCTGCCATTCCGACTGCGTCGCTTCTTGGCGGAGTCGCCGTTCCAGCGATTGCGCTTACCGTTGGCTGGAGATGGGCTTTTGTGGGTG
>JBMFXG010000207.1:0-3767 GCA_049964535.1 Acidimicrobiales bacterium | reverse complement strand
GTAGATCGCCCGCTCCTCCCAGTCCTTCGCTCCGTAAAGCCGACAGATCAACTCAATGTGTTCCGCCAACGAGAGGTCATCATAGAGAACCGGTTCGTCTGAGATGTACGAGACGAGAGAGCGGGCTGCCAGAGATCCTGCCGCCTCGCCCGCTACCTTCACACTCCCACTCGTCGGATCTAAGAGTCCAACAACGAGTTTGATAAAAGTCGTCTTACCAGAGCCGTTCCTCCCTACCAGTGCAACTCGCTGCCCTTGTGGGATCGAGATCGTCAACGGCTCCAGCGCCACCAGATCGTCGTAGCTCTTCTCAAGCCCAACCGCCTCTAGCACTGGCTGCTCACTGTTACTACTCACGATCTGACTCCCATCCGAGACCTTTGGGTCATTTCCGCGTACGCTCGCCGCACCGAGTCGCGTACAAGAACCCAGAGCACGACGCCCACCACGATCACGACCGTTCCAACTCCGCCAGTAAACGCAACCGCAGACGCCAATGAGGTACCACTGTGGTTCGCGACCTGAGCGGCAAGGAGCACTGGAATCGCACCAAGGGTCGAGATTGCAGGAGGGGTGAGCGTACGAAGATATAATCTCAAGCTCGCGATCTCAGGAGGCAGGAAGAGGTCACTCTCGCGAAACGCAGGAGGTACCCCACTGATCGTGCTCATGACGGCGCCACCCAAACCGGTGAGCGCAGTCGGGAGGAGGATCACGACCCCTACGCTGAGTAGAACACTCTGTGCGCCCCCAACGGCAAACCCCGTCACCACCGCAAAGAGATCGATGAGCACCATCAAACACAACGACGGCAAAACAACCCCAAGATGAATCCGACCCGCGGGACTCGGCATCAGATCTTGCAAGGCTTGACGATCAACCGTCTGCGCAAGAGGCTCGGAGAGCTCAAGACCGATCAGGAACTGAGCCATACCAAAGACAAACAGCAGCGCAGTGAGACCGTGCCAGATTCCATCGATACACGCGCCGACGATCGCGCCGAGCAGTACTATACGAGCGATGCGAACGGTCGGGTACCGAAGCAACCCTTGCCAGCCACGCCGCCAAAGCGCACCAACCAACGATCGCTTTCCACCTTGAGGAGTGCTCCACGAGCGCAGACTCTCTAACTCTCTCTTCGCCGCACGAGAAGAACGCCATCCAACGACGAACCAGGGATGTTGGCGCTCGTGCTCTTGAGCGAGCTGTCGACGAAGTAAGACCGCTGTACGGAAGTCTCGCGTCGTCACCGCAAAGCGAACCTGGCCAGCGAGACCCGCTCGACGAACCGAGCTCTCGAGCGACGTACCACCGACGACACGCAGCCCAGCGACCGACAGGCCGCCACAGAGAGCGAGGCCTAGCAGGCCAATCCAAGAGAATCGTAGGGGCCAAAGCGCAACCTCTCCGAGGAGCGACATTGGCGACGTCACCCGTCCAAGCACCAGATCTACCAAAGACCAACCGAGTAGGCCCACCATCGCAAGCCGCACCCAGCCTTGTCGCCAACGCGCTCCTGACACGAGCATCGCACTTCCGAGCGACGCCAGCACCACAGCAATACTGACGAGCGCCCCGAGGAGTGCCCAGGTTGGCCAGCCGCCTCCGAGGCGACGAGAGGCAAGCACACCAGCGAAACCTCCGACAATTCCAGAGACAAGCGCCGCATAGCGCACCTGGCGGAGCGCTGGTCCCTGGAGAGCGATCGTTCGATCGATCGGGGCCAACAAGACGTGGCGTACGTCGGCTGCATCAAGCACCAGTGGTCCTCCCCGTCCCCCTGAGCGCAGTCCAATAACTATGATCGAAGCAAGAACTAATCCAACGACCTCTGGACCATGGGCGATAACTGTCCGGAGGGCAAGAGATGATTCGCGATGCCCACCGACCACCGTCGCAAGTACCCAGGCAGCACCACCTCCTAGGATGGCGGTCAAGTAGACCCGATAGATCGAGACCACAACGTCAAGATCTCCGAGGCGACGACGACGACGCATACGTCGAAGGTCAAGGAGCAGCTCGCGTTGCGAGTTACCGGACCCCCGTTTCACGTTCGCCATCGAGTTCCTCGCATTCCGTCACGTTGAAGATGGTTCCCTCAAACCACCCTACGCCGACACGGCTACTGCGCAAACACCGAGTTCACATTCACGAGAACCGGCACTCGATCTCTGCTCGGTCATCACGAGCTCATGAGTTCATCCGCAGACCGCTCGGACGCCACACGAGCACGGTGTTGGCTCTGTGTAGCGCAAAAGCAACGAACCCTTCACTGACGCGCCACGCCACCCACGAGCGAGAACTCCCAAATCGGCTCCGATTTGGGTCGAGGTGAGCGACCTACGACGGGCACGATGCTGTGAGCGAGCCTCTAAGACTCCGGTTCATCAAACGGACCGAAGTTCATCGTAATCGAGATCCCGGTGCCAACAGAGATTGAAAACGTCGCTTTCAGCTGGGTGGCAATCTTAGTGAGCGCTCCGACCAACCGCTTGATCCACTCATCGAGCTTCTCCACGACATCACGAGAGACCTCCCCTTCCAGGCGTTCACGAATGCGAGAGGTCTCCTCGTGCACGTCGTTGATGCGTTTGGTGGCTGCCATTGCATGCGCAAGTGCGCTATGCGCACCCTCATCCGTTGAAGTATCGGCGGCTTCCATAGCGGTCAAGTGCTGATCAATATCTCCAACCCGCGCATCCATGAGTCACCGTCTCCTCAGTACGGTAGAGCAAACTTCGCTCACAACAAGTACGACCATGTGGCCGACCCCGTCCTTCGGCTCCGGCTCGTTCTTGATAGTAATGCAGTCCAGGCGAGAACGCTAGCCCAAGAGGCGGCTGCATAAACCATACCAACCGTAACTATCTGTGCCGTAACATCAGCGACCTCTCCGAGCGTGCCGGTACACAATGCAGGCATTACCAGAGGCCCGTATCGCCACTGGCGCGTTTCTGTGTGCGCACGCTCGCTGGGATCGCTCACGAATCGCCATAGCGGTCGTCACCGGAGTGGTAGTGTGATCACGACCGATCGAGCTGGCGTCGTCGTTCCTCGGCCGCGCTTCGAACCCCGCTGCTGTGATCTCCTACAAGCTGGTCAAGGAGCTCGAGCGTTACGGCCTCGTGACGGGCTACGTTGAGTCGGACGTGAAAGTTCACATCTCTCGCAAGCCGCTCGATGATTGCAAGCGTAGCGCTTGGATTCTTCGCAACCGCTTGACGCACCCCCACCACGGTGTCCAAGGCTAGATCTTCCAGCACTGATACTGGAGCAGAGAAAGACTGTGCCACCGCTTGACGAAGCGTCCAGTCATCGTCGAGAGCAACCCGAACTGCGAGTTCGGGATCGAGGATCGCATTGGACGCCGCTGCTCGTCGGACCTCGAGAACTGGGTCTTCGAGAAGCGTTGCAAACAGCTCCCGAGGACAGGAAGGATTTGCGGCAACACATCGACGAACCGTCTGATCGACGTCAGATGCGAGCTCAATGAGGTTCGACCTCGCTGTTGCAGCATTCAGCGCTACGCTCGCACGAACCGAAGGCGAGAGATCACCGGCAAGACCATCAAGAACCTCTTGCGAGGCGCTGCCATGGGACCCCACAGCGCTTCGGACCTCTGCACTATCGTCGTGTGCAAGACGTCCCAAGAAGAGTGGATCACACCTCGGATTTCGTGCTACGGTCCTCCGAACGTCGGCACTGTCATCGCATGCGAGAACACCAAGAAGGGTGAGTGGGGTCATGGAGTTGTAAGCAGCACCATC
>JBMFXG010000206.1:0-3864 GCA_049964535.1 Acidimicrobiales bacterium | reverse complement strand
CCTGCGTATCGAGCTGCTCTCTCAAGACCCAGAGAACGACACGCTCCGTCCGGTCCATCTCGATCTTGGCTTCACCTCGCAGCTTGGCACTCCACCCGAGCCTTACGAGCTCCTCCTCAAACATGCTCTCATCGGCGACCGTTCGCTCTTTACTCGAGAGGACGCCATTGAAGAGACGTGGAGGATCGTTGATCCTCTTCTGACCTCGACGATCGAACCCATCTCCTACCTCCGAGGTAGCGCCGGACCACCTCAGGCCGAAGCTCTCCTCAATGGGTATACGAACTGGCAGAGACCCTGGTTAAAGAGCTAGAGCAACCGGCCGTCGCTTCGGTCTCGTTGTATCCGAAGCGTACCGCAGTCAACGAAGTAAGCGAAAGGAAGAGATAATGTCATTACAGAGCGAACACCCTATGCAACTCGGAATGGTTGGACTTGGTCGGATGGGAGCGAATATCGTCCGACGACTCATGCAGGCCGGACACACGTGCGTTGTCTACGACGTGAACGAAGAGGCGATCGCTGCGCTGGAGGGCGAGGGAGCGATCGGCGCACGTACGCTCGAGGAGTTCGCCGCTAAGCTCACCCCGCCTCGGGCCGCGTGGATCATGGTACCGGCTGGAGCCATCACCGACTCGGCCATTAGTGCCTTGGGAGAGCTCTTTGAGCCGGGGGACATCATTATCGATGGAGGGAACTCGTACTATCGCGACGATCTCCGACACGCCGCCGAACTGAAGCAAAAGGGAGTTCATCACGTCGACTGCGGTACGAGCGGCGGTATCTGGGGTGCACAGCGAGGATACTGTCTCATGATCGGAGGCGAAGATGCGATCGTCCAATACCTCCGACCACTCTTCCAAACCATCGCTCCCGGAGTGGATAGCGCTCCTCGTACCTCCGGACGCACAGGCGAACCAAGCGATGCGGAGCAGGGCTTCTTACACTGCGGCGGCAACGGAGCTGGGCACTTCGTCAAGATGGTTCACAACGGCATCGAGTATGGGATGATGGCAGCGTTCGCAGAAGGGCTCAACATCTTAAACAAAGCCAACATCGGCGAGACCACCTTCGAGTCTGATGCCGAGACCGCGCCGCTCGCTCACCCAGAGTACTACCAGTACGACCTCGACCTCGCAGCGGTGACCGAGGTCTGGAGGAGAGGCAGCGTCGTCAGTTCGTGGCTCTTGGACCTGACGGCCGCAGCACTGAACGAATCACCTCAACTCGAGGAGTTTGCGGGGCGAGTATCGGACTCCGGTGAGGGTCGCTGGACTTCGATCGCAGCCATCGACGAGGGTGTCCCGACGCCGGTTCTTACTTCAGCACTCTACTCCCGCTTCTCCTCTCGAGGGCTCGCCGACTTTGGAGATAAGGTCCTCTCCGCCATGCGCAAAGGATTCGGTGGCCACGATGAAAAGAAGGGGTAGACCGTGCGGTTCCTCCGCAAACTCTTCATGCTCCAACGAGTTCAAACCCAGAGTGCGCACATGAGCTCGTAGCGCAATGTTGGAGTCCAATCACCGATCGATGGACAGCGCGACCGAGACCGACACAAGGCAAGCCTAAATCGGAGTATCGCCTAGTCTCCTGCCACTAAACTAACGTCGTGTTCAGTGCATGGTTCTACCAGAGCTTCCCGCAAGAATAGTCTCACGACGATGTATCGAGGAGAGCTCTGTCTGACTATGACCATGCCCGAAGTACGGAACCACGCCGTTGTACAGGGAGCCTGGCCTTGTAATCCCTTCCGATCACGCTGGATCCCCCACACGGAACGGTTCATACATTATGTCTAATGCTGAAGAGCTTCCATCGGTGAAGCGAGCCCCGAGGAAAGTGCTCATACTCTCGGCCGAGATGGGCGAAGGTCACAACGCCGCCGCCGCCGCAATCACCGAGGCGATAGAAGAGCTCTGGCCGACGTGGACCGTTGAGCGCTACGATGCCGTAGAGATCAGAGGAAAGAGATTCGCTGCATTTGCGCGTGCTGCGTATGCGTTTGAGATTCACCACGCTCCCTGGTTCTACCAAGCCTTCTACGACGCCCTCTGTTCGTGGTCGTGGTTTGCCAATCCGCTCAAGCGAGTAACGAGCCGATTCTTTGCCAAGCGGATTGCGGAGGTCGTGAGACGGTCGAATCCTGACCTCGTCCTCAGTACCTATCCCTATGGTTCTGCAGCGTTGGACTGGATGCGCCGACACGGTTTCTCCACCCCAACGGCAACGTTCATTCCCGCGTTTCACGCCCATCCGTATTGGACCTACAGTGGGGTAGACCTGCACTTCGTCATGTATGAGACTGCAGCTCGAGATGCTAAGACCAAAGGTATCGAGTCTGGACTTCGCGTCGGTGCGCCCATGGTCCGAAAGGCCTTTGCTCCCCAACCTCGACAGGCAGCACGTGAGCAACTAGGGCTCGACCCCTCCACCTTCACGGTCCTGGTCACCGGTGGAGCGTGGGGACTCGGAAGCCTCGCAGAAGCGATCGCTGCACTCGTACAGCTCAAAACTCCCATCACGATCCTTGCAGTCTGTGGTCACAACGACTCACTCCAGCGAGAGCTCATCGCTCTCGGAGCTCCTCCAGAGAAGCTCCGGGTCATCGGCTTCACCCACGATATGGCAAGACTCATGACCGCTTCTGACACAGTGATTACCAATGGAGCCGGGGTGACGGTGCTTGAGGCCCTCCGATCCGCACGCCCCGTCATCGCATTTCAGCCGCTTCCGGGTCACGGAAGAGCGGCGACTAAGGTCATGGTCTCGAAGGGCCTCGCACTGCGTGCCGATGACGTCCAGTCCCTCGTCCAAGCCATCGACGACCTGGCCACCAAGCCGGAGCTCTACCAGCGACTCTCTGCAGCCGGTGAAGCCTTCAACGAAGGAAAGTCCATCGAATCCGATCTTCGCTTCCTCGCACAGCGCCTCGATGAGCCTCGAGACCTCGAGAAAACTGCTGACTAGCTCTACCCGGTTCGCCAAGATCTCGGCAATCCAATTCAAGCCTATTAAGTACCTACCGCGCACAGGATTCTCTGGTCTTCTCGCTCACCCTCAAGACCACTTCTTTCGCTCGATATTCGCACCGCATGGCTCTTGAAAGCGAGGAGTATCCGTAGCCATTGCGACGCTCAAAGGTCCGACCAAGATAGGTGAGATCTGGCTAGCACCGCTCACATCGAGTCTTTCCTCATCCTTGAGAGTAGGTTTCTCACTCATCAACTACCCCTCCTTCCTTGTGACCGGCTTCACGGCCTAACCGGTGCCAACGCCATCGAAAGCTCTTTGATCCACGAGCTAGCACGAGACGCGTGTAGGGGCTCCAAAAACCGACCGAACCTAGAAAAAATATCTTCCTCTACGCACGCTAGGAAAGGGAACGATCAACCTCCAAGTAACCCAATCAAGAGCAGGTGAGTAGGGAGCTTGACCAGGGCGGCACGACGTTGAGCGGAGAGAGGACCGGCGCTGGGGTCGCTTACTGCCTCGGTACGAAAGAGACCCTCCTCGCATCGGCGGACAACACCGTCGACAGGAGAAGGGCAACAGATTTCACAAAAGCTTACGGCTCGCTTGCGGCCAAGCACTTAAGCTCGTGATAGATGACACAAGAGCTTGGAAGTAGAGATCTCTCACCCCACAACGCCCTACCTATACCGAAGGCGCTGCAAGCGGTGCTGTGGGTCTGTGGGTGACGGGCCGAGGCAGTTTCAGTCCACAGCGCGGCTTACACCTCTGGTGCCTTTATGATACGACGAAGCACCGGCTACCTAGTGGTCGTGCCTTGCTTGTGTCCATCCCGGGTGGGGTTACAGAGGTGCTCAGGTTGGTGGAGACAAGGTGAGCTGGAACCGATATGTG
>JBMFXG010000205.1:0-3864 GCA_049964535.1 Acidimicrobiales bacterium | reverse complement strand
CTCTCGCTATCGACCTGACCGAGCTCCAAGAGCGGGCAAGCAGATCGGATACCCAGGAGAGTGCCCGTCTTCTCAACACTGAAAGCGGCACTCGTCCACTTATCGTCCGGGTAGATCGCTTGGAGCTCTCAAAGAACCTCATTAGAGGGTTTCGAGCGTTTGAGCGGATGTTAGAAGAGTGGCCACACACGCAGTCGAACTGTTCATTCCTAGCTCTCTGTTATCCATCACGAACCTCGATCGATCGATATCGTCGCTACCGAGAGGAGGTCGAACAAGTGGTCAAGGAGATCAATGAACGCTTTGGCACTCCTCATTGGACACCGATCACGCTCAAGACTGACGACAATTACGCACGATCTCTCGCCGCCCTGCAGAACTTTGATGTTCTTCTCGTAAACCCAGTTCGAGATGGCCTCAACCTTGTCGCACTGGAGGGATTGGCCATCAATCAGCGAAAGGGATCTGTTGTTCTCTCAGAGGACGCTGGAGCATACGAGTTAATGGGCGATCTCACGTTCGGAGTCAATCCGTTCGATATCGTCGAAACGTCGCAAGCGCTCTACTCTGCAGCTTTTGAACAGACCCTCTCGACCAAAGAGGAGCGATATCGCAAAGCACACAACCGGCTCTCCCAGCGCGCACCACAACTTTGGATCGAAGCGGTCACACTGACCTAAACAAGGTTCAAGATCTAGTGCCGACCAGCTAGACAGAGCTTCTCGAGCGTGCTCAACCACTGAACCACATGCGTCGGATCGTCAAGGATAAAGTCCGCTCGGTCACGTAGAATCGACGCAACACCGTGTGCGACGACTGCGATACGGAGCACCGTCGCACCCTGATTCTCCAGCTCCGACAGCGCATCGAACGCCTCAAGATCTGAGTGATCGTCACCAATGTAGATCACTCTCTCCCAGCCTCGACCCCAGTGCAACACCGCTGAGCCTTTCGAAGGTGGAGTCTCAACGAAAACCTCCACTGCACACTTCGCCATGATTGGAAAGACTCCCAGGTCACGCTGTAATCGTTGAACAGCGCCATGAACGTAGTGCTCAGCCTCGGGATGCCGCCGGTAGTGGAGCGTTACCGAGAACGGCTTCACTTCAACATCAACCCCAAGTTCTGCGAGTGGCAAGAGTTGGCTCTTCACCAGATTGAGTCGCTGTTCATCTACGCCTTGAGGCTCTTCCTGGCCTTCTTGAGATCTCCAACGAACCATCTCAGCTCCATATGACCCGGCAAGCGCAAGATTCGGATGTGTCTCCAGAGGGAAACGCTCCTCAAGAAAGCTCAGAGGTCGACCTGAGACAACCCCCACCAAGCCGATCACGTCCTCCAATCGGCGAAGCAGCGCTTCTCCACCGTCAACCACTCGAGCACTCTGCGGGTCTTCGACGATCTCTGACAGCGTCCCATCAAAGTCAAGCAAGAGACAGCTCTGAGAGCACGTTACCGAACGTCGCACTATCCAACTCCTGCGAGATTTGGCCCCGCAATCACGTTGATATCCTCCGGTGGAGCAGCTACGTCGAGGTTCGCTGGGTCTGGTTGGACAGCCGAAGACGGGAGCGAGAGGCGAGCTGCTACGGCACCGGCAGCCACTGAGAAACCGGGTGCGTAGTAGACCACCGACGACGATACTGGTCGTACCGCATTAACCGGTGCAACGACGTTGAAACCCAAGGCGCCGATGAAGTTGGTCAATCGACCCGCAAGTCCAGTGATTGTCGTACCATTAGCAACCCTAACTGTGATGGTAGCAAAGACCGAGGAGGTGGTCGCGGGCGAGCTGGTCGTCGTGGTGGTCACAGGTGCGGTCGTTGTCGTAGTTGTCGTCGGCGCGAGGGTTGTCGTGGGTGCAGTGGTTGTCGCGGACGCAGTGGTTGCGGTCGAGGATCGATGACCCTTGTTCCGATGCGGCCGAGATCCTACAGTAATCTTTGAAACCTTTGTCCCTTTTGTTAGCGCCTCACTGCGAGTCGGACCAGACATGGAGTGACTTAACACCACAACCCCCAAGACGATCTCGGCTCCGACAAGGCCTACTCGTAGACCTGACCCACGACGTGATCGGTGACCTCCCTCTCGAGTCTCACCATCGTCCAGGCTCACGCAAACCTCATCCCTTAGTCTCTCTGGTTCAACCACTTCAGGTTAGCACGGTGAGCCGTGCATCTTTGATGCGAAAAATTATCGTACTTGAGCGTATCATTATCAAGTTTTATGCTATAATTTACTCAGTAACTATCACAACAAGACTATCAATAAGGAGAGACGCCATGATGAAGGTCCGAGTGCTCGACGATTTCGAGCGCCTTGCAAACAGCTTCTACGCTTCCAGCCAGGTCAGCTACGCACCACTCGATTTCTATCGACGAGAGGATACGTATGTCGCTGAGTTTGACCTACCAGGGGTGAATCCAGATTCAATCGATATCTCGGTAGAGAACGGAACCCTATCGGTCTCCGCTCGGCGAGAGCTCCACAGGAGCCCGAACGACTCCCTGATCGTCTCAGAGCGATCGGCCGGCCAGTATCAGCGGACGCTTCATCTCGGTCACCAGCTCGACGTGAACGGCGTCGTTGCCCGATTCGAAAATGGAGTGTTGACCGTCACGATACCTGTATCCGAAAACGCAAAGCAACGTAAGATCCCGGTCACGTTGGGGAACCTAGAGGCAACGGTGGCAAGTACCGATTGAAAGAACGTTTCCAAGACGTCTCGTACGCGTTCCTAGACAGAGAGATCTCTTAGACCCAACACTCTCTCTTGCAAGGACGCTCCTCCGCTTTGTCTTCGTGGATAGTCCGACCAATAGACAACAATCTACGAGGACAGAGCGGAGGACTTTCGAGATCGCCATCGCCATCTCTTTCCGATCTGTCGATGGATAGCGAGGCAAGAAGAAAGAAAGCGTTTCAAAGCATCCAATACCAGACACGAGTCCACATACAACATCGCGAGAGCGCTCCCGCCGGAAGGGAACGTGGACCACGCTGACTATCGAAGGATTTCGTGCTGCAGAACTCAAGTAAAGACGACGCTCGCGACATCTTTAACCATGACCGCTGCTCTCATGAAGGTCTTCTCATTCGTGGTACCGTCAGATACCACAGTTGGTGGTCCGTGGATCCGAAGTGAACACCGGCGGTTCTGGCTTCGTGATCATCTCAATGGCTCCTGCACGGTTCACCAGACAACCAATCGGAGCAGACGAAAGACCTTAGCCACTGTGAAGCGACGCGCAAAAACCGTGACCGAAGATAGGGCTCTGCACTCTGGACGAGATCAATCTCTTAGTTTTGATTCCTACCCCTAGGTCTAGGCACTCCTCGCACTATCGTGAGCGATCAAAGAGGACCAAGTCCTCAGACCATGCAACTCTCGGCCGGCGTATGTCCATGGACCGAGGAACGACCGAGCCCTTCGTCATCGAGACCAAGCCCCACACACCAGGATCGTGGATACCAATGAACGTGCACATCGAGAGATACATCTTCCAGATAGCGTGGTTAATTCGACGCAGAGAACACCGGCAGTGGCTCTGCTACGAAGGCGTGTGTACTACACTGCTCTAGTATTTTGCCGGCGTAGCTCAGTGGTAGAGCAGGCGATTTGTAATCGTCAGGTCATGGGTTCGAATCCCTTCGTCGGCTCCAAAGCGACATCGCAAGCACACACTCGCAGACGGGTATCGCACGGTCGCACCGGCTAGAACCCTTGATACCGACGCCTCCTACGAAGCGGTGCGTTCGAGTTCACATCTCCCACCTGCAGGAGCTCGACCCAACTTTCGATTGACCCTCGCTCAACACCTCGAAAACTGGCCCCAAATGGGCTTATTGAGCCTCCCTATGTCC
>JBMFXG010000204.1:0-3869 GCA_049964535.1 Acidimicrobiales bacterium | reverse complement strand
TCGGGGATAGCGTCGATACCCTCTCTGGCGGCAACCAGCAGAAGGTCGTGCTTGCAAAGTGGCTCGCTCGATCACCGAAGGTGCTGATCGTCGATGAACCGACTCGCGGCATCGACGTTGGAACCAAGGCAGAGGTTCATCGATTGATTGCAGATCTGGCTCGTCAAGGTGTGGCGGTCGTGGTGATCTCCTCGGAGCTCCCCGAGGTGCTTGTCCTCGCAGACCGCATTCTGGTGATGCGAGAGGGGCGCCTCGTTCGAGAGTTTGCGCGCAATGATGCGACCGAGGAGCTTATCGTTGAGGCCGCAACGGTCTCGGGTGAGGTGGCAGCGTGAGCACTGCGATTGAACCGAGCACACAGCAGCTCTCGGCGACGCCCGCTGTAGCTACCGAGCGGAAGGCGACGTCACTGATCCTTCGAGCTCGGGAGTTTGGCATCTTTGGTGTGCTCTTCCTCTTCGTTCTCTTCACGAGTATTGCGCAGCCGAGATTTCTCTCGCTGCAGAACATTAAGTTCATCCTCATCGACACCACGGTCTTTGCTCTGCTTGCAATCGGTGAGACCTTGGTGATCGTGAGTCGCAACGTTGACCTCTCGGTTGGATCGGTGCTCGGCGTGGCGGCGTTTGTCTCCTCCAACCTCTACCAGATTGACCCTGGCATCTCCATCGTTGTTGTCTTTGCGGTGGGGATCGGAGTTGGTTTGGCGTGCGGACTGGGGAACGGCCTTCTGGTCGCGTTCGGGAAAGTCCCCTCTCTCGTGGTGACCTTAGCAACGCTCTACATCATTCGGGGGCTC
The DNA here is from genome assembly GCA_049964535.1 of Acidimicrobiales bacterium. Classification (GTDB taxonomy): domain Bacteria; phylum Actinomycetota; class Acidimicrobiia; order Acidimicrobiales; family Acidimicrobiaceae; genus JAJYZP01. The sequence goes on along the minus strand of JBMFXG010000204.1, from coordinate 3,070 downwards.
GATGTCCTCATAGTTGGTGGCAATCAAGTTGTGGCGAACGCTCTGCCCTCGAGCTTTCTTGCGGTCGCTTCTGGATCGGTGTTCGGGATTCCAGTGATCTCCATCGTGGTTGGGGCAATGGTTCTCCTTGCGGCGTACTACTTACGCAACTTTCGTTCAGGTAGAGACCTGTACGCGATTGGGTCGAATCCAGCGGCTGCGCGACTCGTTGGTATCCCGACATCGAAGCGTGTTCTCATCGCATTTGTCATCAGTGGTGCTCTGGCCGGACTGGCCGGTGTGATTTGGGCTTCGTACTACGGAACCATCAACTCAACTGCGGGCAATGGATATGAACTTCAGGTCGTAGCGGCTGTGGTGGTTGGTGGGGTCGCGATCTTTGGTGGTAGTGGAAGTGTGGTCGGGGCTGCCATTGGGGCGTTACTACTCAATACCATCAACTCGGCCCTTTACGTTCTGGGCGTCTCGGCATTTTGGGACCAAGCAATCGCTGGTCTCTTGCTGCTAGTGGCCATCTCGCTCGATAAAGGGATTGCTTCATATCTTGCGAAGGTTCTCAGAGGTAGGAGTCGTAACCATGGCGCTTGACGTCGTTGATCAGACAGCTACCCCAGGTAGCGATGGAGCACCGAACCCGAGTCCGATCCGCCGACTTCTGCAACCACTGCTTCGCTGGGAGGGCGGACTCGCCTTGGTCTTAGTTATCTCGGTTGTTGGAGGCTCCCTCTTGTCACCCGAGTTTTTGACCGCTAGCAATATCTTCAATCTTCAGCTCTCCATTGGAGAGATCGCCATCATGGCGCTCCCGCTCACGCTGATCATCATCGCGGGAGAGATCGACCTCTCGGTGGCATCAACGCTCGGCCTCTCATCTTCGATCTTGGGCTATCTCTGGCTTCATCACTGGAATATGGGCCTGATCATCATCGTGGTCCTGGCCATCGGAGCCCTCTTGGGTCTCTTCAACGGTCTGCTGGTGACCCGTCTTGGGTTACCATCGCTTGCGGTAACGATTGGCACCTTAACGCTCTATAGCGGAATTGCCCTGATCGTGCTGGGTTCCACGATCGTGTCGAACTTTCCGCTGAGCTACACCAATATCGGCGTCAACTCCGTCCCCGGAGTCGACCTTTCGTACTCGATGCTGATCTTCTTCATCTTGGCGATCTTGGCCGCAGTCCTGGCTCACTACACCTCATTCGGTCGCTCAATCTATGCCATTGGCTCCAGTCCAGAGGCCGCAGCGTACTCCGGCATTCGGGTGAAACGGGTGAAGACGATCCTCTTCGTGCTCTCCGGCGTGGTCTGTGCCCTAGCGGGCATCCTCTTCACCTTTCGACTGTCCACGGCTGAGTACAACAATGGTTCAGGTCTTGAGCTCAATGCAGTCTCGATCGCACTTCTAGCGGGGGTCTCGATCTTCGGTGGACGAGGCACGATCGTTGGGGTCGTACTCTCGGTGGCAACGCTCGGAGTGATCCAAAATGCGCTGTTGTTGACGAGCTTCCCCCAACAGGCGATGGGGGTCGTGATCGGTGGACTTCTCCTGGTGAGCGTGTTCGTACCGAATATCTCACTTCTGCGCAGCTATCTCCGCTCTCGACATCTCCGATCGAACGCAGCCTCGGTCGATAGCGCAGGAAGTACTGGCTCGCGGTGACGGTGTCGTGTGGATCACAGACGTATGAGCTAAAAGATCGTGGCCTACTGCTCTAGGGCGAAGCGCACTAGCGATAGGTCCGAGAAACAACTTGGGGGAAGGAGGGCTTGGGGGGAGCAGTGGAAGTATCTCACCGTTATGCAACGGCGAGGTGAGGCAGAGGTAAGCAGAGTTTATGAATATTAGGTCAGGAGAAAAGTGAAAAAAACTCTTAGTTCGTTACTCTTTGTGGGGGTGTCGTCGGTAGCGCTTGTCGCTTGTGGTACGACATCGTCCTCGAGCACCACGGCGTCGGGATCGTCGACGTCTGGGTCTTCATCATCGGGATCGTCGACGTCGGCCAAGAACGTCAAGGTCTTTGTCATACCAAAACAGCTGGGTAACTCGTATTTCACAACTGCGGATTCTGTGAAATCTGGAGGCGCACTCGCGGCGGTGCAACAGCTCGGAGCGACGGGGAGTGAGACGAGCGGCAACGCTTCGACTCCATCGGCGCAGTTGCCTGCGATTCAAGCGGCGATCTCGCAAGGTGCCAAGGCGCTCGTCATCTCGGCGACGGATCCTACGGCGCTCTGTCCGACGCTCGATGCAGCAATGAAGAAGGGCGTGACGGTCGTAACCTATGACTCTGACGCACCGACGTGTCGGACGCTCTTCATTAACCAAGCGAGCACCGCTCAGATCGGCACTTCAGAGGTCGATCTCTTGGCTAAGCAGATTCACGACACCGGTCAAATAGCGATCGTGTCTGCAGCTGCGTCTTCGACCAATCAGAATCAGTGGATTGGGTATATGAAGCAAGAGCTGAAGAAGTACCCCAAAATGCAGCTCGTTTCGATCGTCTATGGCAATGACGATCCTGCAACGGCTACCCAGGTGACCCAGGGACTACTCCAGCAGTATCCGAACTTAAAGGGCATCATCTCTCCAACTACGGTCGGTATTGCAGCCGCAGCGGCACTGCTGGATACCCCTCAGTATCGGGGCAAGATAGCGCTCACTGGCCTCGGCACACCAGACGAGATGAAGAAATACGTTGCGGATGGCACGGTGCAGTCCTTTGAGCTTTGGAATCCGGCAAACCTAGGGTATCTCGCAGGGTACGCCGCAGTCGAGCTCGCAACGCACAAGATTACGAACAAGCAGGGCACCACGTTTACCGCTGGGAAGCTCGGGAAGTTCACGATCGGTGCGGACCATACGGTCTTGCTTGGACCACCATACGTCTTTACGAAGGCGAACATCAACAACTTCAACTTCTAGTTCATCCCCCTGTGACGTGCCCGTCTCCCCCTCGGCGGGCACGTCACAACACAGTGTCAACGTTGGGGTCCATGGTGAATGTCGATGTCGATTCGATCGGTCTGTGAGGGACTTCTGTATGAGCTCTCTGTTGGAATGAGATTGGTA
>JBMFXG010000203.1:0-3934 GCA_049964535.1 Acidimicrobiales bacterium | reverse complement strand
CTGCGAGGTGATGACGTAGTTCAGATCGATAGAGGAGCTCCAAGACCGGCCCCAGACGCTCGAGATGTCGCAGATCCACCGCTCGGTCAACTCCGTTTTCGAGTTCGACGGAGTTGACCACAACGAGATGCGTGTGAAGATGCGGATCGTGAGCTCGAGAGAGGTAGTGCTCAAATCCAACGGCATTGAGATGACGGCCCCGCAGCTCGATGCCGCCCACCTTCCCTACCAGGCCCGTCTGATTGACATAGTTCACGACCGCTCTCACCGCTTGGCGGTGAGAGCGAAGACAGTCCGCCGCTTCCTCGGTATCAGCGAGCCCCCAGTAGACCGATACCGCCTTCGGTGCGGCGATCGTTACGTCGATTGCGACAATCGTACGGGTCGTTGGAAGAACCCTATCTGCAACCAAACTATGGAGCTCTTCCAGCCCTACCGCACTTCCGACTCCTGATAGGTCTCCGAATCCATCAACCCAACTCCCCACCCCTGGAGCGAGCGACTCTAAGAGCTCTCGTTGCCCGTAGTACGAAAGATCTGAACGAACGATCCGAGTGAAGCGCACTCCATCTCCTTCACCACATTGACCCAATCGATAGGGCATCAGTGCCGAGAGAGAATCACGCTACCCCACGTGTTCGTAGAGAGCAAGTACCCGATGCACAACCTCACTCCTCAAGTCATAGAGCCATCGCTCCTTGCGGTGTGGCCACAGATGACGAGAAGCACGCAGAACCAGGGACTCTAACCAACTCTCGGAGTAGAAGTATACCCTCGCCAACCTTGCATCTTCTTCAGTCCCAAGAAGCTCTACGAGGCGTTTTGGCAGAGAGTCAAGAAGCTGCCAGCCACGCTCATCGACCCAGACGAGTGCGCTTTTGAGCTCCCCAACAAAACCATCAGGACCCAGCGCTTGCTCTTCTTGCATGCTCTCGTCCCACTCTTTGCTCTCTCGATGCAGCGTTCGATCTTCAAGCATTGTGACACTCTCGACCCGCGCCACGTTGAAGACCCGCAACGCTAGCGCTCTATGACAGAATCCGCGCAGGTACCACGCACCATCTTCGGAGAAGAGTCGCAGTGGTGTCACCCGTCGCAGACTCGCCTCCTGTGAACTGCCCGACCGATACACGATCTCTACGTCACGCTCCTCAATCAAGGCACGACGCAAGTTCGGTAGCTCCGGTAAGGTCGGCACCTCAACGGCAACGGACTCAATCGCCTGGAGATATCTACCGAAGGCCCGGGAGAGCTTCTCGATCGCAGAGGAGAGGGCGGGAAGTTCCGTGTCGGTCGAGGCAAGAATCGTCCGTGCCACAGACAGAGCGAGAACCGCCTCGGCATAGTCGAAGCGTCGTGGGCGACTCAATGCAGAGTCGAGCCGTACCTCTATGAGATCCTCGTCTGGGTCGACGAGGATCTCATAGAGAGCATCAGGGCTGTACGGGGGAACTCCACAGAGTGAGGCCGACTCGAGCAACGAGACCAACTCTCCGACACCTATCCGATGCTGTCGAGCGAGATCAGAGAGTGAGACCCTTCGGAGGTTTGCCAGCGTGGGAAGAATCGACTCCAGGAGCTGAAATCTGCGCAGGGCTGCCGTTGAAGAAACGACTTCACGAGGTGTCGTTGGCTCCTCCATCCTCACCACCTCCTTCAGCTCGCCGTTGCTAACATCTTCCTGCTCCAAGCAGGCCAACAGCCAGGAACGCACTCGATCGAGAATGACTGTCGGACCCTCAACGATTGCGTGCGATCCCAACGGGAGTACGGCCTCGACCAGCGCCGAAGTGTTGACCACAGAGAGCTCCAGGGCAACCAACCCTCCAGGGCGCAGTGAACTTCCAGCCACCTCGAAGGCCGTCCGCAGCTCCGCCTCCCCATAGCGATCGGCGACAACTTGGACCGACTCAGCTTTGTTGATCTCGATCTCCGACGGACGCTCCGGCAGTGCTTCTTGAAGGTTGATTGAGTCGTCCCTCTCAAAGAACTCCTCGACTAAGGAGACCGTTGACTCAATGCGATCGAGTCGAAAAGTACGAACTCCATCGTGCTTGGGGTACGTGGCGACGAGATACCAGCGACCCCACTTCTGCAAGAGCCCATAGGGGCAGAGCTTTCGGTACTGACCGCGATAGGAAAACTCCACCATCTGCGAGAGCTCTACCGCACTGAGAATCGCGGGTATCAGCGAGGAGGGAGCGATCTCCACGTGAACGCCCTCACTCCGTCCCGTCAGCACGCCAAGCTTCTCTGCGGTGGTGCGAAATCGCGCCGTCGAAGGATCGAGACATCCAAGGGTGAACGAGAGCGCGGATCGCTCGTCCTCGGTAAGGTCGACATCGAGCTCCAAATCTTCTCGTCGCACGATGTAACCGGGCTCTCGAGCTCCAGTCAGCTCTGAGCGAAGCGGGATCCCTATCGACTTCAACGCACTCTTGGCTCTCTCTACCGCCTGACGACGAGCCGACTCCCCAACGGGTAGACCAGGGAGGCTCTGATAGATCTCGTCCATCGTAAGCGGTCGCTCCGTATGAGTCAAGAGCTCAAAGAGATTCACCAGTCGTATGAAGGAATCGTCAGCTGCCACATCTCAAAGCGTAGAACGCCTTGGTGGCAACCACGAGCAACGGCCCGACTCATACCGTCGCTTGGACTGGTCCTATCACAAGAGAGCTCGCATACCCATCGTGCCGCTGCACCTTGCCCTTGGGATTTGAGCGCACATCCTTCACAAAAGAGTATGCAGAGCCAGAAAAGCTCGCATCCAAAGTACCCGGAGATGGCTTGGGTCGAACGCCGAGAGGTCGGCCGCCTGTGTTGCGTCTCGCCGAATCCTCACTACGTACCTCGACCGAATGGCGCTAGCCGAGCGAAGTGTCACTTTCCATCTAGCCCCGCTCTAGTCGAGAAGCGACCGCAACCTCTTCCTCCTTCACGCCGGAGCATGAGCGCTGAGATCAGCTACGCCACCTCGCTGGCCCGAACCGGTTGTACCTCAGCCAAACGTCGGGAGGACCACGCAGCGGTCGACGGGAGACAAGCACTCTAGTCGGCCTCCATCTACCGAGCGAAACGATTGCACCTTACAAACGATCTGCTCACGCCCGGGGCCGCCCTAACATGAGGCTGAACATGCAGTCCTCTGCTCAGCTTCGAATATCTATGTTGCGGCGAGCACTTCGCCATCGCGCCTCGGCGACGATAGCCTTGTTCGTAGCTAGCGTGATCTCGTTCATTGCTACTCTGTCGGGTCCGATCTACCTCTCCGAAGCACAATCAGTTGCGCTGCACTCGATCATCTCCAGCTCCTCCCAAGCTAGCCAGACACTCTCGCTCACGCCGATCGTCACCGGGCAGCCTCCAGCTCCCAAAACCGTCACACAAGCGGCGCGACTACTGACCAACGACCCGGTACTGCACAGCTGGTTTCCTCACTTCACCTTCACCTATGACCTCGGTGGCACTCTGCTAGCTCCCGGCTATACACCGTTTCGAGACGATATCGTTGCAAGAACGCAACAGTGCGAACACCTCGTTTTTGCAGCAGGACACTGTCCCGACGGCCCCGGTTACGTCGCTCTTTCAGTGAGAACCTCGAAGCTCTTCCACTTTCATCTGGGGTCCAAAGTCCACTATCACATTGGATCTTCGAAGGTTACGTTGACCATCCAAGGGCTCTATGACGTTCCTTCCCCCAACGCCCGATACTGGTCGAACAATGCTTACTTCCCGTTCGGTAGCACACAACCGAACGCTCAAATTGCGGACGACTCATTCGTCAACCTCAACTATGCCACCAACGCTCTCGAGGCTCGATTCACCGACTTGGTTCAAGCCTCTGCAATCTCATTTCTACAGTTGGACCGTATCCACGTCTCGAAGGTCGCAACCTTTCAACATGAGCTCACCAGGAGCAGTAGCTTCCTCGTCA
>JBMFXG010000202.1:0-3971 GCA_049964535.1 Acidimicrobiales bacterium | reverse complement strand
GGGGTGCTCGGAGAGGTTAACGATGCTGCAGTAGGGCCCTCTGGATCGACCGTATGGACCATTGGTCCGCAGACGCTGTTTGGATTCAATTCGTCTACTCTCCGTCGCGTGTACGCGTACCGCCTCGGCGGGGTCCTGGGAACGTCGATTGCAGTGGCGACGCAGAGTATCTGGATCACCGCTAATCACGAGGTTCTGGTGGTGTCGAATCCCAGACTTGGGTAAGTGATAACGTTGGAGAGAAGGCTCAGTGGCGATCGATGTCGGCCTGGGAAGGACAGTCGTTCCGCTCTTTCTTCATTTAGCGATGTTTCGTAGCTGACGTGGTTCGACGATGACGGCGACGAAGGGACTCCGCTGCCGCTGCTGCTCCCGCAGCCCCGACCACTACGGTGGCGGTCGTAATGGTTACCTGCCGTCGGGCAGCGCGCCTTTTTGAGCTGAGTCGAGTGCGCTGTTTGAACTCCAAGATTCCCCATGAGCGCTCTTTGGCAAGGCGTGCAAGGACCCGATCCGGGTTCACTGCGTATGCGTGGCCTACGACCTCAAGCATCGGCGCATCGGTGTAGGAATCTGAGTATGCATACGAGTCTGAAAGTGAGATACCTTCTTGGTCTGCGAGTTCTTGGATAGCCTCGGCTTTGTAGGGGCCGTAGGCGTAGAACTCCATCTCTCCGGTGTACTGCCCCGACTCATTGATCGCAGGACGGGAGCAGATCGATCCGTCGACTTGAAGGTAGTCTGCCATCGGGCGAACGATCTCGAGAGGTGACGCAGACACGAGGTAGATCTTGCGGCCAGCGTTTCGATGGTACTGCATGAGGTCGAGGGCTTCTTGGAAGATGAGGGGCTCGATGATGGTGGCCAAGGCGTTGGTGACGATGGAAATCACCATCTCCTGATCCCAACCGAGAGTGAGGCTCGAGACCACGTCCTGTATCTTCCCAAGACGTTTTTCGGTTGCGCCAAGATAGCGATAGACGGCCTGCGCATAGAGCGACCGAACCACATCAACTCTTGAGATGAGGCCCTCCTTGAAGAAGGTTCTACCGAATGCAAGGAGTGAAGCCTTGGCGATGACCGTCTTATCTAGGTCGAAGAATGCTGCCTCCATGGCGTCTGAGCATAAATGAGATTGCTGAGTGCTGCCCCGCTCGCGGTGAAATTGTGCTGTGTATCGACCTTGGTCAGTCGGAGCGATTCGATCGGATCAACTCCAAGAGCAAAAGGGCGGCTCCTTTCGAGACCCGATCGTTGAGGAGATCACATCGTGTCGAGAGTATGCAGTTCGGGCAACCATCAAGGCAACCGCAGGATCGGATGAGGTCGTAGCTGAGTTCGAGAAGCTCTGACGTTTTGGTGTTAATCATCTCGATGAGTCCGCTCTCTGTCTCCTCGCGTTCGTATAACAAGATGACCCCGCCTTGGAAGTCAGGTGAGTCACCGATTGCGCCGTCGACCGAAGTCAATGCCCCAAGATCACTTTGATCGCAGAGCCCGATCAAAGGCGAGAGTGTGAGTACAACGTGTTCGAGCGCATGAAGGGCACAGTATCGCTCTTCGTTCGTGAACCTCTCTTTGACACGGTTTTGGAACGCTACCCAAATTGCTGTGCAGCGATGGGTGAGGGGACGAAGGTCGAGAGCCCCTGAGGTTACCGCTTTCCCTGGTCCCATGGAGCGGTAACCGATGACTTGGCGCTGGACCAGGATCTCTCCTGTTCTAGTCTCAAAGCCATCGGTCTGAAAGCCCGGACTGGCGCTCACCACCTCTACGGTCGTCTCAATGACTGCGTGCGAGCGCCGTTCTGAACTAGCTCGCTCTACCGTCACGATTCCTTCATCTTGGTCAAATGCAACCACGTCGTAGGGTGTACCGAGGTGGAGGTATCGGGCTCCCGGGTAGAGGGTCGAGGGTGCTCGAAGATCGTCAGAACTACCGATGATCTCGCCGTCGAGGTCGACGATGTGCACGGTGCGACCTCTGGTGCGCAAGGACAGAAGACGGTGTGGGAGCTCTTGAGATACGTAGTAGTAGCGATGGTTACGATAGGCAAGAACTCCCTGTTCTACGAGGCCAAGCGTGGTTCGCAGCGCAGGCTTCTTGAGCTCGATCGGCAGAGACCAGAGCTCCTTGGCAATCTCTTGAAGTGGCCTCTCATAAGCTGCGCAGGTGAGATGTCCAGCAAGGATCTGCTCATTTCTCAGTGAGGTGCTTGCCCACTCGGGTGATCGGTACACGAGCTCATCTAGGTGTGAGGCGAAGTAGCTGTCGAGGGCGTTGGGCTGTGTAACGAGTACGACGAACGAGACGGCACCTTTTCGCTCTACCTGTGCGGCTCTCTCTCGAAGAGCGGTGATCGAGCCGGGAAACCCTTGGAGGAGTGCAACGGAGAAAGGGCTAAAGCCCACTCCCAGCTCAAGAGCGGGGGTCGCAACGACGCTACACAAGGTTGCGTCGTGAAGCTTGGCATCGAGGAGTCGACGTTCCTCGGCGAGATACCCGGCCCGATATGCGGTGACCGTTCCGGCCGCCTCCTCGCTCAACCGTCGCCGAGCCTCGAGTACTACCCGCTCTGCGTTCTCTCGTGATGATGCATAACAGATCGTTTGAACTTTTGCAGCGGTGAAGCCGGCAAGGAGTCGAGCACAGGTTTGCAGTGTGGATCCGGGTCGGAGCCCGTCGCTGCCGTGATCGTACGGCTCGACGACGACCATCCTTTGGAAATCGATCGGTGCGCTACTGTAGCTGACGTCGGTGAACTCATGGGTGGTCAGTTCATGGAGGAATGAGACTGGATTCGGTACATTCGCTGCGGTGGCCGTGAGCGTAGGAAAGACTTTGTAGCCATCACAGAGTCGCAAGAGTCGTCGCAGGAGTGAGGCGATATGTGCGCCAAAAACGCCTCGGTACGCATGGACCTCTGCGAGATGTACCAGGCCAAGACGCCGAAAGACGCGAGCGAAGCGTTGGTGATAGGGGAGCACATAGCTGTGCAGTAGATCGGGTGTCGTGACAAGGATGTCACAAGTTCGACCGATCTCAGTGCGTCGTTCGTGTCGTTCGGCGCTATCCAGCGCTGCAACCGTGGCTCCGCTTCTCGATAGCCGAGAGAGAGAGCGAGCCTGGTCTGCTACTACCGCTCTGGTGGGACAGAGGACCAGCGTGCTCGATTGTTTCAGGGCAAAGACTTCGTGAGCAGCAATGTGAAATGGCAGCGACTTTCCGGAGTTGCTTGTGGTCGCTAGGACGGTATCACGGTCTGCCCGGACGAGGGCAAGGGCCTCGGCTTGGTGTCGGTAGAGCTTAACGTTTGGCAGACTCTCGATGAGATAGGGAGGGAGGTCGGCCTTCTCGTCAAATATGGGCGATCGCGTTGGACGATCGACTGAACCTCGCAGCCGGTCCCCTTCGAGATGCGACAACAGGATCTTGTGCATCTTGTCGATCTCGTCCAGGTCTGTCAAGGACACTTCCGATGTATCACACCGTCGGTGGTGTGACCGTGCTACCGACCAGGAGCAGGCGAAGCTCTTCTTCGTACTCGAATGTGACGAGGGCGATGACCTCATCTCCCACTCGCAAGGTCGTGTCACCACGTGGCACGATCAAGTTAGAGGACCGCAGTACCGCAACAATCGAGGTCTCTCTTGGAAGACGGAGCTCGAAGATCGAGAGATCTCGAGCAGGAGAGTCCTCTGCCAACGTAACCTCGACCAATCGAGCTCCCGATCGCTCAAACTGCAGGAGGCGAACGAGAGATCCAACAGAGACCGCCTCTTCGACTAAGGAAGAGAGGAGGTGAGGAGTAGATACCGCAACATCGACACCCCAGGACTTGTTGAACATCCAATGGTTCTTTGGGTGGTTGACTCGTGCGATAACTCGAGGAATCATGAACTCCTGTTTCGCAAGCAAAGAGACCACTAAGTTATCCTCATCGTCACCGGTTGCAGCAACGATAACGTCTG
>JBMFXG010000201.1:0-4055 GCA_049964535.1 Acidimicrobiales bacterium | reverse complement strand
GCGTTCGTATTACCGTCGTCCTGTACGTCTTCGAAGCTATTCTCCTTCTGGTTCTGAGCGCAGTCTTCTTGTTCAACGGTGGACCGAGCGGAACATCTCTGACACCGTTTGCCTGGCCGGGAGGAACGAAGGACGTGCTCCTTGCATTCTCTCTCGCAATCTTGGCGTTCGGGGGCTTCGAGGCGGCGGCACCACTCGCAGAGGAGACGAGAAATCCTCGTCGCAACGTACCGATCGCCGTACTCGGTACGGTGTTGGTATCGGGGATTATCTACGTCCTTGGTTCGTGGGCACTGGTCACGGCGTTTGGGCCAACCCACATGACTGCTCTTGCAAATGATCCAAATCCGTTCCACACTGCTGCCGAGCGCTACATCTCTGCACTCGCTCCATTTGTGACCTGGATCTTTTTGACCTCGGTCACCTCAAGCTACGTTGCCGCAAACACGCAAACGAGCCGGGTCATCTTTGGAGGAGCCCGAGGAGGGCTCTGGGCGAAGCAACTTGCGTCCATCTCTCCAAAGTTCAAGACCCCCTCCGTTGCGGCCGTTGCCTTCGTCGCTCCGAGCATCGTCATTGCAGTCGCATCGACCGCCTTTACGCAACCTGCAACCGCGTCTGGCTTTCTCGGAACGTATGGGATACTCGGCGTCATCGTCATGTATCTCATGGCCAACCTGGCACTGATCGTGCACTGGTTCAAGCACCGTGCAGAGGCCAGCTCAAAGGTTATCAGCCGCCTCATTCTTCCAATCATTGGCATCGTCGTTCTCGCGATCCCGGTCTACGGCGACCTTCAACCCGGTCAGCCTGCTCCGTATAAGTATCTGCCGTACTTGACCCTGGGATTGATTGCCCTCGGTATTATCTACGCTCTCGTGCTCGGAGTTCGACGTCCAGATGCGCTTCGTAAAGCGCCAGCGCTCCTTGAAGGGGCCGAGGTGGAGGACCTCGCCGTCACCTCGTAGTACTAGTCGAACGTGCAACGCAAGTGAGTGATACCCTGGGGTTCGTGGAGCCGGGTGATCACCATGCGTGCGATGTTGCATTGCAGATTGTCACGTTATGCTCTCGGGGTGAACGTTGACCTCGAGAGCATGAGGAGTGAACGCTCTCTCGGACCTCTAGCACCAGGTACGTGTTACTGGCGTACGAGCACCTCGGTCCTCAGTTGTCTTCTGTCTTCATCGTCTTAGCTCTCTGTCGATGAGCGCAACGTCTCTCAGTAAGAGAAGCCTATTCATGCTCGTATCTGTGACTTCGAACGGACTGCGTGAGTCATCACGCCTACGAGGTCGATGACGCCCAAAGATCTCAGTGAAGCTAGTAGCGTCACTGCGGGCGGCTGCGGGAATTGCTTCGTCCTACTAGGAGGGTCTATCGAGTGCTATCGGGGCCGGATACAACCCCGAGAGTGCCGATACGCCTCAGACTCGCACCTCGAGGTTGTTAGTTGCCACGAGCTGCAGAGACCGAAGACGATCATTGAATCCGTGGATGCGAGTGGAGAGAATCAGTTCGTCAGCACCGGTTCGCTCTACTAGCTCGCTCAGGCCGTTGGAGACGTGCGCAGGGTCACCAATGATGTGTGTTGATAGGACGGAGTCGAGATACGAGCGTTCTGCCGACGTGAAGTCGTACGCCTCAGCTTCCTTGGGCGATGGCATCGGTCCGAGACGTCCGCTGTGGAGCTGCAGTATTGAAAGTGCCGATGCCCCAGAGAGCCACTTCGCTTCCTCATCGGTTGGCGCACAGATTACGGAGACCGCTACCATGACGTGCGGTTCCTCCAGAACCGACGATGGAGTGAAGGCGTTGCGATAGGCGGCGATAGCTGCGTCGATGGGACCGGGGCTGAAGTGGTAGGCAAACGCGAATGGGAATCCGAGTACGCCTGCGAGCTGGGCGCTGTAGAGAGAGGATCCCAGCAACCAGAGCTGCGGCAGATAGCCTACTCCCGGAACTGCGGCAGGTACTCGAGATGACTCTGGAGAGCCGACGAAGTAGTTGTAAAGGTCTACGACGTCATTCGGAAACTCCTCAGCGTTCAAAGCACTATTGCGCCGAAGAGCTTGCATGGTACGTTGATCGGTTCCGGGGGCGCGCCCCAGTCCGAGATCGATACGCTGCGGGTAGAGCGCCTCAAGCGTTGCGAACTGCTCGGCAACGACCAAGGGCGCATGATTTGGCAGCATGACGCCACCCGAACCAACTCGAATAGTCGAGGTCCTTGCTGCAAGATGGGCTATCAGCACTGGCGGGGAGGAGCTTGCGACAGCAGGCATACCGTGGTGTTCAGCGACCCAAAATCGCTTGAATCCTAACTCTTCTGATGCTATCGCAAGATCGGTCGACTCTCGGAGTGCTTGGGCAGGACTCGATCCAGTGGCTATTGTGGCGAGGTCTAAGACCGATAGTTCCGTCATACGTTGATGCCAACGCCATAGACGATAGAAAGCTTCCATCTAACCGGCCCTCATGCTCGAGTTCTCGGCAGCACGAGGAGGAGCAGCTCGAATCCTATACCGTGCGTGGAGGGGGATCGATCGTAGGCCGAGCTGCGAGCCTTCTTGTCGTGTCGCTTGAGGTAAGACTCACGATGCGATCGACCGACTAGCCAGTGAGCCCGCTCACTGGCGCAACAGATCTGCCCCCTCACTGCCGGAGCGAGCTTCGTTGTGCTTTTGCGGGCCCCTCACGCGCAGGCGACCTCGCAGCCTCGTACCGGAAGGAACTTGTGCGATCTACGCAACCGATTGGACGCGATAGGCGGGTGTGTCCCGTAGCTGTGATCGAGCAGCGTACGACCCACAGAAAGAGGGGAAGTGCTCGCGTCGATCTTCTCGTCGAGCAATACACCCTCGGACGAGCGTTTTGTGCAACCCTCGAGCTGGAATTTCGTGACCAGAGCGTCGACCTTGCAATTTCGCCAAGCTCCCATCCTCGCTTCGACCTGTGGGTCCGCTCTGCTAAGCGTAGCCTTAGACTCCAGAGACAGTCGAAGAGAAGGTTGGTAGAACCTTCTGTAAGAGTTGGAGAGCAACCTGTGAGCGAGGTATTCGGTATTATCGGTGGAACCGGTCCGGCAGGACTGGGGTTGGCGCAGCGACTGTGTTCGCTTGGCCATCGTGTCGTGGTAGGTTCCCGAGACGAGGCCCGCGCTGAGTCGGTCGTCGCAGAGCTGGAGCGTCCGGGAGACAGTTCCGGCACTGTGGTAGGTTCGACCAACGAGACTGCTGCACGAGGTGAGATCGTTGTCGTAGCGACTCCGTGGGACGCTATCGCTCGCACGGTATCGCCCTTAGCAGAACTTCTGAGTGGGAAGATCGTAATCTCTATGGTCAATGCGCTCACTCGCCAAGGTTCTGAATTTCAAGCCTTAACGCTCGCGCGTGGATCTGCGGCACAAACCGTGCAATCGATCCTTCCGCACAGTAGGGTCGTGGCCGCACTGCAACACGTTCCAGCACGTGAGCTTGGAGCTTGGGCCGAGCCCCTCGATGCAGATATTTTGATCTGTGGCGACGACGTTGAGGCTCGTCGAAAGGTCATGACTATTGTGGAACGTATCGATGGGGCCAGAGCCTTTGACGCTGGCTCGCTGGCCTCGGCTGGTGCAATTGAGGCCATGACTGCGGTGCTACTCAATCTGAATATTCGTTACAAATCTCATACTGCGCTTCGTATTCTTGGAATTGAAGGGGATCGGCCTTGGTGACAACTCGAATCTACAACACTTCTGTCAGCAGTATCGTGCCGCTTGAGGTTGGTTCCCATGTGAAGATGTATACGTGTGGGATAACTCCCTATGACGCCGCACACCTCGGACATGCGGCTGTCTATCTCACATTTGATATTTTGCAGCGACGGCTGCGTGACCAAGGTGTGAGTACTCGATGCGTCCGCAATGTTACCGATGTCGACGATGATATTCTGCGGAAAGCTCGAGAGCTCAACTGTCACTACCTCGACCTTGCCGCATCGGAGATGGCAAAGTTCGATCGTGATATGAACGCACTCGGCCTTATCCCAGCATCGTCTGAACCCCGTGCAAC
>JBMFXG010000200.1:0-4107 GCA_049964535.1 Acidimicrobiales bacterium | reverse complement strand
GAGGTGGTTGCCTGAGTGCGCGAGCCCCCATCGAGCGAGCACGAGCGCGTTATCTTGTTCCACATCGCAGTGGTGACCGTCGGAGACGAAGCGAAGCGTTGCTTAAGGACGAAGGGTGGTGTATGGGAGGCAGGTTAGACGAGCTCTATACATGGTTGAGGTAGGCACAGCGTTCGGTAGTGTGTGCTATTTCGCAGATCGTGGCGGTAGAAGAGCTTGACGGATGGGTGATGATCGTCTACGTCGGGTCGCAGCGGATCTCTGCGTGAGCTGCACGGCGGACGATAATTTGATTACCGTGAGTGGGAAGATGCGTTGCTTGCGATGAATCTGGTGCGATTCGCTCGCATCACGAGCCGTCGGTATTGGTGCAAAGTAGCAGGTGAGAAGGTTTTTGCTGAGATATAGGAATTTTCTGTAACGTTCAGACATTTTTCTGCCGATCTTACGGGGACGCTGCCGAACGCTCTGCGTGATAATTGGGAGGGAACCGTTGTTTGGATTTCTGGTGGCCGGCAAGGCACTCTTCGTGACGACGTTGGTGGGACTGGGCGCAGTTGGTTCAACAGTTCCAGCTGGGGTGTGGAATTCGTTGAGTTCTAGTCCCGGGAACAATACCTCCACCAGCTCCTCCTCGAGTTGCGCGTCTGGCTCAGTGGGGCTAACTCCTGGTACGACCTCGACCACCTCTGGAACGAACACGAGTTTGCAGCTTCCGTCTGCAACTACGTGTTCCGGTGGTACTCAGGTTAATAGCGCGTATGAGCACTGCAATGGGTTCCTCAATGCTTCGACGCCTTCAACGTCGAGTCCAGGAGTGACCTCGACTTCTGCGACGCAGAGTTCTCCCGCCACGCGGCCAAGTAGTCATGGTTCGCTAGTCTCTGGAGTCTGTTCTCAGGCCGGTATCCATAACATCAAGGGTCTTGCTACTGCTTTTCAAGGACGATCCCATCAGTCGACGACCTCCACAACTGCTTCGACGTTCACGTCGTCGACCACCGACGTCCCTCAGAGTTCGATCATCCAAAGTGGTCCTCCAACTCAGATTCCGGCGGGTCCGGGTCAAGGCGCCGGGCACGCTCTACCTGGGCACGGTCGCCATTGATGGAACGATATGTCTGAGGAGTAATCCCGACCTACCTACTCTTCAAGGAAGAGTTTTGTTCCCTCACCGCGAGAGTACGGAGTACGTGCGGAGATGAGAACCTTTTGTCAGGGAGATCGAAGAGTCTAACTCGGTCAACGTGAGTGATCTGGACTCCATGCCTGTGGTGACCCTCATATCCGTGAACTCCTAAAGATCGCAAGTGAGTGTCGCGGAACGGATCTTCTTACTATCGATCGAGAAGCAGTGAACGTTTATCATCTCGGGTAAAGGTTCGGCCTCGTCGAGAGAAAGACTTGCCTTCTCCGGGCAGAAGGCGAGGTTGAACTGGTTCTCCCAGCGGAAGTCACCCTGCTCTCAAGAGAGGTCGATCCCGAGCGAGCGCTGTGGATTCGTCGCTAGCGATGTCGCAAGCGTGTGCGAAGATGTTGTCGGCAGTCGCTCCGGCCTTCACGCTGTGGACTCTCGAAATCCTTACGGCTGGGCTCGTGTGACAGAGCACTTATTCGCCCTACTGACTCTACGGTTATCGCAGCTCCTATGGCAGAACTAACGTACGCGTCGGCAGGACAGAAATCGGTCTGCAGGGGGCCGAGGGCGCAGAGGGAGTATCATGACCGCACTGCTGAGCCAGGACAATGTTCTCAGCTAAGACCATGTTTTCAGCTTTGAGATGGACTGCGAGGCGTCTTCAGTTCTCGACTCTGACGTGCGACGTAGTTCGTACATGTGCGAGATCTCCGCGGGTTTACTGAGGGCGTTCGGTTCTACGAGTTAGGGCGGGTCGTGAGCGTCTGCGATGAAGCCTGTTCACAAACGATCTCTACGGCTGAGGGAGACATCGTGCGCTGATGCAATCTCGTCGATCTCCTCGACGTGCTTGTAGGGCGAGCACTCTTTCTGAGAGCTCGATATCACATAGCCATGGGTGACCCACCACCATCGACGATTCAAGTCGCTCGTGGACGCGTGAGCAGGGATAGGGGGCAGAGCCCGCGTGGTTAGTCAAAGAAGCGGGCCTGCTCCGCTCTTAATTGATCGTGCTCAGCCGATAAGCCTTGGGCGAGAGATCGGTCGGATCGCCGTAGCCCTTCGTACGATCCTAAAGATCGGAGCAGCGTGCACGGGAAATTGGTAACGACTCTGGATGGTCTCTCGAACGGAGACGGCGTGGGGTCCAGTAGAGAGATCCATGACCGGGTTAGCTCAGGTGCTGAGTGCGGTGATCGGTTCGGAGGTCTCAACGTTGCTGCCGGACGAAACAGTGGTGCTGTCGATGTTCACAGTGACCATTCCAAGAGATTGGGAGCTAACCACCGTGGGTTCGATCTCCGGGTGGTCGAGGTTCGTCGAGATCGCTTTTGAGCCAGTAGCGATCTCGCGTCTCACGAGTTTGCTTGAAACCTTGTCGCGAATGGCGATGGACTCTATCTCGTGGACAACGACTCCAGCCCATACGTCGTGCATCTGAGTACGGTGTTACCTGCTCCTGGTAGCTCTCAGTATCCACCCCCGCTTGGACAACCCCTTGAACCCAAGGTGAAGTGAGCGCGGAAAGTTTACAGTGAAAGGTGCCAGGAAGTTATGATGTCGCTTGTTCGTCCTGACGTGTGTTGTTGTAAGCCACCCTTTCAAGAGCTGCGAAGGGGTGGAAGTTCCGATCCGACGTCGACCGGTCCGCCGGTCGTGCCAGAGCGATGAAGCCTGATCGCTTCATTTGGGAATCAGGCTGTAGCAGAGCGGTCTCCAGGACCTGAGCTCAAATTGATGTATTAGCTCCGATAGGGCCGTCCTTTGCTGGACGCAGTACTCTCTGAGTCGGCATGGACCAGATCTGCTTGGCCGCCCGTCGCCTCTCTGGCCTCTTATGCGAATCTGACTCCAGCATTGCCACATGGTGACCTGCATGATGTGAGTTCAAGGATCTTCATTGAAGCGACGCAGAGCCCAAACTGACGGACCACGGTTCAGAGAAAGAGCGGGTAGGCGTGCAAAGCAAGGTGGAGGCGATGATCGCAGATGGTGACCTTGCTCCAAGAGACGGGATCAGACCGGCTTATCGATGCGATCTCGATAACCCTGTGGTCGAGTAGTGGTCGTCGCAAGTGTGCAGAGGTTGGCGAGAGGGTCACGACGTGGTCTCAACGGATTGAGGGACTGCTCCACTCGCTCAGGGCTAGTCTCGCCTCGTCGGCTGTTGTGAGTAGAAGCCGCGTGCCGATTCGCTCTAGAGAGCTCGATGCTGCTCCTTCGTGCAGTTTGACGGTGGGCTTTAGTGCTGTATCTACTTTGTGAGCTCGTAGCAGATGCCGTTCGACGCACTGGCAGGGTGAGAGCGGAGTTTGTTTCGGTTAAGGGTGCTGAACCAGAATGCGAGAACGGGTTCGTGGGTGACGAAGGCGGAGAGTTGGGTTGTACTACCCTGCACGTGACTGGAGGATCCTCGGTATCAAGACCAGGGAGTTGATGGAGTAGTGTGAGCAACGTACCGAGAGAGGTAGTAGAGGAGTAGAACCAGACGTTGTAGGACGTTTTCGTGCCGATAGCCCGGGTAGGCACGATCGACAGATCTGTAGCTCTCTCGTTTTGGTTGACCTGAATCTCACCTAGAGAGGTCGTCGTGCGGTACTATGCAGGGAGAGGTCTGATCGTCCACGAGTCGAATTGTGGCAAGTCCTCGAACTGTGAGGTGTCGACGTGACTGCTTCGATGGTAGGTCGGGCAAGAGAGTACGGTTGTTACGGGTATGGGTGAGAGCCAGAATTTTCGTGAGGTAGATTCGGATCTGCCGAGCGCACCGGGTGTACCGAGGAGTGTCGCTCTCGAGCAGGCAGTGGTGCACGGGAACCCGGAAATTCTTCCAACCGGGGAGGAAGGCGTTGCCGGCCGCACCTCGGTCTCTCCGGGTCGAGAAGGAGGCCGGAGACATCTCGTTCTTCTCTCGGTCATTGCGCTTGCGGTGCTTGCGCTTGCTCCAGGAGCTTGGGCGTTCATCCGCT
>JBMFXG010000199.1:0-4116 GCA_049964535.1 Acidimicrobiales bacterium | reverse complement strand
CGGTGGTCAAGGGGTGACCACCTGAATGGTTACTCGAGATCGCCCAACCCTTAGTTCCTAGATAAACGACCTCGTCCACAAGACAATCCCAGAAATCCATTCTTGAGTGAGCAGTAGTGGCCCTACCTACCAGAGCGCACCCGGTGCTTACATCCCGGCCAACAACACGGTCTACGCTGACCCGCCTCTAGTTCCTCGAGCGTTCGTCGGATTCGTCGATCCCGAGTCCTCTCCTGCTTCGCATCTTCGACCCAGCAGATGAACTCATTTCGTGCTAACGGCGTGATATCTTGCCACGCTGACAGTGCAACTGAACTGCTGCTGAGCACCGCACACAGATCGGAGGGCAGGTCGTGAACGACCCCACCAGGAAGAGATTGCAGGTCCACGGTCCCAGCCTACTCATCCATGACAACACTGCTCTATCACGACTGAGCGCTCGAACCCATGGGCGCTCACCATCGGACCGAGCCGCATCTTCCCATAATCGAACAAGATGCTCTTCAATCTCTGACTAAGAGCGGGTTCGTAGCGGCGACACCAAGGAGCTTGGCCACCACAGAGGAGAGTGACGTCGACTGAGCGATGTCGCTCTCTTGCAGTCCGATCTCATCAAGAAGGAAAAATCTCAGACGATCATCGATCGATTGCGCGGAGAAAAGCCGGGGAATCAGGAGATTGCAAAGTGTACCTCACACTCTTGACCAAAGCCCATCCGACTGCGCAATCCCCAGATCGCACATCTTGGCGGTCGCTTCTGGAGTAGCCTCATCGTCGACGAAGCGAAAAAAGGCGGTTTGCGACCGCGCCCGCAACAACTCGCCATCGACTGAAGCGCCTGAGAAGACCGATACACCCCTTACCCCAACCACACCCAAAGCTCCAAAGAGCGAAGCCACGCACTCCATCGAGCTGCACCTCCTCATCGTTCCGAGGCCGTACCGCTCGACTTCGTAGCCCGCCACGCTAGAAAAAATGCCGCGCAGAACCGCTGGCTACCTACAGTTGAAACCTCCCACCCTTAGGCCATCGAACTCAAGACAGCGTGCGAGACGTAGACCTCGGCCGAGGTGCAACAGGGCATCACTCGCTACAAACGGTACGGCCATAGCTGCGACGCCATGAGCCGACAAGGACCTCACTACCGACAGGGACTCTACAGACGAGGGTGAAAGCCCGACTCGCGAAGAACTCTTGAGCTACGATGAGAACCTGGGGGGTAGAGAAGATCCTCGCCAACAGGGGGTGGCTCATGGCCGAGGTTCGAGTCTTGGTTGGAACACAGAAAGGCGCTTTTACCCTAACGTCCGATGGACGCAGAGAAGTATGGGAAGTTCAAGGACCCTTCTTTGGGGGCTGGCAGGTCTACCACCTTGCTGGTTCGCCAGCAGATCCGAATCGGATCTACCTCTCGCAGGGCTCGGACTGGTTCGGACAGGTGATGCAACGTTCTGACGACGGTGGAAGTTCTTGGCATCCAGTAAGTAATGAGTTCCGCTACGCAAGCGATACCGGAACCCACCAATGGTTCGACGGTACGCCGCACCCTTTGGAGTTCGCCCGAGTCTGGCATCTCGAGCCCTCCGCCACAGACCCTGACACCGTCTACGCCGGGGTAGAAGATGCCGCCATCTTCAAGTCCACGGACGGCGGCGGCACCTGGCACGAACTCACAGGTCTACGCACCCAGCCCTCAGGCCCCGCCTGGCAACCCGGTGCTGGCGGCATGTGCGTCCACACGATTCTGATCGACCCCTCGGATGAGAACCGACTACACGTCGCAATTTCAGCAGCGGGCGTATTCCGTTCAGACGATGCAGGAGCGTCCTGGCGTCCTGCAAATCGCGGCCTCCGTTCTACTGGTATACCTGACGAGGACGCTGAAGTTGGACACTGCGTACACCGGATCGCTCGCCATCCTTCGCGACCAGAGACTCTCTTCATGCAAAAACACTGGGATGTCATGCGAAGCGATGACGGCGGCGATTCATGGCGAGAGATCAGCGGCAACCTACCAAGCGACTTCGGCTTTCCAATCGCCGTACACGCTCACGAACCCGAGACTATCTACGTAGTGCCTATCACCAGCGATTCGGAGCACTACCCGCCAGAGGGTAGGCTTCGAGTCTACCGGAGCCGTACTGGTGGCAATGAGTGGGAGCCTCTCACCGCCGGCCTGCCGCAGGCCGATTGTTACTCAACATCCTGCGCGATGCCATGGCCGTCGACTCGCTCGACCCATGCGGTGTCTATTTCGGGACAACCGGTGGGCAGGTCTACGCTTCATCAGACGGCGGCGAGCACTGGGCACCGATCGTTCGGGACCTTCCACGCGTGCTCTCAGTTGAGGCGCAGACACTACCGTGATCCGAGTCGTGATCCCTCAACACCTTCAGACCCTTGCAGCACTTGGCCGAGAGATCGAAGTCCGGGTCGAAGAGCCCATCACTCTCGAACGTGCGTGTGATGCGATGGAAGTGCTCTTCCCGGTACTTCGAGGCACGTTTCGTGACTCCGTTACCGGCAAACGCAGGCCCTTTATTCGTTTCTTCGCCTGCGAGATGGACCTCTCTCATGAGCCTCCGGACACTCTCTTACCCGAGTCAGTCGCCGCAGGATTAGAGCCACTCTACCTCGTTGGAGCGATGGCAGGCGGTTAGAGCGGACCACCACTCAAGGTGGAGCGACCAACCACAGCCACGTTGCAAAGATCACGATCGTACGACAGGAGAGCACAATCTGCCTAAGCGCCCCGAACCATAGAAACCTACGCTTCCTGTCTCTCGCAGTAAACCGTCATGACCGCAGGAACGACGTCAAGCGAAGAGTCGTCTTGGAAGTCAAAACCGATGCTGCGCTGTGTGTCGTTCGCTACGGAGCAGCAGTAGCAGATTGCTAGAACGTTCTCCTTCACCTCAGAATCGCTCTCACCGTTCGATCCAAGCTGCACCACAAGATCACAAGAGGAAGATTGCGTACTGGTTCGTGACAGGCAACCAAGGAGTGGCGCTTCCGAATCCTGCGGGTC
The DNA here is from genome assembly GCA_049964535.1 of Acidimicrobiales bacterium. Taxonomy (GTDB): domain Bacteria; phylum Actinomycetota; class Acidimicrobiia; order Acidimicrobiales; family Acidimicrobiaceae; genus JAJYZP01. Next base: position 1,088 of record JBMFXG010000199.1, on the reverse strand, counting down.
TCCCAGTCCTCAGCAAGCGAGCACGGAGCCGTCGAGAGATAGAAACTCCCTTGAGAACGCAAGCTGAGCAGAGGAGGCGGACCCTCTTGAGCTTGAGAATGCTCCTAGCCAAGGAGGAGGGCGAGCTTCACAAAGCTAGCCGAATCAGGTCTCCAGACCCACGTGACCATCACGCGTGGCATCACTATAGTGACCAACCTGGGTCTATAGATTTCAGAGAAACCGTTTTGACAAGAAGATCTCTCCCCTCAGAACCACGCCGCGCAACGGCTGCGCAGTCATCGCGAATCTGCTACCCGCACCAGATTCGCGATGATCATCAGGGTGACGTCAGGAGTCACTGCCAGTGAACAGTCAATCCCGTACACAGACGTCTTGACCAGCTACCACTCCCAACGGCTCCGAGATTGAATCTCACCTTACAAAGATCAGCTAGTTGCGATCCCCTCGATCCCGACTCCTAGTCCAGCAACGGTTCCGAGATCGCTCAACGATCCGTCGGCATTGACTTGGAACTCGTTAACGGTCCCTGAGGAACCGGACTCCACATACAGGTACTGCCCATTAGGTGATGCTGCGAGGTCGATAGGACCAGGCGTCGTAGCGGTGGGTAACCCTGTACCTCCTACGAGGACGGGCGTCCCATTCGCCGAAACGGTGTATGCGCTCACGTTAGCACTCCCAGCATTGGCAACGTAGTAGTACTGGCCGGCTACGGCGATCCAACACAACGCCGCCTGCTGATCCGACACCGACGCGCTGAGACTGGTAAGGGTCGAACCAGCACCGAAGCTGAAGGTATGGAGCGCGCTGCCAGCTGCCTGTGCTACCACCAACTGTCCACTAGGCGTCGTGACAAACGCGAACGGGACCGCGCTGCCATCGGTGGTAATCGTTGGCGTACTCGAGAGATACCCAAGCTGGTTTACACCAAAGACGTCAATCGAGTTTGTGCTGCCCTTGGTAGTAACGATGAGCTCGGAACCATTAGGCCGAACTTACGCCCACCATGCCGACCAATAGTACCTCCTATCAGGTACTTTGTCGGAGATCAGCGTTTCTGCTCTGTCGACTTTCCTCCAATGGTG
>JBMFXG010000198.1:0-4222 GCA_049964535.1 Acidimicrobiales bacterium | reverse complement strand
TAGGAGTGAGTACCCTCTGGGTCGTGGTCCACGTTGGTGCAGAGAGCTCCAATGCGGTTCCACTTCGGATCACCTCGCGGTACTGAGGAGACTGGGAGGCCTCAAACGGATAGCCCCGTTCTATCGGGACTAGTTGAGAAGCAGGTAGAGGCAAAGACGATCGAGGCTTTCGCGAAGGCTGACCATAGTGCAGTCAGCACATTGTGGGCGATGCTGAGTCCGAAGCAGGAAGGAACACTTGAGGTGTAAGGCGATAGCGCCGGCAAACGCTCGCCGCGCAGAGAGAACCCCAGAAACTGAACACCGATGCCTCTCGTGCCGACAAGGGTCATTTCCAGTCACATTGCACTGCATGGAACAGTCTCTCCTCACTGACAACCCTTCACGAGTCGTTGTCCCTCCATCACGAACGATAAAAACCTGGTAGCGAGTCGTCTTAAGTGTGGAGAGAAGTTGAGCGCGCAAGGCACCGACCGCTTGCCTTGGCGAGCGCCACAGGGTACGCTACTCCTATGGTCAAGAAAGCGCAATCAAGTCTGTCACGCAGTTTGCTCTGTGCTCTTTGTGCGGTAGCGGCCGCCTCGTTGATTGTGCCGCTGGCTCGGATTGGATCGACGGCCAGCTATGCAGCCCTCTCTATCCTTATCGTTGTGTCACTCGTCCTCCTCGGTTTCGCCGGATACTGGCTTCGTGTCGTACCCGCTCACCACGACCACCGATAACATAGGACTAGCCCCGCTCTTCCCATTAGCTCTTAAACTCTGAGGCTGCGCACCGATCCCAGAACAAGAACGCTCCTCTTCGACCGACCTGCGTTGCCGCAGTGGATCACATGGACAAGGGAGGTCTCTGCAGGCCATCTCGTCGCAGCGGCCGCTCCTTCTCTCCTGACCAGTAGTGATCGGATGACGAGATGGTGGTCTCGGGGATCTCCATCAAGCGCTCGCACACGGTCTCGGCGTTGCAGTGGACCGAAGTCGCGAACTCAGAAGCACGGAGAGACCGAACCAGAAACACAGGGATGAGCTGCATGCCGCTCCGAATGACTTCAAATGTCAAGAGATACACTGCAATAAGCTTCTTCAACACGGCATTTCTGAATCCGAATCCGAGCCGAGAGCGGAGTAGTGAAGTTAGCGATCCATCGACGCTGCACTCATGAGAGCCGCACCATACGCACCAGCATGACCGAGTGCCGTCGCACGCACCAGAGATGGATAGGAGTCGGGATAGGTAGCTCCAAGGCGATCGTAGAGCCGTGACTCGAGATCCGCAAGAAACTTCGAAGACTCCACTCCGATACCTCCTCCAATCACAATGATCGAGGGGTCCCAAGCACGAACCGTCCACTGCAGAGCAACGCCTGCAAGGTCGAGATAGCGCTCCCGTCGAGCATCGCGTTCACACCGAGCGTCATCATTGGTAAAGAAAGAGTGGCGGAGCGCTAACTCGAGACAACCTCGCGCCCCACACGCGCATCGATCATCGCCACCAAAGTAGCTATGGCCTATCTCTCCCGCAAACCCATGAGCGCCACGTTGCACGACACCATTCAGAACGACTCCCACACCAAGCCCAGTTCCGAAGTTGACTACGACTCCACAATCGATCCCTTGAAGAGCCCCAATCTGCACCTCGAGGTACGCAGCAGTATTCGCATCATTATCTACCTCTACCGGCACTCCGATCCGATTCGTGAGAATCTCTGCGAGTCGCTGTCCAATGAGAGACGGTCGATGCGGGGCAAACAGAACCTCGCTTCTATCGAGACTCATCCAGCCCGGAACACAGAGTCCGACGCCACGGAGATCCGATTCACGATGGTCCTCAATGACCGACACGAGATGATCAACGATCTCAACATCATCTCGAACGACCTCGTAAGACTTTGGAGTGAACTCCCCAGCACTACCTAAAAGACCAACGGAGACCTTGGTGCCACCAAGGTCAAGACCGAGAAAACTCACGTATGGGAAGTTACCGTCGTTTCAACTCTCGCCTTTAAATCTCCAAGAGCGGTATGGATGATCTTCGATTCCGCCCGTCGCTTCACAAATCCCGGAATCGGAACGACCAGCTCTGCATCGAGCTCGTACGCCACCTCGGTCTGGTCTTGACCGTAGGAACTAAAGACGTATCGACCATCGAGTTTTGAGGTGATGTCTCCCTCGACCAACCTCCAGCCAATAGACTCCGGGGCATCTGTGTAGTCGTAACGAAGCGTGTAGGACGTGCTTCGACCGAAGGCTCCAGCACGAAACGTCACCACCGACGGACGACCGGTATCGTCTCGCTCTTCGATAACTACCTCTTTAACGTCCGACGCCCAGGCCGGGTAGTGAAGAAAGTCTGTGGCTACCGCAAAACACTCCGCTGGATGCGCCCGCACCACGATACTCTCTCTCGCGCTCTCCATGTCCTCACTCCTTCGTGCATGCACGCCGACGATGGCATCATAGTCCTCTACGGTGTAGTATCGACACCTCGACTCCACTCTAAAATCGTCTGGAGCTGTTGCGCTGCATCTTCAATTCGAAACTCTTCCGATACCCACCGTCGCGCCGCACGACCCATCTCTGCTCGCAAGTCCTCGGCCATCAACAGCCGATCAAGCTCCTTCGTGACGGACAGGGCTGAAGCAGGACTCTGAACCACGACGCCGGTCCGACCCTCAAGCACTGCATCGGGAGAGCCACCACTCCTACCAGCCACCACCGGTAGGCCACACGCCTGTGCCTCTAAGAAAACGATTCCAAAACCCTCTTGTTCGAGTCCAAACCATCGATCTCGACAGAGCATCGCAAAGAGATCGGCTGCGTGATAGAGCGATCTCAGTGTCCTTCGACTCACAGCGCCCGTAAAGCGAGCGTCGATACCATTGCGCAGAGCGATTCGCTCCAGACGCCGTCGATCTCTACCCTCGCCGACGAGCACCGCACAGACCTTTTGCCCTGAAAGACTCGAGTGACCCAGAGCCTGAAGTAGTCGATCCGCGCCCTTACGAGGCACGAGCCGAGAGACGAAGAGTACGACTACCTCTGACTCGCCGACCCCAAGCTCTCGTCGAGCTTCCCGACGCTCGTCTCCATCGGGTGGACGAAAATAACCGAGATCGACCGACGGGGCGATCGAGAAGGTGGGTGGAACGGTCAAGCCACTACGAGTAACCAGCTCCTCAACTACTCGTTGTGGATACGATCCACTCGTAATGATTCCAACTGCTCCAGCCATCGACCTCGCCATCGCCTTTCTTAGCGGAGCGACCACTGCAGGCACAGTAATCTCGGCACCGTGACCCAACAGAAGATACGGAAGGCCGAGGTGTGGTGCGGCTAACCCGAGGGGAAAGATCGGATCGACGCAGACGAGATCGGTATTAGTCCGTGCAGCGTGAGCCATGACTCGTCGGCGAAGCGCGGGCGTTGGTAGTAACGGGCCACGAACCCTTACGATCTCAAAACTCTGAGCTCGATCAAAGGCACGATCCTCCCTCCCCGTCTCGGTCGTCAAGACCGAGAAGCTACCAGGGTCAAGGTGGCTCCAAAGCTCATAGAGATAGTTCTGAATACCACCACGTTTTGGAGGAAAATCATTGGTAAGAAGGAGGTGTTGCGTCATCTGAAACCGTGATCCTACCGCACACGACGCGGGGGCTCATAACCTTTTCACGGCTACCTCTGCAGAAGCTCTCGGAGATGAGGTCGTATCCAGGTTCTAGAGAGACCGTAACCGCAGCTGCTCGAGCGACCACCTCGCCTGTTCCGATAGAACAGCGTTCTCAGAATCAAGGTAGCGCTCGAGGATCCCTTGAGCCTCAAGAAGAGGAACCTCCGAGTTGCCCAGTGCAAGGAGCAGGTTTCGTCGCAGATGGTTCGGGTCACGCTTTGGCACGTAGAAGTGTCCACAGCGCTCAAGGAGTTCACGATCTCCGAGCGATAGAAGCTCGATCAGAGAGTAGGGCAGCACCGACTCATCGCTTCGACGCTCCGCCTCACTCCGACCCTCTTCGCTCTGGTCATCGAGACCTCTCTGCAGGGGTAGACCGACCGGACACGAAAGCAGGCAGGCGTCGCAGCCATAGATACGGCGACCCACAGCGCTTCGAAACTCATGAGGAAAGCTCCCGGGCTTTTGCAAGAGCCACGCCAAGCACCGTTCGGCATCGAGTCCGCCTTTACCGTCGAGAGCTCCTGTCGGACACGCGTCAACGCACCGGTAGCAC
>JBMFXG010000197.1:0-4258 GCA_049964535.1 Acidimicrobiales bacterium | reverse complement strand
GTCGAGAGCTATCGCTATCGCCTTCAAAAAAGACCACTACATCAACGAGATGTTCAATCGCCTTTGGTCCTAGCAGTGCTCCCTCTTTGTTGATCTGACTCAACAGTAACAGTGTGACTCCCGCTCGCTTCGCACGCGTCCCAAGGTCCTCAACGATGGTGCGGAGATACGTAGCTGAGTAGCGAGAGAGCGGCAATAAAGGGTCAGAGAAGGCTTGGATTGAGTCGATCACAATTACTTCAGCTAGGCGTTGATCGATCGCTTCATGAAGGACCGTGACATCTCCGTCACAGAGCAGTGCACAACTACCATCGGCACCAAGTCGCCGCGCTCGAGCGGAGATCTGTTCTGCTGTCTCCTCACCCGATGCGTAGAAACAACGCACTCCTTGACGAGCAAAGGTGCCAATCACTTGCAGCGCCAACGTCGACTTACCAACGCCAGGCTCACCTCCAAGCAGGACCACACTGCCTCGAGTAATGCCGCCACCAAGAACCCAATCCCAATCCTTCACACCACTGACCAGTTTCGTATTTACGGAGAGATCCCCGAGCAAGCTGAGCTCAGAGATCGTTGGGTAGACTCGCTCCGCAACCGGCTTGCCCGCTTGTGCCGTGAGACGCTCTTCTACCGTATTCCAGCTCCCGCACTTCGGGCACCTACCCTCCCACTGCATGAGCGAGACCTCACAGGCCGAACAGTAAAACGAGGATCGTTGTCGAGTCATCTCTCTAGTGTGCCTTCTCGCTGTGACACCACTCGTCTCGTCACTGGTCTGGCTACTGCGCCGTCACGGGGTAGACGCGTCTCGGCGGCTAACACCGTAGTACTAGCCGCCGAAATACGTTAATTCAAAGGTCTCAGTCGCTCTCAGAAAGAGTCGACTCAAGCAAGAAAGACCTACTCTGTTCCCACTTCTGCGAGCTCAACGGGCGGCGGCTCAAATCCTTCCACAACCCGGAACACGATCGCACCGTCTTCAGCATCGGCTATCACCGTCTCACCGACCCTAAAGTCCTTGGTAAGAAGCTTCTCTGAAAGATGGTCTTCAAGCATGCTCTGAATCGTGCGCCTCAAAGGCCTCGCTCCTAATTGAGGATCGTAACCCTTGGTAGCCAAGAGATTCTTGGCCGCCTGGGTGAGCTCCAACGAGATACCTTGCAACTCAAGTTGCTTCTGCACTCGCTTGACAAACAGGTCAACGATCTCCGTTACCTCATTGACGCTGAGCTCGTGGAACACGATTACGTCGTCAATACGGTTCAAGAACTCGGGCTTGAAGTGTCCCTTCAAGGCCTCATTCACCTTGACCTTCATCTTCTCATAGGTCAACTCTTCCGAAGTCTTCGAGAAGCCAACTTGAGCCTTGCGAAGATCGGCCGACCCCAAGTTCGACGTCATGATCAAAATCGTATTCTTGAAGTCCACAGTCCTACCCTGAGCATCGGTCAGACGCCCGTCCTCAAGGATCTGCAACAACGTATTAAAGATGTCCGGATGAGCCTTTTCGATCTCATCGAAGAGAACAACGGAGAACGGTTTCCGCTTTACTGCCTCCGTAAGCTGTCCTCCCTCGTCGTATCCGACGTATCCCGGAGGTGAACCAACGAGCCTAGAGACAGTGTGCTTCTCCATGTACTCAGACATATCGAGCTGAATCAGAGCCGATTCATCTCCGAAAAGAAACTCCGCCAGCGTCTTCGCAAGCTCGGTTTTTCCGACTCCGGTCGGTCCTAGGAAGATAAACGAACCTGACGGCCGCTTTGGATCTTTCAATCCAGCCCGAGTTCTCCGAATCGCACGCGACAGTGACTTCACCGCCTCGTGTTGCCCGATGATTCTACGATGCAGCTCGTCTTCCATTCGAAGAAGTTTTGCCGTCTCTTCTTCGGTTAGCTTGTACACCGGGATTCCGGTCCAGATAGCTAGAACCTCTGCTATCACCTCTTCATCGACGACATCGAAGAGCTCCGTTCCCTGTGCCTTCCAAGAAGCCTCCAACGAGGCACGACGATCGCTTACTTCTTTCTCGACCGCCGCAAGCCTCTTTGCTTCGTCAAAGTCCTGCGCCTCAACGGCGGCATCTTTTTGCTTACGGACCTTGTGAAGCTCAGCGTCAACCTCTTTCACTTCTGGCGGGGAGGTAACTCGCTTAATGCGAAGCCTCGATCCTGCCTCATCGATGAGGTCGATCGCCTTATCAGGCAAGAAACGATCCGAAATGTAGCGATCAGCCAAGTTAGCCGCCGCAACCAGCGCTTGATCAGTGATCGTCACGGAGTGATGCTCTTCGTAACGGTCTCGCAAACCCTTCAAGATCTCAAGGGTGTGCTCGAGAGATGGCTCCTCGACCTTAATCGGCTGGAACCTACGCTCAAGAGCAGCGTCTTTCTCGAGGTGCTTGCGATACTCTTCGATGGTCGTTGCACCGATCGTCTGGAGTTCGCCCCGGGCGAGCATGGGTTTCAAGATCGACGCTGCGTCGATCGCACCCTCAGCCGCGCCGGCACCTACCAATGTATGAAGCTCGTCGATAAACAGGATGATGTTGTCCTTCGTCCGAACCTCTTTAAGGACCTTCCTCAATCGCTCTTCAAAATCTCCTCGATACCGGCTGCCTGCCACAAGGGCACCGAGATCGAGAGTGTAGATCTGCTTTCCCTGGAGCGTTTCAGGAACGTCGTTCGCAACAATCTTGAGAGCTAAGCCTTCAACGATCGCTGTCTTGCCAACTCCTGGCTCGCCGATCAGCACAGGGTTATTCTTCATGCGCCGAGAGAGAACTTGCATCATTCTCTCGATCTCTCGATCTCGACCGACGACCGGATCTAACTTGTGGTCCTTCGCCATCTGCGTCAAATTTCGCCCAAATTGGTCGAGAACTGGAGACCCAGAAGCATTTTCTTGACCGGAAGATGCTCCTACACCAGCGTTAGCAGTCTCTTTCCCTGGATAGGTCGACAAGATCCTGATAACCTGCTCACGAACTCGAGAGAGATCTGCACCAAGACTGATCAGTACCTGCGCAGCGACGCCCTCTCCTTCGCGCACAAGGCCGAGCAACATATGTTCGGTTCCAATGTAGTTGTGACCTAATTGAAGCGCCTCTCGAAGCGAGAGCTCGAGTACTCGCTTAGCCCGCGGTGTGAACGGAGGGGACCCTGGAGTACTACCTTGAGCCGGTCCAATCGTCTCTTCTACCTTCTCGCGAACAGCATCAAGCGAGACACCGAGAGACTCGAGTGCCTTCGCTGCGATTCCTTCACCTTCGTGAATGAGTCCCAGCAGAATGTGCTCGGTTCCAATGAAGTTATGATTGAGGAGCTTCGCCTCCTCTTGCGCCAAAACGAGGACTCGTCGTGCTCTGTCTGTAAATCGCTCAAACAAGTTTCTGCCTCCTAGGAGGAGTTGAGTACTCCGTACCCATTCTACCTACTCGTATCTCATGCAATTGGGAGTTGCCCAACTCTTCTCTTTCTTACTCAGAGAACAACACTGCGTGCCCTCGTTAACTTCCATAGACCGAAAACTCGCTCAACGGGAGCGTGAGTGGTAACCGCATAGCTCCTTATTCTACCGCCTGCATCGACGATGACGTAAGAGTCTCCGTTACCGAACGTTCAGACTGCATCTGAGCAGCCACCAGCGACCTCCTTCTCCTCACCGAATAGGCGCAGGTCGGCAACCACCAGCGACATCATCGTGACGCTTCAAGGAGCTAACCCGCTCCCATGGGATCATTGAGCGCTCCTGCCCGGCCCAACTCAACCGCCGGTCGCCCATATCTACCATTACTTGACATCTACTGGACATCGGTCAAGCATGGCGCGCAGTTAACCAGTTTCGATGGTTCACCTACAACGAAATGTGCTCGAACTTTCCGACCTCAGTTCGCATTGAGAGGTCCTTCCGAAGAGCTAGCCCACCCAGCAGGTAAGGTCAGCCTCCACCGGAGTCTCCAAGCAAAGCGAGCAACAGAAAGCAACACATCCGGGGCGGGTGCTCAAAGAGATCGCCAAGGACAACACGAAAGTGTACGGCGATACGTCTAGGTACCACGGTCGCTCACGACCTCGCAGTAGTCGGGACCCGGTGACATCAGTGAAAGTGCACTTACCGCAAACCGTTGGTAATTGCAGCCATCGAGCTCCAAGGGCTTGACTCGAAGAACCGCAAGCACGTTGCTTGTGTCCATCCCGGGTGGGGTTACAGAGGTGCTCAGGTTGGTGGAGACAAGGTGAGCTGGAACCGATATGTG
>JBMFXG010000196.1:0-4323 GCA_049964535.1 Acidimicrobiales bacterium | reverse complement strand
CGGCGCTGGTTCCCCGTCGATGGTGGCGCATTCACCTTCGAATTTCTCTACGCCGAGCTCACTGACGAGATTCCAATGACGGCAACGGCACTCGCTCTTGCTGCGCAACCTCTCGCTATTCGATCCTTCGTCTTCGACCTCCCGGTCTTCGTCGACGCAAACGAAATTATTCACGGTTGCGTGGACACCTTACGAGGAACTCGCTTGTGACTTAACGCTCCGATCGTTTTTTCGCATCAAGCCACTCAACCTCCGCCGCTCCGATCTGCGTTGTGGCTGGAGAGAGGGTGAAGGGCCAGATCTCCTCGGCAACTTTGCGCCAGTTGACTTCGGACCCGAGAGCAGCAAGAATTGCATAGAGCCCCATGTTGATCCGCTGTATGACAACGAACGAGCGAGGTACGTTTAAAGACGATGCGATCGCATGGTCGTTAGAGAAGCTGCGGGACAACACTGCAGAGCAGTACTCCGGTGAGATGCGCAGAGGTCGATCGCAGCTGACGATCTCGTAAAAGATCTCGAAGTACGACGCGATTGCTTCGTCGGTTAGTGCTCCGCTGTTGAGAAGTAGGCCAGCACGCTCCGCCTGGTTGCGGAAGTGATGGAGGTCGTGCGTGACGACCATGCTCTGGACGAGTGACTCGAAGATGCTCAGCTCACTCGATGAGAAGGAGCGAGAGAAGCCGAAGTCTAGAAACGCTACACGACCGTTGCCGAGAAAGATGTAGTTGCCCGGATGAGGATCTCCGTTAAAGAGGTTCATCTGGTAGAGGGAGCGGAAGACGAACCGAAAGAGCGTCTCGCCAGCTCTGTCACGTTCTGTCTGTGATGCTTGGCAGATCTCCTTGAAGGTCTGTCCAGTTATGAACTCACTCGTGAGCACCGCGTCAGAGGTTAGGTGATCGATGACTTTTGGCACGACAATTGTTGGGTGTCCGTCGTAGTATGAAGCGAATCGTCGCTGGATAGATGCTTCGTGTCGGTAGTCGAGTTCCTCCAAGAAGCGCTCTCTGAGCTCTTGGGTCATCTCTGCGGTCTCCATCGACGGGAAGAGAGACTTCAAGATCTTCGCCAGAAGTGGCGTGTTTCGAAGGTCCGCTGAGATTGCAGCAGCAGCGTCGGGATATTGAATCTTGACTGCAACTTGTTGACCGGAAGTGGTGATTGCTCGGTGGACCTGACCAATCGATGCTGCAGCGATGGGCTCCTCGTCGATCTCATCGAAGCAGCTCGCAACAGTTCTTCCAAGCGAGGTTTCGAGGACCTCTCGTGCGAGCTTCCACTGCATTGGTGGCGCATCCATCTGGAGTTGTGCGAGGGCCTCTCGCATATTGGCAGGAACGCGTTCGTCAACATAGCTTGCCATCTGGGCTAGCTTCATAAAGACGCCGCGCATGTTCCCGAGCCGTGCTCGGACCTCCTGCGCAGTTTTGATCTGATACTCCGCTTGAAGCTGTTGTCGGCGATCCTTGGGTTGAGTAGCGAGCCTGGCGCGATGCAGAATCGTCTTGGATCCGAGCGACGCGCCAGTGCTCGCCAGCTCGGCGAGCCGTTTCGCCTGTTGGATCTTGTCGCTCGATCTGTCCGGTGTATCTGTGTCTTTTGACATTTCTCTAACCTCGTATCGGTCGAAGTTCTTTGTCGCTCATCTCTCGGTCGTTAGGGAGTGCTGAAGCGAAGAGAGTCGCGTGCAGCGTAGGCTGCGACGGTGCTATCGACTTTGGTCGTCTTTTCGAGCGCGTCTAAAAATTCGTGCAGGATGGAACCTGGGATCGCTAACGTTAGCTCTTCAGGCCCCATGCCCGTTCGGGTCCGAGACAGCATGCAGCCGACGCTTGCCGCTACTGTGCCAGATTCGAGTGCGAGCGCAACGATGTGACACTGTGGCTTACCTTCGATACGTAGAGCAGGCCAAGCATCGTGAACTAACATCAACGCCTTCGCATTGATCCTGAGTAGGACGACATCTGCTACCTGGTCGTAGTGATCGAGTGGACCGTAGGTGATCTCTTTGGGTCGTTGGTCTACGTGGGCGATCCGTGAGAAGTCCTCCGGTGCGACCCATTCGCTCCTGAGTAGCGTGGCGACGTCATCCCCTTGAGCTGCCTCCTCAAGAGAGAGTAGTCCGTGAGTAAAGCTACCAACCGAGCAGTTGGCGTGATCGGAGGCGACCGTTGCAAAGAGGGAATCGACCGCTCTCATCCAAAATACGCATCCAGCCGGAACTGCGCCCGTTCGACCGTCCGGCGTGGCGATCGGTTTAGAGGCATTGAAGCGAGTGGGTCTAGTTGTGGTGGAGTGGAAGCTAATGCCGATTGGAGGGGCGTACGGTGCCAGAACCGCAGTTAATCGTTCGCTGAGCACCGGGGTTGAGATCATCAAAAGTGGTCCTTCGAAGAGATCGGGCATGAGTGAAGTACAGTCTTTATAAGGATTGATGCTAGTGGGCCCATCCGGTGGAGTTCGTGTGGGTCATTCAGTAACGTTTCTATCGCTCACTAGCTCTTGCCTCATGGGCTAGGACATTTGGCGAGGTTCAGCGCTCTTAACTGAGAGCGCGATAGCAGTTCATGAGGTCAGGTTCAGTTCTTTGATCGAGGCCTCCCGCATGAGGTACTTCTGAACCTTGCCCGTCACGGTCATGGGGAGTTGGTCCGTGAATTTGATGTAGCGGGGCACTTTATTGTGGGAGATAGCACCACGACAGTAGGAACGTATCTCTTCCTCTGTAGAGTGCTCATTTGCCTTGAGCTTGATCCACGCCACGAGCTCCTCGCCGTAGAGGGGGTCCGGTACCCCTACTACCGCAACGTCTTCTATCTTGTGGAAGGTGTAGAGAAACTCCTCGATCTCTCGTGGGTAGAGGTTCTCTCCACCGCGAATCACGAGGTCTTTGATCCGGCCGACGATGCTGACGTATCCTTCATCATCCATGATTGCCAGGTCACCGGTGTGCATCCAACCGTCAGGGTCGATAGCGTGAGACGTGAGCTCAGGCTCGCCCCAGTAACCCACCATTACCGAGTATCCACGCGTGCAGAGCTCTCCGATGGCTCCTCGCTCGAGCGTCGATCCAGTCGGGTCGATGATCTTGACTTCGAGATGTGGACCGACTCGTCCGACGGTCCCGATGCGCTTCTCGAAGGGATCGTCGGTCGTTGTTTGACAAGAGACCGGCGAGGTCTCGGTCATTCCGTAGCAGATGGTGACTTCAGACATGTGCATCTCGTCGATGACGCGTCGCATGACCTCGGCCGGACATGGTGATCCCGCCATGATCCCGGTGCGCAGGGAGGTAAGGTCGTAAGAGTTGAAGTTCTCGAGAGATAGTTCGGCAATGAACATGGTTGGAACACCGTAGAGCGAGGTGCATCGTTCAGATGCAACCGTGCGCAATGTGGTGGCCGGTTCAAAAGCTGGTGCAGGAATCACCATGGTTGCCCCGTGAGTTGTGCAGGCAAGGTTGCCCATGACCATTCCAAAACAGTGGTAGAACGGAACCGGTATGCAGACGCGGTCGTTCTGGTTGTATCCACAGAGCTCTCCCACGAAGTAACCGTTGTTGATGATGTTTGTGTGGGAGAGCGTTGCGCCCTTGGGGCTACCTGTGGTTCCAGAGGTGTACTGAATGTTGATCGGATCACTCGGGTTCAACGATGCTTCGATTGCGTGAACCGCTTCGATCTCGATCGTCTTGCCTGCGCTGAGAAACTCATGCCAACTCTCGGTATCGAAGTAGATGACCTTCCGTAGACCCGAGATCGACGGTGCGACTTCGTGCAGCATCTCTTGGTAGTTTGAGCTTTTAAAGCTCGATAGTGTGAAGACCGCCTTACAGCCGGACTGCTCCAATGCATAGGCGAGTTCATTGCGCCGGTAGGCCGGGTTGATGGTGACCAAAATGATGCCGACCCGAGCGGTTCCGTACTGGATAAGCGTCCACTCAGCGAGGTTTGGAGCCCAGATGCCGACCCGATCACCTTTGGTTAGTCCGAGAGCGAGCAACGATCGTGCAACTTCGTCGGTCATGTAGTCGAAGTCTCGATAGGAGTAGCGAACGCCTTGACCTGGTGAGACGATCGCTTCACGGTCGCCGAAGCGCTTTACAGTCGATCGTAAGCTCGCAGAGATCGTCTCGTTGAGCAGGGCCTGCGATGTCGTTCCCTGAGTGTGTGCGACTTCCATGGGCTAAGGGTAGTGTGACCCGTCCTCGACTGCAAGTAGGTGGGCTTATTTGTGATCCGTACATCGGAAGAGCGACCCGAGGGCGTCATCGATGGTATGGAAACGAAAGGGAAAATCGGCCTCTCGGAGACGTCTTGG
>JBMFXG010000195.1:0-4327 GCA_049964535.1 Acidimicrobiales bacterium | reverse complement strand
CTTGCGATGACTCTACTAAAGCGGTCAGTGCGGTGCTGACTCGCACTGTCATTGTCGACCCGAGCGCATCGGACATCTGAGACGCGACAGCGCGTTTCCAGACCAGCTCGTACAGACGAGCCTCATCTCCTCCGAGCTCCCGTTGCACCTCTTCGGGAGATTTCCAGTTCTCCCCTGCCGGTCGAATAGCTTCGTGCGCCTCTTGAGCGTTCTTAACCTTTGATCGATACAACCTCGGCGTATCAGGAGTTGAGTCCTTGCCGTAGAGACGATGAGCGATCGCCCTGGAGGACTGAATCGCCGACTCCGAAAGAGATATCGAGTCAGTACGCATGTAGGTGATATAGCCGTTTTCGTAGAGCCGTTGAGCTACCGACATCGTTCGTTGCGAGGAGAATCGCAACTTCCTCCCAGCTTCCTGCTGGAGTGTTGAGGTCATAAAAGGCGGAGCTGGCGAGCGGCGATAGGGTTTGGTCTCAGTACCTTGAACCACGAACTCTGCGGAGGAAAGAGCGTTGACGAGTCCATCCGCTAGCTTCTCATCAACGACCAGAACCTGTGCCTTCTCTGCTCTCTCCTCAAGGTGCCCCAAGGAGTGGAAGTCACGCGAACCTGCGATTCGCCGACCGTCAAGAGAGACGAGCCGAGCGTCAAAGGAGTCATCTCCTTTCGCTAGACGTGCAACGAGGTCGTAGTACGTAGCTTCAGAGAAGGCCATCCTCGCGCGTTCACGATCAACAATGACACGACATGCCACCGACTGGACCCGACCGGCTGAGAGCTTAGGAAGGATCTTGCGCCAGAGAACCGGAGAGATCTCGTAACCGTACAACCTGTCGAGTATTCTCCGCGTCTCTTGCGCATCAACAAGTCTGCGATCGAGCTCTCTCGTTGCGGTGACGGCCTCGCGAATCGCCTTCTCGGTAATCTCGTGAAAGACCATTCTCTTGACAGGAACTCGGGGCGAGAGAACCTCTAAAAGGTGCCAGGCTATCGACTCGCCCTCTCGGTCCTCATCGGTAGCGAGATAGAGCTCGTCGGCATCTTTCAAGAGGTCCTTCAACTTGCGGACCTGGTCTCTCTTCTCCTTAGCAACGACGTAGAGAGGCTTAAAATCGTTGTCGGTATCGACACCAAGCCGAGCCCAGGATTCACCTTTATATGCAGCCGGAATCTCAGCAGCGGCGCGGGGAAGGTCGCGAATGTGACCTATCGACGATTCAACGACGAAGTCAGAGCCAAGGAACTTCGCTATAGTCCTCGCCTTTGCTGGGGACTCCACGATCACAAGGGGCTTTGCCATACACACCAATCCTACGAATGAACTCGGTGCCAACGGGTCGAACGAACCGATTTGCGCCTATACGTTCATGAAGGTTACAGGTCTTAGCGCAGATCAGCGCGGA
Organism: Acidimicrobiales bacterium; assembly: GCA_049964535.1. Classification (GTDB taxonomy): domain Bacteria; phylum Actinomycetota; class Acidimicrobiia; order Acidimicrobiales; family Acidimicrobiaceae; genus JAJYZP01. The sequence goes on along the minus strand of JBMFXG010000195.1, from coordinate 2,921 downwards.
TCACACCTCCGCTCAATCGGCAACGACCTCACCCTCAAGAAACTCGTAGCCGGGATTCATCATCGCCAAGTGACCTTCGAGCTCTCCAACCATCCCCTCCGCTATCAAGCGGGTACCGGTCGTGATCCCAGGAACCGACGTTCTGCCTGAGAATACGAGAAGGATGCCACCGGTTGAGTCCTCAAGACGTACCGTCAAGAATGGAACGCTATCGGAGGACGAGACGCGAAGACGAACGATGCGGCCAACGACCTTCGCTCGACGACGAAACTGCACCGACCCAATCGGTGTTGCGTCTGGAACTAAGTTGGCAAGCTCTTGCACGTTCTCACCTAGTTCCACAGGCTCATCAAGCTTCTCACGCAGCGGTTCTTTACGTCGAGGAGCCAGTCGAACCCGATCTCCACGAGTTCTCGGAACAACGAAGGGAACGATGGTCGCAGTAGCGTGTGGTAGCTGACCGATTACGCTCGCGATCTGATCGGCCGTTTGATCGTGAAGCGCACGAGCGAGCACCGATGGGAATACCCGTCTCGGAAGCAGGACCGTTACCTCCGTCTCCCGATCTGCAATCGACTCACCGACCAGCTCCATCGCACCACGACGGAGACGGCGATCGGCACACTCTATAATCTCGAGCTCAAGGCCACCCAATCCCCGAGTCTTCCACTCCTTCTCTAGCGCATGAGCCTTGAGCTCATCCATGAGAAAATGGACCGCACGAACCTCATCGGCCTTGAGCGACTTGGCATATTGGATCGCTCGCACCGTTGCTAGATCTAAGCGATCGATGAAGATGAAGACGGTGTGGTTCTTGAGCGTCCTCTCTTTGAGAGCGACCGACAGACCTTTTTCGAGCTCAGCGTCCTCTCGTACGTACTGACGATGCAGTCGGAGAAAAAGGAGCACAAGAGTCGGCAGCAGAACCACAACAAGCCAAGCCCCAGAGGAGAACTTAGTTACTACAAAGATCACGTCGACCAGAAAGGAGAGCACTGCGGCCGACCCATTGACACCGACCCTCCAGCGCCATCCGTCGTTGCGTGTTCGAAGATGATAGCGGACCATTCCTGCACCTGCAAGCGTGAATCCCGTAAAGACTCCGATTGCATAGAGCGCTATCAGCGAGGTGACCTTGGCCTGCGTACCGACGAGAAGAACCACCGACACGATCATCAAGACGATAATTCCTGACGAGAACACAAGGCGATGACCACGACGGGCAAACTGCCGAGGAAGAAAGGAATCTGACGCTACAAAAGATGCAAGAAATGGAAAGCCGGAGAAGGAGGTGTTCGCTGCAAGGACGAGAATCAGCGTTGTTGAGATCTGAAGGATGAGGTAAAAGATGTGACCAACGACCGAGGTTCCGTACACGTAGTTTGCAATCTGAGCAACGACCGTGGGAGATCCAGATAAACGCGGTACGGCGTGAGTAAAGACCGCAAGGAGAGAGACCCCGAAAAACATGGTTCCTAAGATCAGACTCATCGCCACTAGCGTGATCCTGGCATTTCGAGCTTGAGGCGAACGAAAAAGTGAAACTCCGTTCGAGATCGCTTCGGTACCTGTGAGTGCGGTACCGCCGTTGGAAAAAGCGTTGAGGAGTACAAAGAGGCTTGCTCCCAGAAGAAGGCCGTGTCCTCCGTGACCAATAGCAATAGCACCACTTTGGTGCAGAGAGTGCGTCTTGAGTGCACCGGTAAGATAGCGGTACAGACCGAACGCTATGAGAATTCCCATATTCGCAATGAAGATGAAGGTCGGAATGGCGAAGGATCGGCCAGCCTCCCGAACCCCGCGAAGATTCATATAGGCGATGAAGACGACGAAGACAACCGCAAGCTCAACGTTATACCTCGTGAGGGCTGGAATCGCCGAGGTGAGCGCATCGACGCCTGCCGCTACAGAGACTGCGACCGTCAAGGTATAGTCGATGAAGAGTGACGCAGCCGCCACTTGAGCAAATCGTGGTCCAAAGTTCTCTCGGGTCACTATGTAAGCGCCCCCCGCTTTCGGATAAGCACGAATAACCTGCAGGTACGAAGCGGTGACCGCAGCGAGGACGACCAGGACTCCAAGTGTGATCGGCAAGATCAGTGCAAAAGCCGCAGCTCCAACGACTGGAATCAGGATCGTCATCATCGCCTCGGTGGCATATGCGGACGAGGACATAACATCTGATGAGAGCACCGCAAGAGCAACCGATTTCGGCAGACGCTCTGACTTCAACTGCTCATTGATGAGCGGTCTACCTAGGAGTTTGTTCTTGAGCCGATACGAGAACTTCTCTTCAAGAGAGAACGTTCCAGCTCGCGGCAGCGCATCAGGTCTCCGCCGCTCAAGAGTACGAGCTCGATACCGCACCGGGTCCGCCGCAACGTCGTCCCCACCCGCGATTTCCGACATGCTATCGATTGAAGGGTCCTGTCGCTGATCGCTCATGGTGTGTGACTGTCACTCCTCGGTTCCGCAAAGAGTCTACGGCCTCCACCACATCCATAGTCCAGCGACTCGTTCCGATTCTCCCACCCGAAAGAGCAGAACTTGTCTCGCATCGCTTCAGATCTTAAACCAGAGTGCAGGAAACCACTCTCGAACCGTCTTGCATAGAAGGGGTGCATGTGATCGTTGTTGGCTGCGGGAGAGTTGGTTCTGAGCTTGCGGTTCGCCTGACGAGCGAAGGGCATAGCGTAGTGATGATCGATAAAGAGCAGAGGGCCTTTCGACGACTACCTCAAGAGTGGCATGGAAAGCAACTCATCGGATTCGGATTTGATCGAGATTGTCTCGAAGCAGCGGATATCAAAGCAGCACACGCACTCGCAGCTGTTACGTCTGGAGACAATACCAATATCTTGACGGCTCGGATAGCACGAGAAAACTACGGGCTCAAGAACGTCGTCGCGAGAATCTACGAC
>JBMFXG010000194.1:0-4347 GCA_049964535.1 Acidimicrobiales bacterium | reverse complement strand
CGAACTTCGTCGTCAGCTGGGCTCGACCACTCGTGCGCCTCGGTGGGCAATAGCCTACAAGTTTCCTCCTGAGGAGCAGCAGACGCTCTTGCGGGAGATTCTCGTCTCGGTGGGTCGTACCGGCCGAGCGACACCATTTGCCGTTTTGGATCCAGTTTTCGTTGGTGGGTCGACCGTATCGATGGCGACGCTCCACAACGAAGATCAGGTACGACTCAAAGACGTTCGGCCCGGAGATGTTGTTATCGTTCGAAAGGCAGGCGACGTTATCCCAGAGATTGTCGGTCCGGTCCTGCACTATCGTCAAGATTCCTCGAAACCGTGGTCCTTCCCAACGACCTGTCCAAGCTGTTCAACGAAGCTAGAACGAATTGAAGGAGAGTCAGATTTTCGTTGTCCAAATCGCAACTGTCCTGCGCAGGTCGTTCAGAGGATCGTTCAGTATGGGTCGCGCTCTGCGTTGGACATCGAGGGCCTTGGCGAGCAGCGAGTAGAACAGCTCGTCGAAGCGAACCTCGTGAGAGACCCAGCAGATCTCTACGATTTAACCGTCGAGGTGGTATCAGGTCTCGAGCGATTTGGTGCGCTCTCGGCTGAACAGCTCGTTATGGAGATCTCTCGTTCGCGGACTTGTCCGCTCGACCGTGTTCTAACCGGTCTCTCGATACGCCATGTTGGTGCGGTTGCAGCGGCAACGCTTGCGTCTCGATTTCCTCGTTTATCGGAGATACGCTACGTCGACGAGGAGTCGCTGCTCGCCTTGGACGGTATTGGGGAGACGATTGCTCGATCGGTGAGGGAGTACTTTGACGATCCAACGAATCGTGGTCTCATCGACAGATTGATCGATCATGGAGTGGGTGAGTACGTTGAAGAGAGCGAAGAAGCATTCAATAGTGGGGTCGGTGTAGACCTCACTGGCGTTACTTTTGTGGTGACCGGTGTACTGGAATCGATGAGTCGGGACGAGGCCCAGAGAGAGATTCGGCGGCGAGGCGGGAAGGTAACGAGCTCGGTATCGGCGAAGACGAAGTTTGTGGTTGCAGGACAGGAGCCTGGCGTTTCAAAGATTTCGAAGGCGGAGTCGCTCTCTGTGTCCATTCTTGACGAGACCCAGTTCCTTGAACTCCTTCGAGTCGGAGTTACACTTGCGCCGGATCGTGACTTTGGAGAACCTGAGGATGTTTCGACTAAATCAAGAGAGCAGAGTGCGGGACAGCGTTAACATGAGTGCTGGAACGGTGCATTGGAGCGGATTGAGTAGGGGCGATTGAGCGGTACCGGCGATGACAAGGTAGGCGAAGTCCTCGGTGGTCGCTATAGACTCGTGGCCCCGATTGGCGCGGGCTCTTCTGGAAATGTGTACCGAGGTCGAGATCTCAAACTTGAACGTGAAGTTGCCGTCAAGGTGCTCCATGGCGTGCTTGGTAGCGACGCTATGTTCCTCCGACGATTTCAAGCCGAAGCGCGAGCGGCCGCCCAGCTGTCGAGTCCCTACATCGTTGCGGTCTACGATTCCGGGACCTCTGATGGACTTCCCTTCCTCGTTCTAGAACTCTTAGATGGTGGCTCACTGCGGGAGCACTTCTCATCGTCACGTCCGCTCTCGCTTCCTCAGATCGTGCGAGCATCGCTACAGGTTGCGAGTGGGCTGGCCTTTGCGCATGCCAAGGCGTACGTACATCGTGATCTTAAGCCAGCGAACCTCTTGTTCTCCGGTGGTGGGGATCTGAAGATTGCAGACTTTGGATTAGCCGTTGCGCTCTCCGCCGCAGCCCATACTGAGCCAGTTGGCGTACTGATGGGAACTGCGAAGTACGCCTCACCTGAGCAGGCGAGAGGCGTCGCTGTCGGTGCCCCAAGCGACCTCTACTCGCTCGGGCTTATCATGTACGAGGCCATTGCGTTCAAACTTCCCTTTGTCGGTGATACAACGTTCTCTCTGCTCATGGCTCGCCTGGACCGAGATGTTGAGGCTCCAGCGGGATCTGGTGGTCTCGGAAGCCTCATCGAGCGCTGTCTTCGCAATAATCCCGATGAGAGAATTACCGCTCTCGAGCTCGTTCGTGAACTGGATGGATTGGCTCGAACGCTTGACCCACCTGAAACGATCTTGCCGCTGCACTCGCCATCGGGACCCTACGGCCTGCGCACGAGCGGTGATAACGATGGTGGTGACCGTACCTCGGTTTTGGGGGTTTCAGATATCACCGAGCATATCGGTGGATGGCTCTCTCCGAGTGACGGAGCAGCGACTGCATATGCATCGTCCTTATACGACCTCGAAGATGATAACGCCACGAGCGCTACGGACACTGCACGAATTCGGGCGACCACTACCTCGGTGGTTGCTGTGGATAGTGGGGCTTGGACCTCGATGACGGATGCGGCCGATGGCACGGTGGATGTCAACCGTCGAGGGGAACGAGATGATCGCCCAAGAGCTCGGCGCAAGCGAATCTTGTTAATCTGGGTCGTCATTACGCTCGTCCTAAGTCTCTTGGCGGCGGGAGGTGCGTATCTCTACGCCTCCCTGACGAGAACTACGGTCCCAAACCTCGTCGGTCTCTCGGTCTCGCGGTCTCGAGCGGTGGCGAAGCTATCGGATTTGAGTCTCCTGGTCACCGGTCACCGGTACTCACTTTCGATTCCACAAGGTGATGTCATTGGCGCTTTCCCTCGAACCGGTGTGGTCGTTGCTAAGAAATCTATCGTGGATGTGACGCTCTCGCTTGGTCCTGCTCCGGTCAAGGTTCCACCTCTTGTCGGTGAAGATCAAGCTGAGATCGTTGCACAGTTGACAGCACTGCACTTCAAGGTGGCATTCACTCATTCGTACTCTGAGACGGTCCCCAGTGGGCAGTTTGTCTCTGCTCAACCGACCCCCGGAGCGGTCGTGCAGTATGGATCTACCGTGCAGATCGTGCTGTCAAAAGGACCGGTTCCTCGCAAGGTTCCGAACTTGGTTGGTGACTCCCAGGGAACGGCAACCTCGGTGCTCGCAAGTGAGCAACTGGAGATCTCGGTGTCGACGCAGTACTCCAATACTGTCGCCAAAAACGATGTAATCTCTCAAGCCACGACGCCTGGGTCTCTGGTGCCGCGAGGTTCGACGATCGATGTTTCGGTCTCTCTTGGACCACACTACGTAACGGTGCCTAACGTGCTCGGAGACTCCCAGGCTGCAGCGGAGGCTGCGCTTCAGGCCGCCGGGCTGACAGTGGGAAGGGTATTTGTGACCCTTGGTAATACCAACGTCATCTTGACCTCTCCGGCTTACGGTACTCAAGTGCTGTATGGTAGTGCAGTCAGCATGGTGGTTGATTAGCGAAAGACCCTTCCCCTCTTGCACCTCTGCCCCGTGTCAGCGATCTCACATCACTTCGTTGGTGCGGGGAACGAAGGAGCTACTCAAGAGTGATCGCTTTGATGCCTCCGAGGATATCGCCCCCGTCGCTCGGCGTCATTAGTGCTTGGAGGGAGAGAAGCTTGGTCATATCACCCGTGACTCGAATCTTCCCGGCCATGAACGCCTCGATAGCAGCTTGAGGATTCCCATCCACGAAGATGGCTTTCGTCGTCGCGTAGTCGATGGTCACGGTTACCTCGGCATCGCTCAGCTCGCCGAGCTCGAGGTCGACGAACCCTTCGGTCGTTCGCACATAGGCTCGTAACTCGTCTTGCTCGAATGGCAGCTCGGTGACGATGAGATTCATCGTGATCTTGGCTTCCAGCGATGGACTCTCCGAGGCGTGCTCCTTGCGTAGTGTTCGGACACGCTCGATCCACTCAGGGGACAAGAAGAGAGACTTTTCGCTCATAGGAACCTCCACAACGTCAGTGATAGTGACCTTGTTGGCAAGCCTAAGGGAGAGTTCGATGCGGTCAGACCGGCTCGACTAAGGTGACTTGGTTGTGAGCACGATTCATCAAGTCGCCTTTGTCGATCACCTACGGTGTGTCGGGTGTCAACTCTGCGTTGACTGCTGTGCCGAAGTCGTCGATGCGATTCGGCTTCGACCGATTTGGGCGAGTGTGGACGCTGACCCTTGTATCGGCTGTCTCCGGTGTATTCCAGTCTGCCCGACGGGTGCAATAGGTGCAGTGGTGGGTCCATGTATCGCAGGGTTGTGATCATCGACGAAGCATCTCTGAACGACGTGCTGATCTTTCAGGTCTGTAGTCGGTCGCAGAGTTGGAAGCGAACCTCATGGAGGTACCGTCTCCCGAGTTGGTCTCGATACTTCCCCAAGTTGGAACGATGACCCGATGAGGGGTCCCCAATAGCTGATCCACTGTCTCTGTGAGTTCTGCCCTTGGTTATCGTTGTTGAGATTACTCCTCCTA
>JBMFXG010000193.1:0-4421 GCA_049964535.1 Acidimicrobiales bacterium | reverse complement strand
CTGCAGAACGACTTGCGGGGTCACCGGTCCGGTAGCGGTGGCGGCATTCGCAATAGCGTAGATCGTGTTGTTCATCGAGTCAGTGAAGTAGAGTACGCCATTGTTGGGATCGTAGACCAATCCCTTCGGACCCGTCAGGCCACTGGCGCTCGCCGGAAGCCCCACCGCAAGGGGGGTAAAGGACGAGTTGGCAGAGAGGTTTGGGCCGCCTGGATTCGTTCGCCAGACCTCACCGGTTCCACTCGGTGATGCCGTACCGGCGATGTTGGTCCAGTAGAACGCCGTCTTCGAAGTGGCAGGATCCACACCAACAGCGGCACCCCAGACTCCGGCGAAAGGTTGGGCAGAGGCCGACAACGAAGAGTTACCACTGACCGAAGCGTTCGTCTCTACGGCAACGAATCCACCGGTCGGGCTGAGCACGAGGTAGTTGCTCTGTGAACCGGTGGCGCTAGCTCCAAAATCGCCGACCCATACGAAGTCGTTCGAAGGGTTGATCGCTATGTCGACAGGTCCCGTCAAGTCGGAGTTTCCAAGTTGCGCCGCAGTGGCAAAATCAGTGACGGACCCAGTCGTAGGATTGACCTGAACCAGAGAGGTTCCCGCACCCGAGGTCCCAGCAGAGTTGTTGAACTCCGCTACGAGAAGATTGCCCGCTACCAGCGAGCCAGCCGTCTTCGGAATGACCGCAATGCCGTACGGGTTGGTGTCACCATTCGAAGCGTTCGAGTTCTTCGCAACCACCGTATCGACATACGGCGCCAGACGACCGACTGGACTCGCCGCTGGCGAAGCGGACGCGACCCCGGCAGCGCCCGCCAACGTAGCGGCCGGTAGTACCAGTACGGTTCCGGCACCAACGATCCACCGGAAGCTTTGAGAGCGTCGTGATCGGAATCTCCGAACACGACGCGACCTTTCGTTTGACACTGTGCACTCCTTAGCAAGTTCGTCGGCAACCTTTGCAGACGCACGTCTTCCTAACGATCCCAGGCAAGCACACGTTCAACGAGAAGAGCTATTCACAGCGAGGTCACAGCGAGTTCAAATCGCCCTCTCACGCACGAACCTGACGGTCATACGACCTCTAACGAGAGACGAAAGAGGGTGCCACCCTCACACAATCTCGACGCGACCGTCTCCCTCGATCACGTTCACGGCTCCTCTGAACCTTTCCAGATCCCCCTGCGGCAACAAAACTCTGAGAACTTGGCGTCGCCTTCCAATCCAGATGAGCTCGAGGCTAACATGACAACCATGACAAGCTCCGAAGCACCGAAAACCGACGACAGTGGTGAGCGGCCATCTCTGAGTGGGATCGTCCTCAACGAACTAGATCACAGCATTCGACCTCAAGACGACCTCTTTCGTCACGTCAATGCAACGTGGATACGAAAGCATCCGATCCCGGCCGAGAAATCTCGCTATGGCTCGTTCGACGAGCTTGCCGATAAAGCAGAGGCTGCGGTTCGAGCGATCATCGAGAGAACCCAGAGCGATCCAGCCGATGAGGATGCCAAGAAGATCGGGGATCTCTACCGAAGCTTCATGGACGAGGCTCGCATCGAGACCCTCGGGCTCTCTCCGCTGCAGAGCTCGCTCCAGTCCATCGATGATATCGATAGCCTTGAGGCGCTTGTGCGCGCCCTAGGGAGAGCCCAACGCAATGGTCATGGCGGTATCTACGCCATCTTCATTGACTCCGACCCTGGAGATCCGACGCGCTACCTTGCATTTCTCGAGCAGAGCGGCCTCTCGCTCCCAGACGAGAGCTACTACCGAGAGCCACACTTCGAACAAATTCGTCTCGCACATCGTGAACATATCGAGCGAATGTTCTCGCTCGCGGGGATCGACGATGCGGCCAAGAGAGCGGAGGCGGTCGTCAAGGTCGAACATGCAATAGCCCAACACCACTGGGATAATGTCAGATCTCGAGATGTCGACCAGACCTACAACCTCATGACGTGGGATGATCTCGTCGCTCGCTTCGGGCAATCGCTCCCAGACGACGTCGCCGTTCGTGCAGACACGCTCCTTGGCGCTTGGTGCGAAGGGTTGACGATCGACCAGGCGACCTTGACCGAACTCGTCGTTCGTCAACCGAGCTTCACCGAATCTCTTGCAGGAGTCCTCTTGAGCTTCGAGCTCGACATTTGGAAGTCGTGGCTCACTTTCCACCTGCTCCACCACAGCGCACCCTACCTCCACGGCGCGTTCGTTGAGGAGCACTTCAATTTCTACGGAAAAGTTCTCACCGGTGCAGAGGTCATTCGGCCACGCTGGAAGCGTGGCGTCGGTCTCGTTGAGGCCGCTCTCGGCGAGGCGGTCGGACGGCTCTACGTCGAGGAACACTTCGACCCGGCATCGAAAGCCCACATGGACCGCTTGGTCTCCTTCCTCATCAAGGCCTACGAAGAGAGCATTAACGATCTCGATTGGATGAGTGACGAAACTAAAAAACAGGCTCAGCAGAAACTCACCGCCTTCACGCCAAAGATCGGTTACCCCTCGAAGTGGCGTGATTACACCAAGCTCTCGATTACTCACGACGATCTCATTGGTAATCTCGCCTCCATTAGCACCTTCTCCTTCGAACGTGAGCTAGCCAAGCTCGCGATGCCAATCGATCGAGACGAGTGGTTTATGACACCTCAGACCGTCAACGCCTACTACAACCCAGGATTCAACGAGATAGTTTTTCCAGCGGCAATCCTCCAGCTTCCATTCTTCGACGCGGAGCGAGACGACGCGGAGAACTTCGGCGCAATCGGCGCAGTCATCGGCCACGAAATCGGTCACGGTTTTGACGACCAAGGCTCCAAGTATGACGGAGATGGCCGACTCCGAGACTGGTGGACCGAGGAGGATCGAATCGCATTCGAGAAGCTCACAAAGGCGTTGATCGATCAGTACAGTGGTCTACGACCTGATGGGGTCTCCGAGGGCTACGTTAACGGCGAACTGACCATTGGCGAAAATATCGGGGATATCGGCGGACTCGGAATCGCCTGGAAAGCCTATCGCCTTTCTCTCGGTGAAAGCGATCCTCCGATCATCGACGGCCTGACGGCGTCGCAGAGATTTTTCCTCGCCTGGGCACAGGCCTGGCGCCACCAATCTCGACCCGAATCCACAACCCTCATGCTTGCGGTAGATCCACACTCACCGCCAGAGTTTCGCTGCAATCAGGTGGTGAGAAATCTCGACGCGTTTCACGAGGCATTCTCCGTTCGTAAAACCGACCACCTCTGGCTCGAGCCGGAGCTCCGAGTCAAGATCTGGTAGCGACAAGCGGTGGCTCAACAAGTGCGCCTCCGGCGCCTTAGGATCGACGACCGTGAAAGCGCACGATTGATTCACCACGCATGTCTCCAAGAAGGCTCGGTTTTCTTACTCGATTACGAGCCTTCTTGGTCCTGGAACCACTACCTCAAGCATCTCGATACTCTTGAGAGTAGAGACGGACTTCCTGATGGTCGTATGCCAGCGACCTTCTTTGTGGCCACGCTCGAACAGAACGACGAGATCCTCGGACGGATATCGCTCCGTCATACGATCTCGACACCGTACCTCTCCAAGGTAGGCGGACATATCGGCTATGTAGTCACTCCTTGGCAGCGTCGTCGTGGATATGGAACCCTCATGCTTAAGGCTGCCCTTCGACAAGCCCAAAGCCTCGGCATCGCTCGGGTCCTTGTCACAACCAAGGAGGATAACCAGGGGTCACAAACGATTATCGAGCGTTGCGGTGGCGTCTTGGAAGAGACAACTGAATACTCTGAAGAACCGGGGCTTCGTCGCTACTGGATCCCGCTCTCCACCGAGATGCAGCAAGACACGGAGACCTCATCGATCACAGAGCACTCTCACGAACAAGATCACTGATGACAGCTCCATCGATCCGCTTCACTCCCTCCCCTACTCGCTTGGCGGCTAGGTCGTATCCGTTGTGCCAACCTCTTGCTCCATGGCGGCCCTAAGAAGTTCGAAGCGATCTCTCGTACCATCGTCGTGATTCAGATCCCCTCCACGTGCTAGACCGAACTTACGCCCACCATGCCGACCAATAGTACCTCCTATCAGGTACTTTGTCGGAGATCAGCGTTTCTGCTCTGTCGACTTTCCTCCAATGGTGGTTGGTATTGGTGATCCAATGAGTTCAAAGACCCTACGTTGTAGTGTCGTTGGCACTGAGAGCTGTTCGATCTGGATCCCTTGGGTAAATTGAACCGTATTTCTCGTTAGAGTTCCAAGGTGGGTGAGCAAGGTAGCAAAGCTCTGGACAGGCTCACCATCGGTCCCGAGTTTGGTGGCGTCTTTGATATGGGCGGCATCAGAACGAGGGGCGGGTGCAACTGGGTCTTGGCGCTGTGGAATCTCTTCATCAGAAAACATCAGTGGCGCAAGCGTCTCTCTCA
>JBMFXG010000192.1:0-4560 GCA_049964535.1 Acidimicrobiales bacterium | reverse complement strand
CTGCGTCGATCACTCCGCTCCTGACCGCGGTTTGGGTCGTCGCAATGGAAAACGCCGTGAATCTGATCGACGGTCTTGACGGTCTTGCTGGCGGGATCGTCGCCATCGCTTCACTCGCCTTTGGACTTTACGGATTGAAGCTCGAATCACTTGGGCAGCTATCGGCGAGCTCGCTCGGTCCGCTCATAGCCTTCGTCGTGTTTGGAATCTGCCTTGGATTTCTCCCACACAATTTCCATCCAGCGCGCATTTTTATGGGCGATACGGGTGCGATGCTTCTGGGGCTCCTTATGGCCGCATCGACCTCGCTCGTAGGAGGGCGTACTATTGGGGTCTCGGATCAGACGTTTTTTTTCTTCGCTCCGCTTTTCATTCCTTTCGTAATCCTCGGCGTCCCGATGGTCGATATGGTGTTCGCAGTTATTCGCCGCACTGCGAGGAGAAGTGGTGTCTCCTCCCCGGATAAGGAACATCTCCATCATCGGCTGATGCAGATGGGGCACGGTCACCTGCGATCGGTGCTCATTTTGTGGGCGTGGACTGCCGTTTTGGCCGGCTTTGCTCTAGTACCCACGTTTCTTCACCAGATCAATGCAGAGTTGCCGTTTGTGGTGGCGGCCGCGGGTATTACACTCTATACGCTCTTTCGTCCAGGGCTTTCGAAACAGTACCGGCACTCCAAGCGAGCAAAAATCGGTTCCCGAAGGGGTGGGACGAGGGCGGTTTCTAATGATGTGGGGGCTGGCAACGAGGGTACAGCTGCCTCTCGAAGTAGTGGTCAAGAGCTTGTGGGCGAGTCGCTTGGAAGAACGCAATCGAATACTTCCGAGCGGTTTTTGGAGCCTGAGCAGAGAGGTGAAGACAGGTGAGTCGAATTAAAGGACTCGTTCAGTCGCAGCTACGGACGCCATCGAGTGAAGGTGGTACCACTCGATCACGTGGTATGGGCCTTACAGATGGCGTGGCAACTGCCGTTGAAATGTTCGGAACGATTCTGCTGTGTACCGGACTCGGGTGGCTTGCCTATCGTCAATTTCACAACATCGTGTACTTCATAGCTCTCACGCTTTTTGGGGCCGTTGGTACAATGGTGCGGCTGTACTATCAGGCGAAGGATGCGTTCCGATCCCTGGACGAAGCTGACGCTGTACGCTCTGTGCGTCAGCGGAGAGAGCCACAAGATCGAGGGCTCTCGGGCTTTTTAGAAGCGGATCTAGCGCTTGGTGAGGACTTGGCCGACGTGGCGAGACGTCTTGTGGCACCGGACCAGCAGTACCCCAAAGAAGGAAGTGTTTAGTCGTGGTAGAGGGTTTGGGGCGTAATGAGCAGGGAGCTGATGGGCCTGAATCGGCAGAGGTGAGCTCATCGTCGGAGCCGGTAGAGGCAAGAATTGGAAGAGTTCTCGTTCGATCCTCTCTTGTCATGGCGATACCGGTGCTGGTAGGAGGACTTCTGGCCGGCGGTTCGAAGGGTCTTTATTCGGCGGGCTACGCCGAGATTTTGGTAGTTGTGAACTACTCTGTGGCGACCAGGATCCTCGTCTGGTGCGCTAGGATTTCTCCGGTTGCTCTCATGGGCGGTGCGTTAGGAAGCTTTGGGTTCGTCCTCGTACTTCTTACGGCAGCGATTATCCCTGTTGCCAGAGCTTCATGGATGGACCTAGTGATATTTGGAGTGGCGTTGATAGTTGCCCATATCGTTCCGGTGATCGTGACCGCGTCGCGTGTGACCGGGAAGATTGCGTTCGACGGGTTCCGACCTAGTTTCAGAGGAGGAGGCCACTCCGGTGCTGGCAGCAATTAATTTTCCTCCGATCGGTGAGGTTCTGAACTGGAGATCTATAGCCTTTGGTTCGGGCGCATTCGAACTCAACAAGGTCGGTCTCATCACGCTCACCGCCGCCCTCATTACGCTTGTGGTTTTCGCCATAGCCGGACGACAAGGTCGGCTCGTTCCACGGGGCGTTCAGAATCTCGTCGAGATCGGGGTGGACTTCATTACCAACTCCATTGTTCGGGAGTCAATGGGTCCGCAAGGCTTGGTCTGGGTTCCCTGGCTGACCGGACTCTTTTTCTTCATCTTGATCTCCAATCTCTTCGAGGTCATTCCGTTTATTCAGATGCCCGCGACGGCGAGAATTGGGGTGACTGCCCCGCTCGCGCTCATGGTGTACGTCGTCTTCATCGGCGTTGGCATTCGCTCTCAGGGTCTGGGAAAGTACCTTAAATCTTCACTGGTCCCAAGTGGAGTTCCAGTGGCGATACTGCCCCTACTCATTCCTCTAGAGCTGCTATCGACCTTCATTGTTCGTCCGTTCGCTCTCGCGATTCGACTCTTTGGTAATCTACTTGCGGGGCACCTGCTGCTCATTGCCTTTGCAGTGTTGACGGAGGCACTCTTCGTCAAGAGCATTCTGTTAGTGGCCGACCCGCTCCCCTTTGCGATGCTGGTCGTTTTGACTGGATATGAAATCTTCGTAAGCTTTCTCCAGGCCTTTATCTTCACAACCTTGGCCGCTGTGTACATCGGTGAGGCGATGGCTGGAGAGCACTAGAGGAAAGTAGTAAAAGTTCTACTCCGACGAGAGTTTTATGGCTTGGATCGAGGTAGTGCTCCTAGACTTACAGCGGCTCTTACTCAGGTTGGGTGGGTCTCTTGTGGGTCTAGCGACCTAGAAGGAAATGGAGCGAGTGCCGTAGGTATCTCGCATATTAATTGCAGGAGGAGACTGCGTGCTGCACTCTATGTTCGCGATCACCATCGCGACAGTTGGCAACGTGAACCTTAGGAAAGGTCTTGCGGAGCTCGGAGCCGGTCTGGCGTATGGACTTTCGGCGCTAGGGCCTGGAATCGGTATTGGCATCGTTTTTGGACAAGCGGTCTCCGCTATTGCTCGGCAGCCTGAGATGTCTGGTCCAGTTAGGACTCTGGCATTTATTGGTTTTGCTCTTGCAGAGGCGCTAGCCCTGATTGGATTCGTCGTCTTTATCTTGCTGAAGTACACAGGGTAAGGTCGCACGATGTTTTTTGCTGCGTCGCAGTCGGTGAATCCTATTCTCCCAGCGACCGGAGAAGTAATTTGGTCCGTCATCTCCTTCGTGGTCTTGATGATTCTCTTTATTCGGTTCGTCTTTCCGCCGGTTCGTAAAGCGATGGTTGATCGAAGTGAGAAGATTCGTCTCGATATCGAGGCAGCGGAGCTGGCTCGCAATGAGGCTGAGTCTGCGCTGGCGCAGTATAAGGCTCAATTGGAAGAGGCTCGACGGGAGGCTACGAGGCTGCTTGAGGAGGCGCGAGCTACAGCGAATGGGCTTCGAGAGGAGCTCGTTGCTCAGGCAGAACGAGATGCAGCAGCGATCGTCGCGCGTGCGGAAGACTCTCTTCGAGGTGAACGAGATCGGGTTATCGCCGAGTTGCGTGGCCTCGTGGGCGATCTCGCCGTCGATCTCGCGGAGCGTATTCTTGAGGTCGAGATCGATCGTTTGACGGTGGATCCGTTGATCGATCGCTTCGTAGCTGAGGTTGCGAGCGGGGAAGCGTGAGAGAGTTTGTGCTTGGGTTTGGGATCGGCGTCTCCGAGATAGCGACTCGTGAGGGGGCTTTGGCCAAGGTGACCCAGGAGTGGGCCTCGTTGGCTGATCTGTTTCGAACCAATCTCGATCTTCAGCAGGTCTTTGGAGATGTATCGACTTCGGCGAGTACTCGGGAGGCCATTGCTAGGGATCTCTTAGCTTCAAGGGTGTCTGCGTTCACACTCGAGCTGCTATCTGTGGCTGTCGAAGAGGAGAGTCCGCGTTTCTTGTTGGAGTCGCTTCTCGATCTCGCAAGTGTGCTTCGTAACGAGTATCTTCGTGGTGCGCCTGGCTTCGTCGGAGCTCGGCGGAGGGTTGATGGATATGCCTTGGCCTACTTCAGACTGGACCACAGGATATCTCTCGACGCTTACGAAAGTCAGCTCTACTCCGTGAGTTCTGCCATCGGGCGTTCACGCGAGTTACGGCGTTTTCTCTCAGGTTTTGGGAGTAGTGAGGAGAGTCGCCTCGCACTGGTTCAGGACCTGTTTGCCTCACGGGTGGACGATTCCGTTCTGAGAGTCCTTGGTTTTGCGGCGAAGGTGACGAAATCTCGAGATGTCGTCGATGTGTTGGAGCGGGTTGCTGCGGTTGTGGCGCGTGAACGCGGGCGACGTGTGGCGCATCTCAGGAGTGCACGTCCGCTCTCTCAGGAAGCGGAACAGCGTATTCGGATGACCTTGAGTCAGTCTGTAGGTCGAGACCTCGAGCTCCGATGCGAAGTGGACCCATCTCTGCTCGGCGGAATCGTTGCAGTAGTTGGGGACAAGATCTACGACGGGACGGTACGTCATCGTCTTGATGTGGCGCGCTTGGCGCTTGCCAATGCGGCTGACTAGGCATTTGCGAAGAAGGGGTAGGGAGTAGGAGTATCATGTCAGACTGGAATATCTCTGCTGAGGAGATCTCGAGCGCTATCAAGAAGCGACTCGAGAACTTCACTCCGTCCACTATGGGCGAAGAGGTCGGTCGAGTCCTTGAGGTCGGA
>JBMFXG010000191.1:0-4628 GCA_049964535.1 Acidimicrobiales bacterium | reverse complement strand
GATGGGACCAAAGCTCCCGAGAGCAAGTTCGGTGACCTATTTGACCGCAACGGTCACTCTCATCTCGGCGGGTTCTCCGGCCAACCTAGCTTATTACGCTACAGTCATCACCGCTGAAATAGCAGGCCAGCGTTGATACGCCAACTCATAACCGAACACTATTCTCCTCGGCACCACCAACGAAAGCAACCTAGGGCATCACGTATCGAACCACGCAAGGATCTGGGGAATACCAGGAGCTGCCCGACCCACCATCTCTTGCTGCGTGCAAAGGTTCCGCGGTTAAGCACAAACACTTGCGTTATCAGCGCATGAGCAAAGAAGAAGCGCTAGCGCACCGACCGGACCGGAACGATCTCCATTTGAACCCGAAACGATCCGTTGCGAAGCCGTTGGCGCGGCCGAACTCTTTACGAAGGACGTGCAGTTGAAGCGTCCCCAGCCTCCGAGGAGTTTCAACATCCTCCGAATACGACCACACAGTTCTACTACCACACCGAGGGAAGCCTCTGTCCTTGCATAGAGCTCTTGACGAGGATCATGGATCCGGATCCCGATACTGCTGCGTACGACATCAAGGGCTTTACGCAGGCTTCCGAGGCAAACGGAGCAGTGAGATCCGAAGAGAATTGAGGAGCGCCGTCGTTGATAACGTCTATCGCTCGGCTCTCAGAGAGATCGAAGCGCTTCAGAGAGGGTCATGAACCTTGCGAGCCGATCCCGAGGTGACCACCAAAGCTCCAAAGATCATAAATAAGACCTAACATCATCGCGAGGCACGGAGTGCTAGCGAGAGTTGTTCACCGCAATAAGAGAGAAATCACGCAGAACTGAGTGAAGCGAGGACCTCGCGCTCGGGAAGCAAACCCTCGTGCGAGAAGGCATCACAACGAGTGCTAACACCTACAGTTCAGCGTACATCCCCGCATCACCCTACCAGCGGGGTCGAGGGCCACCTTCGATCTTTCAAGCGAGGTCAGACGCCGACCATCCCGCCGGTACTGCGAGCAGTCAGGACGGGACCTCAAATCACAGTCGTTCCATCCCAGTCGACACCGACACGTCACAGGGACCCACGGGTCATCTCTAGGTAGGCAACCTCGCGCAGGTCGACAACTGCACCGAAGAAGGCAGGTACCCCCCAAGCGTTCAGTCAACGCAAGACGCGCTCCCCTATCACGTCGAACAGGGCTCACCGCTCGCTATCTCTCTCCTCCCTGACCGGACACGACAGTCCAATCCTTCGAGCGATCGGACCCTGCTAACAGCCAAACGAGTGTCGGTGCAGACCTTCCCATAATGGACGGGTCGCCACCAGAATCAGACCAAGAAGACATACGGACACACCGACCGCGCCCGCTGCAATACCGCCAAGCACGCACACAATAATCGACATTGAACTTATGACAGCTATCGCAGTCACACCAACTACCGCTGTCGACCTCGGAGTCGACCTACCGTGGTTCTCGAGCCGCGCGATCCTCCACAGTAAACTCTCCAAGCCCATAAATCCCGCAGCCAGGTCCGGAGTATCACAACCCAGGAGCACAGCTACCCGAATAAGCGCCAAAACCAAGACCTTGGTACCCACGACCCGCGCCGCCTCGTCATCAGCAGCGGCCTCAAGCTCTCGTCGCAGACCTTCCCAAGCCCTCTGAACCGGAGGGAAGCGACCGTACATGGCCGCTACTGCCCCACAGATCACGAGCAATCGAGGATGTCCGAGACGCACGTGTGCTGCCTCGTGTTCGCAGATCGCCTGGCGCTCTCCACGCTCTACTGCTGCGAGCAGACCGGACGTCACGATAGCTCGAGGATGCCAGAGGCCTGCAGCGAAAGCAGCCGGTTCTCTCGAGGGTACAACCCATACTGCTCCAGCACTTGTTGGTCGCCGAATGGAGCTCGAGAGAGCCAAGCCTCGAATCTCGACACGCCGAGTGAGAACGGCGAGACGAACTACGTGGGAGACAAGAAGTCCAAACGCAGCCGCACCTGGAAGATAACCAACAAGCTGCCATTGACTGCGATTGAGCGCGAGCAGACAGCCCCCACCCGCCGTCCGCATCCCTCCGAGCCACCATCCGAGAGAACCCCCAAGACACGCTAACCAGACAGCAGGCAGAAGTGCCCAACCGAGCAAGCTCACGACGTACGCCCCTGCCGCAACTCGAGGCGAAGTGCCAACTTGGCGCCCTACTAGGACAGAAAGCCCTACTAGGACAGCGAAGAAGCCAAGTCCAACCACAGGACCGTTCACGACAGATGTGCCCGCTCGAGAGCCGCAACGAGTTCGGCGACGAGTTCTGGGTCATCGAGACCTTCTACGAAGTGTGCCAGCGCTATGCGCGGGTGTTTCGTCGTCGAGAGCAGGGAGCGGATCGCCTGGGCAGTCAGCTCGTCAGGATCTCCTGCTGCCCGATAGAGATAGCTTTTCCCTTCCTCGAGCCGCTCGACAAGCGACTTTTCAACCAGCCGACCGAGTACGGTCATCACCGTCGTGTATGCCCGGGGCTCATCTCCGAGTTGCTCGAGAATCTCACGCCCGGAGAGCCACTCGCTGGATGACCATAGCACGTCGAGAATCTCGCTTTCGAGATCACCAACCCTCTGCCCTGCCACCAGCCTTCTCGGCATCGACCACAACCTCCGCGAAATTGACACCTATAAAGTAAACGATACGCCTGGAGAGCCCATCAAGACATCGCTCGCCAACGTCGACCGTTGGCGTCACCGTACCACCATATCGTGACGCCAACTCGAGCGCGCAAGAAATACAGCTTACGATCTCGAAGACTCCGCCGACCTACCACGTCCGGAGGCTTCACCTTCCCCGTTGAACAGAACCAGCAAGCCTTCCATTGCTGACCATCCATAACTCGTTTCGCATCGTGAGACTTCAGTCGCGAGTCCGGTCGACAGAGGCCGGAGAGTCGTATCGCTATGGGCCGAGGACTGCAATACACCTCGATCGCGATAATCAGAGTCAGCGAACTCCACCAGATGGCCACCTGATCACAAACCTGCAAGCTCGATTAGGCTGAAGCTGACGTTCGATCTCAGCGCGCACAGGTGCAAGGCAACGATCGAATTAGCATCGGACAGGTCGGATGAACCAATACTTCCTCTGGATTCCGCTCGCTCCAAGAACGGAGCAAGCAGGTCACCTCGTCGCAGCTACCGAGATACCGCAACCTAACACTAACAAAGAGACGTTAACTTCTTCACGACGGTTCAGGGAATTGATCGGCTCCAGCACAACATCAGACGACGAGTCATCCTTCGGTCTTCTTTTCCCAAGGGCCGAGAGAGACGAGTAGCTCGAGAGTCCTTTGCGTATGCGCTCACTGCGACAAACAGGTCGTTCAGCCAACAAGCCTGTTCATACAGCTAATGTGCCTCCCTCCAGTGAATCGAAATAAAGACCTGAGGGTCAAATCGCAGGCGCATACCACAGCAACCATCTCGAACTTTAAACGGCGCACACCGGTTGATTTCAACACCGTAGCGTGAGCGTCTCTCCCTCTCAGCAGAGCTACTCCTCGTGCAAGCGGAGTTGCAACGCCAAGGAGTTTCCAATGGCTTAAGCCTCCTCACCCAAGCTCGCTTCGATAGCGTTCTTCATGGCCGTAACCGGCGCGGGCCGATCAAAAAAGAGCTCAAAACACATTGCTCCGAGTCCAACGAGCATGCCGACTCCATTCAACGCCGGCGTCCCGAGATCCTGCGCACGCTGCATGGTAGGGGTGACAGAAGGGTGATAGACGATGTCAAGGTAGAGCTCAGCAGCGGCGAGCACCTCATCACTGACGACCGACAGTCCTTCCTGATTCGATTCGACCATCCCAATAGGGGTCGCATTAATCACAACATCAGAGCCACGCAGTTCAGAGGTCGATGACACAACAGAGACATCGCCGTCGAGACGGGAGACGAAGTCGAGCGCTGTCTCGTTCGTCCGATTCGCCACCGCGACCCGCACACCCTCTGAGACGAGTGCTGCGATGATCGAGCGACCGGCACCTCCACAACCCACGACGCCATAACGCTTGTCAACAAGGCCATCTCCGAGTATTTCAGAGAGGAAACGAACTAAGCCAGCACCGTCTGTCGAGTCACCGATGAGTCGATCTCCTGAGCGATAGAGAACGTTGACCGAGTCGAGGAGTAACGCACGAGGAGTAAGTTGGTCCACGAGTCGTGTTACCGCAGTTTTATGCGGCATTGTGACCATGAGGCCCACAGCCTTCATCGCTCGAACCGCTTGCACCACCTGCGCAAGGTCCTCCGGTGCCACGTCAAAGGCAAGGAAAGTAGCATCGAGCTCACTCGCAGCGAGAGCCGCATTCATCATTACCGGTGAGAGGGAGTGTGAGATGGGATGTCCAATGACACCTGCCAAAGCGGTCCGAGCGGTAGGCCAAACCGACCCTGCTCTACCACGAGCTCCGGTCGACCTCGTCAACCAAGACCCCCAGCAGCGGCTATTGCGGCCTCCTGTTGTGCATAGGTATCAGAGAAGACCTCGCTCGCATGACCTTTGAGAGCCACAAAGTAGAGCCAACTACCTTTCGCCGGGTGTAACATTGCAGAGATCGCAGTTGCCGAGGGAGCGGAGATTGGCGTAGGAG
>JBMFXG010000190.1:0-4644 GCA_049964535.1 Acidimicrobiales bacterium | reverse complement strand
CTCTCCGAGCACCCCATGCAGGACGATCGGTTGAGACAGAGTCGATCCCGCTGCAACCATCACGAAACTCGAGGGAGCAAAGGCCAATCCGCTAAAGAGAGCACCCCACGTACGACCCGTGGTCGCCGTCATCAAAGCGTACTCCCCAGATTTCGAAACGACGTGACTCAAGGTCACCTGATCATTGAGCGGGTCGATTGCATTCGTCACTACTTCTGGACCACTTGAGATTCCCCCTTGCGTCTCACTCGTCAGCCAGACCGATTGTCCCCCTGCCACCAGCGATAACACTTGACTCCCTCGAACGGTCGTCGAGGAGATAATGGCTCCGGATGCGACGCTCACGCTATCGCAGAGCACCGAAGTCGAAATCCCATTCGACGAACTTCTTGCCCCAGCAACAAAGAGATGTGAAGCATCGGCCACAAGAGATCCCGAGATACCGGATAGGCCGTTCAACCTTGCGGTCGAGAGGATGCCCACGGTTGCAGGCGATACCGTCCCACCCGCCGGTGGAAGCGAAATTTTGATGAGTTCATTCCCGATGAGGATCCAACCAACACCGTCGACAAGAGCAGGACCCGATACAGACAGGGCGGAAGCACCCGATCGAGGAAGGAGAGTAGGGAGTGACAAGGTATCCGCCACCGAATCGTTCGCCGCTTGCAGATACTGTAGCGAGAGCGCACGGCCTGAGCTGGACACGACAAAGGAGCCACTTCCATACGGCACCGGTACGGACAGAGCATGAACCGACGAGTTCGACTTAACCGGCAGAGTCGGCAACCGTGCTATCTCAGTGGCAAGAGAAACACCAGTCGTAGTCGTCTTATGATGAGCTACGGCAGAAGTGCTCGTCGTGCCACAAGCACCAAGTAGTACTGCTAGAGCCATGACGAACGCGACCACACCTCGATGTCGCTTCGCCGTGCTCACACGGCTCCAAAGACCTCGACAATCAAAGAACATCCACGCCACCACCTTGCCACCATCGGTTCATTCTGTCACCGGAGCCCTCTCACTCAATACTGCTTCGACGACGTATCAGCAGTGAGCCAAGTCTCCGATGGCGGTAGTGCATTAGCCGCAAATTCAAGGAAAGCACCACAAGTTTTCGGCCCAAGGCTCTCTTCAACGATATGAGTGCACGATGCGCAGAGGACACGACGAGATTCACCTCAGTCTTCGCGCAAAAGTACGGACCCAGCCTCACTGGAACCCTCAGGTTCCGCCATGGAGATCTCGGTTGTTTGATATACGAAACAAAAGGAATCGACTCAACGCGTCGCAACCCGATACAAAATCACAACCTGACTAAAGCTGAAAGAGCACGCTGCTCTCAGCAGCGAACCCTACAGTGCGAGTAGAGCTAAGAGATCAGGGGATCCTTGCGCTCCCGATGAGATCAAAAGAGTTTGAAGCTATGCGTTAGTATCTCGAAGCTTTTTCGCAGCAACAGCGATCAGAGCCGTCAAGATAGCAAGAAAGAAAAGCTTTTTCATAATCTCTAAATTTAGCGTACATTTCGTTCGCTTCCGTCAGGACGATCTCAGCACCCCCCGTCAAGGGGTTGCGAGCTCTTATCGACTCTCTTCAGGAGCCAGCTCACGCTCGTCGCCAGCTTTGAAAGTAGCAAACTTCGGTGGCGACCAGAGATCCACTTCTGACCAATCGGCGACCAGGTGCATCGCACAAAATAGTCACGCCCTCCGAGAATGCCGCAAGCTCTCATCACGTACTCTTCGTTGATACCGATCCTGGTTCAACGATTCCAAACGTCAAGGATCGGAGATTCCGGACGGTGCCGGCTAGCCGCTTCGTGCCAGGACGGCTACACTTCCCCATCATCGCGTTTGAGGAGCAGGGGCCAGCGATGCTGACCAGCTATCGCTGACTCAGCTTGTAAGGTCGGCAACGTCGAGGCGGATCAATCGTTCTACTTGCCGGAGCCTCCAACGCTAGATCCGCCCAGGACTGCGGTGCCGGCAAGCTCAGGGTGGGCAACGCCGTGTTCTGATCCACCCGGTCCCTTCAGACACCTCTCCAAGAAATGTTGGGTTTGACCGTCTTGGCCGAGACAGTCAAAGGGCAGATGTCCAATCGGTGCAACGATCGTTGCGGGAGCAGGTGGGCTTCCAGTCGCTCCCCCGACAGAGGAACCCGACGATGGACCTGAATTCGATGTCGGCTTCGTCGATGATGCAGTGTTGGCTTGGCCCAGCACACTCGTTGAAGAGGATGTGCTCGCGCCCGAGCTCGTCGAAGAGCGAGTTGAACGACCTCGGCTGGTCGTCTTGTTCGCGGAACTTGCGATCTGTATCGATGCAGGTCGAAGCCGGATCGCATGCGGCGCAACGTTCAGACCAGCGATGGCCGATCCTGCAACAATCGACAGTGAGGCAACAACGGCACCAAGCAGTTTTAGACTTAAGAACCTACGCACGCCAGACGCTCCAGATGGATCCGTCGAAGTGGCACCTACGATCGCTTCCGATCTCTGACTGAGACACTGCCGTATGTCCTCATCTCTAGCCGCTCCTAGCAACTTCGATAAGTACAATCGTTCGCATGCCTCGAATCGTTACGGAATTACTGCAAGCAAGTCGGCGGCGCACTGCATCTTCCACTTACCCTCGGCCTCCCTGTTCGGCGCTCAAACGCTGAGAAGATCTCTCGCTCCCGTATCAGACGAAGGATGCCGAAGCTTCGACATCGCACGCGCCTCAATCTGACGAATACGCTCACGAGTCAGATTGAAGTGCTCGCCAACCTCTTCGAGAGTTCTCGGCTCACCACGGTCTAGACCAAATCGAAGCTTGAGGATCTCACGTTCTCGATCGTCTAGCGGGGCTAATAGCTTCGAGATCTCCGCCGGCAGCAGCTGCATGGCCGCATGATCAAATGGAGACGATGCCGCCCGGTCCTCGACAATATCGCCGAGTTCTGCGTCACCTTCCTCGCGCAGAGGCTCAGAGAGCGAGAGAGGCTCACCTCGAAATCTCAGTGCCTCGATCAGCTTGTCGTATGGGATCTCGACCTCGGTACCTAACTCAGCGAGGGTGGCCGGCCGTCCCAGTTTCAACTCGAGACGAGCCTGCGCCTTTTGCACTCTAGCCAAGGTGTCGCCAGCATGAACAGGCAGACGAATCGTTCTACCGGTGTTCGCTATGCCCCTCGTTATGGCTTGTCGGATCCACCACGTCGCATACGTGGAGAACTTGAATCCTTTACGCCAATCAAACTTCTCAACCGCATGAATCAGACCCAGATTTCCTTCTTGGACGAGATCCAACAGAGGGAGACCAGACGCTTGATACTTCTTTGCAATCGAAACAACAAGGCGCAGATTGCTCTGAACAAAGGCCTCTTCGGCTTGGCTGCCTAAACGGACGGCCTTGGTGAGTTGACGTTTCTCTTCGGGGGAGATCGCTCTACTCTTCGCCTTCAGTTGCCGAGCTGCCTCTCGACCGACTTCGATCTCTTGGGCCAAGACGACCTCGTCATCTTTGGAAAGCAGTGGATAGGCGCCAATATTGCTGAGGTAGATACGGACGAGGTCTTCTTCGTCCCTATCATGTCGGTCCTTCGCCACGATCATCCCTCATCTCGAACCAAACTAGAGCAAGCAATGGCAAGCGCCAACTGCGAGACCCGAACTGCCGAACGCAGCACCTATTTCCCACCCAGCCTCACTGGATTTGGGTCATACTGTAGATTACCGTCTTACCTAAAAGTTCTCAGCCACAGAGGTAGGTTGGAGCGTCACTTCACCCCTCCATCGTTGTCGGCTCTTTCAACCTCTATCTTAAGCTATCACCGACGCCAAGAGCACCAACACGAGCCACACCGAGGCCCACTCCACACCAGATGACCTCTCGCTCTTCGCGCACCTACACTGATAGTACTTGATCACTATCCAACTACAACCCTCGAACTGCCACTGGGAGGCGTACTTCTTTGGGATTATCAATAGGAATCGTCGGACTTCCGAATGTCGGCAAGTCAACCCTCTTTAACGCACTTACCCGCAACAGTGTTCTTGCAGCGAACTACCCCTTTGCTACTATCGAACCCAACGTTGGTACTGTAGCGGTACCTGACTACCGGCTAGAACGACTCGCATCTCTCTACGACTCAAAGGAGATTATCCCCGCGACCGTCACCTTCGTGGATATCGCTGGCATCGTCAAGGGCGCATCGGAAGGTGAGGGTCTCGGCAATAAGTTTCTCTCTCACATCCGAGAGGCGGACGCGATCTGTCACGTGGTCCGAGCTTTTCAGGACCCAGATGTCATCCATGTCGAAGGAACGATCTCTCCAGCCAACGATATAGAGATCATCAATACCGAACTAATCCTGGCAGATCTCCAAACGGTCTCCACCCGACTCACAAAACTCGAAAAAGAGGTCAAGCGCCAGCCAACCTTGCGTTCGACCTACGATGCGATAGACAGAGCTCGCTCTATCCTCGATAGCGGAAGGACGATCAACTCTGCCGCAGCAAGCGGCGAATTTGATGCGGCTTTAGTTGCAGACCTACACCTTCTCAGTGCTAAGCCTTTTATCTACGTCTTTAACGTTGATGAGGACTCCCTCAGCGACCCTCAGATCGCCAAGGAGCTCTCGAGCATGGTCCAACCTGCA
>JBMFXG010000189.1:0-4726 GCA_049964535.1 Acidimicrobiales bacterium | reverse complement strand
GGGTGATCCGTACACGTATCGGTCGTGGTGTTGGTCGTGCCAAAGTGAGACGTGACCTCGATAAAGTTGTTCGCAACGAGACCGAGTACATCGGTCGTACCGTTTGCTGCACATCCCGCATAGATGAGGTCGCCGGCGATGTCGATGTTGTTGTCGGCCCCAATGGTGAGCTGTCCATGGAGTGTTCCTTGGATGAGGGCATCGCCTTGGGAGCACGGCAGCGTGGTTTGATCGAGTACGACTTGGCCGTTGCACGACAGAGTAGACGGGAGATTCTCGACGTAGATGACTCCGTTCGAAGGCAAGTTGAGCGAACCACTTCCCATACAGCCCGGTCCACTAAAGCCCGACGTCGGTGTCTCGGGGCTTGTAACGGTCATCGTGGTTCCAGAGATGACGATCGAGGTAGGTCCAGCGTAGACGCATCCGCCGTGTTCCGCCTCTGACAGAAGCGCGGTGTTTTGGCTAGGAAATGCGAGCGGGCTGTGGTAGGAGGGATCACCAGCGTGGGCGGTGATTGGACCATCGCCGCTACAGGTTCCGCTACAGATCGGGTCGTACCAGTACGGGTGTGTAGGGTCGCCTGACGTTCGGGTCGTCGACGAGGATGCTGCGCCGTTAAACGTTGGTTGTCCATTGATGTAAAAGATATCGTTGGTGAAGACACCGCCGTTGAAGACCTGACCGCTGACGTAGTAGTTAATGAGGGGCGCGCAGTATCCATACCCATAGTTATGTCCATTTGGGCCGACCTGATTCATGTCTGGACCGTACCCGCCGGTGTAGGGGTTGGGTTGATCCCACTGATAGGCGCAGTAATCTTGGGCGGTCTGCGAAGACATCTGCTCTCCTCCGCTGTTTCTTGTGAGAAACGGTGCGAAGTAGGGGGAGACCATCATGGTGTTAGTCAGGAGCAGGTAGTCCAAGAATCCAAGCGTGCGTAACCCTACGGTTATGGTTCGATAGGTCGTTGTTGTGCCGTGGACCGAGACCCCGGTAGAAGTGAGATAGACGGTTCCCTGTGATTGTGCGTCTGTTGCGTTGACGGAGTAGTGGAAGTACTCCCCGGTAGATCCCTGTACGGGTGCCCAACCACTGAATGCCGGATTTCCGTCGGGCGGTGGGTTCGATGCGTTGTACTGCCAGTAGTTGGCGCTTTGAGAGAGGGAACTCTGATTGAGCCGATTGACGTAGTCCGAGACGCCCGCTTCGGCCGCTGCCAGTGCGCGTTGGTAGTCCTGGTTGCCTTGTGCTATTGGCAGCTGAGCGAGTGATGTCGTGAAGATGGAGATCGGTATCAAGGTGAGGAGCACGATTGCCAAGACGACCAAGATGACGGCATCACCTTCGTCTGGGCGGAGAGCTCGAGTAAGCCTGCGCAAGATTGACACCCGAGGTGAAGCGTTGAGCATCAGCTCCCTGCCTTTTGGGTTGGATCGAACGCCACATTGCGGAGTTCGATGAGCGTGTTGATGGTGGTGAGCGGACTCGTCGGTTTGATCTGGGTCAAGAGATTGATGCCGATCAGTCCGATCTGATTGAGAACGGATTGATCTGACGTTCCGCTCTGCGAAATTGAGATCTGGGCAGGTGAGAGGTTCGTTGACGTTGGAGGAGCAAAAAACGTGAAGACCGTGGTTGTAGCGATTGGATTTTGTGATGTGACGTAGGAACCGTCGATGCGAGTTTGCCACGACCCTCCAGAGAACTCGTCCTCGTGAAAATCACACGGGCAGTCAGGGGAGCCTGGAGTGGTGGCGGTAATGTAGGCCCGAAGTTCGGTCGGTGCGGCGCCTCCGAGATTGGCGTAGAAGGTGATCTCTGTTGGCGAGACCTGAACGAACGGTGTCGTGACGCCGCTGACGTTGGTCGGTGTGACTGCGGTTCTGAGGTCGCGTCCTAGTCGATCAATGATGTTTTGAGCTTGACTCGTCGCGTAGAAGCGGTTGAGGGTCTGATCTTGCACCTGTACGAAACCGTTTAGGGTGACCATGATCAACATAGCGAGTACTGAAAAGATCGCGAGAGCAATCGCAAGTTCGATGATCGTGAATCCTTCGCTTGGTGAGTCCAATGAGTGACCGTGCTTCGCAGAGCCACGGAAGCGTTTCAGGTTCAGGTAGTGGGATCGCCTATGGGAGCGAGATAACAATCGGTCCTCCCGTTCCCGACGTGGTGTCAAAGTAGCTTGGGGTCGCGGTCAGAGGCGGGAAGTAACCGGTCACGACAGCTCCGTTGACGGTCGCCGTGGCTTGGAACTGGAGATATCCGAGGGGAAGCTCCACGAGCGAAGGCGCTGTAGTGGTGCTAGCGATGATCGGTTGCTGATAGGAGGGGGTGGACGAGCCCGAAACGGTTGGACAGTTGGTGTTGTAGGGTGGCTGGGTCGATAAGGTTGGGTCCATAACGTTCACGGAGACCTGTGCCCCAGCAACAGGGGCACCATTGAGTTCGACCTGAATCTGGGCGGGATACTCACCGAGAGCTGCCTGCGTTGTTGAGCCTCCCGACACTGCGGAGGTCGCAACACCACTGAACTGAGCACCGCTTTGGTAGGTGTAGCAATCTCCTAACCAGATCTGATAGCCCCCTGGAAATGGAAAGAGCCCTGAAATGGTGGTTTCACCATTTGTAGACGTGGCAGGAAGCGGTGTCTTGATGATCGTTCCTAGCCCAGGGAGGTTTGGCGATGCTAGGGTGAGACCGACCGCAGAGGGAACCGTGTAGTTCGACGGTGGCGCAGGAAGAGTTAAGGTGGCGGCCTGGTCGTAGGAGAACTGGTATGTCGAAATTTGACCGATCTCCACGCCTACGGTCGTGCTCGGATTGGTGTTACCAGTTGGGTCGACGTAGACCATGTTGGCGCTCGGTGATTGGAGCGAGACCTGATAGCTCCCGATCTGGAGAAATGGGAAGAACGCGCAACCATTGGAGTCGGTGTTGACCGTGGTAGAGCTGGGCGAGCCGCTGGGACCAGTGACCGTGACAGGAATCGATGGTTGACCCGTACCACTAGCGGAGAGTACCTGTATCGAGATGTCACCGCTGGTGGCAGAGTACTGCCCGACCGGTGGTGTGAAGGTTGACGTCTCACTCGTTGGGGGCTCGTGCGCCGGCTTCGCTGGCCAGGTTACCGAAACGGTGGCAGTCAGGACCGGCTGCAACTGTGTATTTCCGTTTGCACTCGACCCACAGCCCCCTGGACTGTAGGCTCCTGGCGACCACTGGAGATTTTGGGTGATGGAGTAGTCCACCGAGCCGATCGGTACGGTCGAGGTAGAGGTTCCGAGATAGTTGTCGACGAGCTGCGCGAACGCGTAGGATGCCTGTGATCGCACGAGCTCGAGCTGCTTCGTAGCGAGATTTGCCGCTATGATTCTGCTCTGGACGTCACCAGAGACCAAAGTGGACTGCTGAATCAGGAGCGCTGCGGGGGCTAGGACTGCGACGAACATAGAGAATGCGATGACGACGGAGATGATGGAGAAGCCGTCGTCGTGAGATCCGACAGGTCTGTGACTTTTCGCATGGATCGATCCCCAGAGGTTCCTTACATTCACGCTCAAGTTTCGTCACCTGTTGCGGCATTCTTGAGAGGTACTCACTTTAAGTGATATTTTTCGTCGCCTATAAGAAAACTCTCATTGCCGCTTTAACTCTGGGACAGGGAAGGCTACGAAGGTGGATCCGTGGATTCGCCGTTGCCGTGGTAGCTCGTCACCATGGTGCAGCTCGATATTGAGGTCTGGCGACCGAAGTGCGAAGATGGGAGATTGGGAACTCTCGCTCATGGTCGAGTCGGCAGGTCGAGCCGTAAACGGTGCTGAGCTTTGATGGCCTAAAGACCTTCGGTGGCGGTCTCCGACTCGCTTTGGGACTCGGGACGGTTCAGTCGAGGTGATCAGCGTTGCTCGGGGGTGTAGCTTTGGTTGGCCAGATAGATAGGGGAGACGTGCATATTGTCATAGTCGAAGACGATCCTAGGATTGCAGCGTTTCTCTCGAAGGGGCTGAGAGCCGAGGGCTATGTTACTACGGTCTTGCACGATGGGCAGCAGGCGATGCGGGAGGTCGTCCGGCTCGGTGATGACGTAGATCTTGTGCTCTTAGATCTTGGCTTACCGAAGATCGATGGGCACGAGCTACTGCAAACTTGGCGGCAGCGCAAGTTTGAGAAGCCTGTTATTTTGCTCACGGCTCGAGACGATATTCGTGAGAAGGTTCGTGGCCTCGATGGCGGAGCGAACGACTACGTGACAAAACCCTTTCACTTCTCTGAGCTCCTTGCGCGGATTCGGGCTGCTCTCCGCAGCAAGGACCAGGCTGCATCGACCTTGCTCGAAGTCGAGGATCTGCGGCTTGATCTCGTAACCAAGATCGCCTATCGAGCTGATCGGAGAGTTGAGCTTGCACCACGAGAGTGGGCACTTCTCGAGCTCTTTATGCGACATCCGAGACAGGTCCTCTCTCGGACGCAGATTCTCTCCCATGTTTGGGACTACTCCTTCGATCCTGGCTCGAACGTAGTCGACGTCTACGTGGGCTATCTTCGGAAGAAGATTAATCGTCCTGGCCTCAAGCCAATGCTTCAGACAGTTCGAGGCGCAGGCTATCGGTTGATTCAGCCGTAGGCCGGTCTTGGAGGGAGAGAGGGGTAGACGTTGTGTCGCATTCTCTTCTGCTCCCTCAGCCTGATGTGCGTGAGTGTCATGGGTCTTAGGCGAGAT
>JBMFXG010000188.1:0-4774 GCA_049964535.1 Acidimicrobiales bacterium | reverse complement strand
GCAACGAGCCAGTATCCCTTGCCATCGGGAGTCGATGCCATACCCACTATGGGCTTATTGAGGGTCATGGCTCCTGTTGAACCGTAGAACTGAGCATCTCCAAAGGAGAAGATCCCTCCGTCGGAGGCGACCTCCCAGTATCCGAGCCCGCTCGGAGTCGTTGCGCCACCGACAATCGGTCGATTAAGTGGAGTTGATCCCATACCGCCGAGGTTGAGAGATCCAAAGGAGTAGACATTTCCGGTTGAGCCGAAGAGGTCGTATCCGGTGAGTCCAGTGGCTGATACCGCTGCGCTGTGTCGGAGGCTTTGAGAGCCGAGAGTCTTTGAACTCGTTGCAGGCTTCAGGGTAAAGACTGCGCTGATGAGTAGGACAGCGAGAGCTGCTCGGCGGAGTATGTCGATCCGTCCCTTGTTTGCTGCGGTCCTCTCGCGTCGTCTCATAACCGATCCCCTCAAGATTGTGCCGTGGTTTGGAGAAGTTACTCGCCCATGAGAACATCGACAAGTAGACAGGGCACCTGAACCACTATTTCAACTCGCTGAAAGGTGGATGGCCGTCCCTAACTTCAGTTGCTCTTCGCCTTGAGAGACTAGGGCGTGATGAGTAACTCTGCGACCCGATAAGCAAGATCTAGCGACTGTTGTGCGTTGAGTCGAGGGTCGCAGATGGTGTTGTATGAGGTGTTCAGAGTCTCTTCGAGGACTTCGTCGGAGCCCCCGAGACACTCGGTAACGTCGTCGCCAGTGAGCTCTATATGAATTCCACCGGCCCACGTTCCTAGATCTCGGTGTACCTGAAAGAACGCTTTGAGCTCCGCGAGGATCTCGTCGAATCTCCGAGTTTTCAGTCCACTAGAGGAGGTAAAGGTATTGCCATGCATTGGGTCGCACGCCCAGACCACTGGATGTCCACTCGCTTTAACGGCCGCTATGAGCTCTGGGAGTCGATCTCGTACTCGTTCGGCTCCCATACGCGAGACGAGGGTTAATCGTCCGGGTGTAGCGGTCGGGTCGAGTCGGTCGCAGAGCTCTACGAGCTCCGAGGTGGTCATCGTCGGGCCGACCTTGCATCCAATCGGGTTCGCAATTCCCTCTGCGAAGCGAAGATGTCCTCCATGGAGCTGTCTGGTGCGCTCGCCAATCCAGACCATGTGCGCAGATTGGTCGTACCACCGCCCATCACGTGGGTCTCGTCGGGTCAGAGCGGCCTCGTACCCGAGTAGGAGCGCTTCGTGAGAGGTCCAGAATCCGACTTGGCTGAGTGAGCGCTCACGCGAGAGGTCGATTCCACAAGCGGCCATGAACTGAAGAGCTCGTTCGATCTCTGTCGCTATGGTCTCATATCGCTTGCCTTGAGACGAAGCGCTCACGAACTCCTGATTCCAGGTGTGAACTTGTGAGAGATCCGCAAAACCCCCCTGAGTGAGCGATTTGAGCAGTGCGATCGTCGCTGCAGATTGATGATATGCGTGAAGAAGTCGCTTGGGGTCGGGTATCCGAGCGATTGGGTCGGGGATGTCAGAGTGAACGATATGTCCCCGAAAAGATGGCAAGGTTCGATCACCGATCGTCTCTGTTGATGATGATCGCGGCTTGGCGAACTGGCCAGCAATTCGACCGACCTTGATGATCGGTACGCCGGAGGAGTACATTAACACGACCGCCATCTGCAAAATTACTTGCAGCTTGTTGCGGACCGAGGCCGCTGAATGGTCAAGGAACGACTCCGCACAGTCTCCGGCTTGGAGGAGGAAGGCCCCCCCTGATGCTGCCGTTGCGAGAGCCTGTTGTAGATCTCGAATCTCAGAGGTTACAACCAAGGGCGGGTAACCGGAGAGCTCTTTTTCAACCGCCTCGAGTTCACCGGGGTCTGGCCACTGTGGCTGTTGCTCGACCGGGCGTTCTCTCCAGTCCCATGGACTCCATGCCACGATGAGGCCTCTCCTTGGATAGTGCGTCCTACGAGTGAACAGCTACCATCGTACCGGCAGAACGATATTGAACCTTCAACGAACGCTTGATCGTCTTAGGGCGGCTCTTACGCTTGGTCTGTGTCTGATTTTCGCTTCGGAGTCCAGCTCAAAGGTGTCACCTCCGGACGGTTGATCCGTCAGTGTGTAGAGAGGGCTGAAGCGCTCGGTTACGATACGGTTACCCTCCCCGATCACCTTGATGCGCAGTGGTCACCGCTCTCCACTCTTGGCTTTCTCGCAGGTCTCTCGAAGACGATGAGCTTTGGTTCTCTCGTGATGAACAACGACCTACGCCATCCTGTCCTTGTGGCTCGAGAGGCAGCGACCATAGCTGAGTTCAGCGGCGGTCGCTTCGAGCTTGGACTCGGTGCAGGTTGGCTCTCGAGTGACTATCACACCCTTGGTCTGACCATGGACCCGCCCCCGGTGCGGGTACGACGACTCAGTGAAGCCCTCATGATCATAACGCAACTCTTCGAGGGAGAGGAGGTAACCCATGTCGGCGAGTTCTACACCGTCAATGGAGCGACGTTGGGTGTAGCGGGAGCGCCTCAGACTCGACCGAAGATGGTGATTGGTGGCGGAGGTCGTCAGGTCCTTGGTCTTGCTGCGCACTACGGTGACGTCATAGGCGTCAATCCAAAACTTAGTGCAGGCACGCCGCTTGGAGTATCACCAGAAGAGTTGAGCTTTGAAAGCTTTCAATCGAAGGTCCGTCACGTCGCGGAGTCTCTTGGGCGGCATGGTAGATCGGCAGAGCTGCAGTGTCGGACGGTCCTCGTTCGAGTCGGTCCGTCTGCGGTGGCGGAGGTCGGAGATCTTGCTCTTGCCTTCGGTCTCGGGCTCGAAGACGTTGCATCGATGCCACCGATACTCTTCGGTGAGCCAGAGAAAATCGTTGACGATCTCGTTGAACGTCGGGAGCGTCTCGGCCTCTCGTACTGGATCGTCCATGAGGATGAGTTGGAGATGTTTGCACCGGTTGTTGCGATATTGAGAGGTCGCTGAGCGTGAGAATCGGAGTCTTTGGTGGAACCTTCGACCCGATCCATACGGGTCACCTTGTCGCGGCGGTGAACGCAAAGTACGCTGCAGACCTCGACCTCTGTTACTTTGTCGTGGCAAACGTACCGTGGCAGAAGGAGGGTATGCGTGAGCTGACGCCGGCCCGCATTCGTTATAGCCTCGTCGAGCGTGCAATTGAAGGATTAGAGGGATTTGAAGTCTCAGATATCGAGCTTCGTCATGGTGGGCACTCTTACACCGTCGAGACTCTTCGAGGACTCCGGGAGATGCATCCAGAGGACGATTTGGTACTGGTGGTTGGAGCTGATGCGGCGGCTAATTTGCCGACGTGGGAGCGATCGGAGGATCTTCCCTCGCTCGCTGAGCTTCTGGTAGTTTCGAGGCCGGGTTTCTCTCCCCCGGAGAGGGTCGACCCCTGGAGCTGCTGGTCGGTCGTGGAGATACCTTCTCTCGATATCTCATCGACGGACCTACGCTCTCGAGCGCGTGATGGAAGACCCCTGGATTTCCTACTCCCGAGGTTCGCAATTGAGTTCATAGCTGAGACCGGCCTCTATCAGAATGGTTGACAGGGTCGACCGCTGCTGAGGGAGTCTGATCGGAGCTGTACTAGAATGAAAGCAGCGTGTTGACTCTTTCGGTGTCTGTGGGCCCTCATGTTTTGGCCCTCCAAGCAGTCTCGGTGTTGCTGTGCCGAGGATGACTCCTTGACGGCTGTGTTCGCCTTCATGGAAACGCGGCCGGTCGAGAGAGGAGAGCCGGAACGATTCCACGTTTCAACAAGTGGTTCTTCCTCGTCGGCGGTAGATGTGGAGCATGCTCGTGAAACCTTCATCGCTGCTCTGAAAGAAATGATTTCTTTGAAAGGTCGTAGTCTGTATGTCTGACCCTACCGTGTATCCACTAAGTGACGAGACCCCCCCTCTTGCGTTTGGGGACCTAGATCCCCAGTTTCAAGACCGGGTCGACAGTGAGACACAGAATCGCTTACGTGGCGCATCGGTTGAGATCCCTGAGATGACCGATCAGGTCGTACGGAACATTCTTGACGCTCTTGATGACAAAAAGGGGCTTGAGATCGTAGCGCTGAACGTGCGCGAGATCCACTCGCTCATCGACGTCATCGTGATTGTGACCGGTACGAGTCCCCGTCATGTACGTTCCCTCGTGGAAGGGGTCGTCGATCACCTGCGAGAGCATCTCGGATGGAAACCTCGGTCCGTTGAAGGTCTCGAAGAGGCTAGTTGGGTACTCATTGATTTCTCTGGGGTAACCGTGAATGTGTTTTCGGAGGAGGCGAGATCATTTTTCTCGTTGGAACGCCTGTGGTCTGACGCTCCGCTGATCGCGCAGAGCGCCGACCTGATTCGTGCGACAGAGAAGACGATTTAACCACCGATAGCGGGGATGACTTGGAATCTTGGTGTTCGTAGGTCTCAAGATAACGGTCAGGACTCCCGGTGGAACCGCCCTACCTCGAACGCTCACGCTGGTCTGAGCTAATATCCAGATTGAAAGGGCGTTGCGTGACAGTGCCGAGTACTCCGGACGCACTGGTCGTGGCAAAGGCTCGACTGCTGCGTTGTTTTCTGGCGGTCGATTGTATCGTTGAGGCTCTTGAGAGCGGTGAATCGATCTGAGTGTGCCATGGCGCTTTTGGGCGGAGCGGGTGAGCTACCTCGTCGTGTAGGTCTTTGAGATGTGTCGGACCGAGTCGCCTCAAGGTATTGGCCGTCGATGATCATGGCTCGAATCGTCAAGGTGAATCGTTCC
>JBMFXG010000187.1:0-4796 GCA_049964535.1 Acidimicrobiales bacterium | reverse complement strand
CAAGGAAAGCGAGAGTACGGCCCGGACCGACGAAGGACCTTGCCCACCTAGTTAGAGTTGCAAAATCTCCGGCCGTCAGGTTCATCTCGGTGAGAGGGTCACGATAGTGGGCATCGAAACCCGCCGAGATGATGACCCAATCTGGATTGAAGCGCTCGACCTCTGGCTGCACTATTCGCTCGAGCGCTAAGGCGATCGTCGAGCCATTCGTCCCTTCGGGTAGTGGAACATTGATGGTGTAACCACGACCGCTCTCACGACCGATCTCACGAGCCGCTCCGGTTCCGGGGTAGAGAGGATGTTGATGCGTTGAAACGTACAGGACGCTGGAATCTTCAAAGAAGATATCTTGCGTTCCATTTCCGTGATGAGCGTCGTAGTCGAAGATCAAGACACGCTCTCCTTGAGAACTCAGCGCTCGTGCAGTCACCGCCACGTTGTTAACGAGACAAAATCCCATTGCGCGAGCAGGTACCGCATGATGACCAGGTGGGCGGAGAGCGAGAAATGCAGCATCCGCCTCGCCCGCTCTGAGTCGCTCAAGAGCATCAAGCCCAGCCCCTGCGCCATAGAGCACCGCCTCCCAAGACTCAAGAGACGCTGCAGTATCGGTATCCAGCTCACCCCCACCCATCAAACAGAAGCGCTTCAAGGCACTCAGATACGCAGGGTCGTGAACCGTCTCAAGCTCGCCGATCTCGGCTCGCCTTGGGGTAAAGGGAGTGACCACCTCTTCGACACCGCTGAGGGCCATACCCTGAAACACTGCTCGAAGGCGCTCTGGACGCTCGGGATGATGCGTTCCAGTGTCGTGTTCCAAAAAGGTCGGGTGAGTACCGAAAAGAATAGTCACATGGCCGAGCATACATTCGTCGACCAAGAAATCTCGCTAGCCTGGTAGGCATCGCAACGGACTTTCACGCTCCGCCAAAAAGAACCCTCTTCCTCGATCTCGGCATCACCCGGGTTCGTATATCGCCGTGGCCGAGCGAGCCACTTCTTGCCTTTGCGAGCGGCCTACGTAGCCCCCTACCTATGACCGCCTCCTTTTTAGATCTCCTTCAGCGACGAGTACAGGGCCTTGGCTACCAAGGAACGCTGCTGCAGACGACCTCTCCAGACGGAGTAGAACTCCTCACATCGCTTGGATATCGCCCCGTCGACCACCTCACTGTGCTTAAGATACCGGCCTCGACGATCAGGGAGGTTCGAGCCCCGAAACCGCCAAAATTCTTCGCTCTCCGTCGAGCAAGTGATTCCGACACAGATGCGATCGTACAGCTTGACCAATCGACCTTCGAGCCATTTTGGCGGCTCGACGCATATGGTTTGAGCGAGGCTGTACTCTCAACGCCGAGATCTCGATTCAGAGTCATCGAAGATCTACAACCAGGAGCGAAGCTCCCGGTTGTTGGGTACTGCATCGTCGGTAGCGGAGCAGGTCTTGGGTACGTACAGAGACTGGCGGTCAGCCCCACGGTGCAACGACAAGGGCTTGCCCGTGCGCTCGTCATCGACGGACTTCACTGGGTCACCAGGTGGCGGGGTCGCGAGGTCATCGTCAACACACAGAGCACCAATAGCGCTGCTCTCGCTCTCTACGAAGCTCTCGGGTTTGTTCGCTACGGTTACGGCATAACCCTGTGCTCTAGCCTCGCCAGCCTCTAGGATGCTTGAGACGCTGGAGATGAGAGCGACTCTTTCAATGTGTAAGCGATTCCTTGGTAGACCTTTCAGCGGTGCAATCTCACTGCTGCTCGGTCTTACCCTGATACTGACACTCCACGACACTACAGCAGCCTTGGTGAGATCACAGACGCAGCCAGAGATCTCTCTCGTAAGCCTGCCGAGCAGCATCCAGTTAGGCA
Organism: Acidimicrobiales bacterium; assembly: GCA_049964535.1. Classification (GTDB taxonomy): domain Bacteria; phylum Actinomycetota; class Acidimicrobiia; order Acidimicrobiales; family Acidimicrobiaceae; genus JAJYZP01. Next base: position 2,928 of record JBMFXG010000187.1, on the reverse strand, counting down.
GCTCTGCCACCATCGAGTTTAAACTCACCGGCGTTACAAATCCGAAGAACTACGAGGTGTACTTCGCTCTCTACCCGAAGGTCCTAACCAGGACCGGGCTTCAGCAACGCGAGCATCGACCCCCTCGAACCTATCCAACCTCCATCTCTAGCGCAACACCTCTCGCAGGCCTAGCCACTCGGTCGGGGCACTACCGGATCACCGTTCCTGTCGACGTCGCCGGTCAAAACGGGGTTAATCCACCCAACTGCGGCGCTAGCTGTGCCGGCAACTATCCTCTCGAGCTACGCATCGCCGCTTCATCGACCGGCGCAGTGATAACGAAGCTCTTCGTCATCGAACCAATCCTCAGTGGACCGAGCTCTCGACCTTTGACCACAGCGCTCCTCGTGCGGTACGCTCCAAACACCTTGAGCCCCCAATCTTTTTCACAGTTAGCGGGCTTCCTTCAGACCCACAACGGCGCTTCACTGACTCTTACGATCTCCGGAGCCATCCTCGAGCAGATATACCAAAGCAACAATCCAGCGATGATTGCCGCTCGCTCTGAGCTCAGCCGTTGGAGCACAATCCCCGGACATGAGCTCATTGTCTCGCCATTTGCAAACGCACCGTTGAACTGCCTCCCCACGAACGGAGCGCTGGGATCTCTACAGTCTCAGCTTCTTTTTGGACGCAAGCAAGCGATCGACCACAACGGGCTTCTCGCCTCACCGTCTGCTCTTGACCTTGCCGGGACGTCCTCTCCTGCAGTCGTTCGGCTCGCTTCGTCCCTGGGATTTCACACCTTGGTCGTTCCCGAAACGCTCGTATCACAACTTGGACTCAACCTCACTCTCTCCTCCCCGGTACTCCTCTCGCATCGGTCGACCACGCTCTTCGGTATCGATCCATTGATCACGAACGAGATCCTTCATGCGACCTCAGAGAGTGGTGCTGCGATGTTGAACGCCGATCTCGCTCAGATCTACTTCGAGGCCCCTTACACGTCGACGACTCGGGTCATTGTCGGCCAGATCAATCTCACACAAAACACCGAGTTCAAAGCGCTTGGCACCGCAATTGCCGAGCTATCAAGCTCTCCGATCGTCCACCTCGTCACCGTTGGCGAAGCCCAAACTACTAGTACTCCTTTACAGCTCTCGCCATCCCGACTCTCCTCTGCGCCATCGCTGAAGTGCAGCACCGCCAATGAGAAGCTACAGCAAAGCGCCCGCTCGAAGATCTCTGGACTTTCCTCAATAGCCCCCCACTCTTCACTCGCTAGCTCGCTTGCGATGGACTACCTGCAGTCTGAGTCACAACAGGATTCGCCATCACTACAGACCACTCTCCTCAAGCGCATTGTCGAGAGCGCAGACCAAGCATTCTCCCACATCGGTCTCGTAACTGGAGCTACGGTGACTCTGACCGCTAAAAATACGTCAATCCCAGTGACGGTAACCTCCAACCTCCACTATCCGGTTCACGTCCTGGTTCGAATCGATTCTCTGCGCTTGGACTATCCATCAGGTCCGAGCGAGATAGTAACGATCTCGAAATCAACCTCGACCATATCGATTCCTGTCACCGTCAAATCTCCTGGCAGCTTTCCAATCTCGATAGCACTTCAAACTCCGAACGGAACGGTCATCTCGAGATCGACCATTGGCGTACGATCAACGGCCTTCTCCCTTGCCGGTCTTATCTTGACCTTCGGAGCTCTCGGAGTATTTCTCACCTGGTGGGGCAGGTCACTCTTTCAAACACACTCGCTGAAGGCAAAACCGACACGACCGAACGGTGAACCACAATGACCCTTGCCCGCCTGTCGACCCGATGGAGGTCTCTCCTGAGCTCGCCCCAGGGACCACGAACCAATGCTCTCTTCATGGCATCGGGAACCTTGGTCTCTCGACTCACAGGCGTTATTCGGATCATTGCGCTCGCCTACGCACTCGGACTACACGTCGGCGACGCCTACAACTTAGCGAACAACACGCCAAACACCTTGTACGACCTGCTCCTAGGTGGCGTCCTCGCATCAACAATCGTTCCGGTCTTCTCCTCACGCCTCGTCTCAGAGATAGCAACCAGGGCCTGGCGATCGATATCATCGATCGTCACGATTGCAACGCTTTTCCTTCTCGTCATGACGATCATCTTTGAGCTCGCTTCGCCGCTTATCATCCACGCGTACTCCATCGGAGCTACCGGTCAACGCTCCCAGCTCACCGTTGAGCTCTCTATCGACCTTCTCCGCCTCTTTGCCCCACAGCTCTTCTTTTACGGCGTCATCTCCCTCTTCAGCGCCGTGCTCTACAGCCAGCATCACTTCGTGGCACCGTCGTACACCCCCATCGTCAACAACCTCACATCGATCTTGGTCCTCGTCGTCTTCTCGACGCTCTACCAGCACCCGACGGTGGCGAGCGTGCTTGCCAATCACGGCGCACTGCTCCTCTTGGGCATTGGGACCTCAGCGGGAGTCGCTCTTCAAGCACTCTTGCTCATTCCGTCGCTGCTCCGGCACGCCCCACAGCTCCGTGTTCGCCTACACTTCCGTGATCCCGCCATTCGAGAGATCTACCGCCTATCCGGCTGGACCTTCGGATACGTTCTCGCCAACCAAATCGCTCTCTTTGTCGTCACCGCAGTCGCTTTTTCTTACTCTGGATACGTCACCGCCTACAACTACGCGTACCTCTTCTTTCAGCTCCCGTACGCCATCGTCTCGCTATCAATCATGAGCGCCATACAACCGCAACTCGCCTCTCTCTGGGCACTTGATCGCCGCAGAGAGTTCGCCGACAAGCTATCTTCATCGCTCCAGGCCTCGGTGACGATCACGCTCCCGTTCGCCGTGCTCTACGTAATCGGTGCTTCGCTTGCAACTCGAGCGATCCTACTACACGGCGCAATGAGCGCGCAAGGTTCGACCTTGACGGC
>JBMFXG010000186.1:0-4800 GCA_049964535.1 Acidimicrobiales bacterium | reverse complement strand
ACATAGGGAGGCTCAATAAGCCCATTTGGGGCCAGTTTTCGAGGTGTTGAGCGAGGGTCAATCGAAAGTTGGGTCAGTGTTTCCGCCATCCGGGCGAGCTCTGAGGCCGACCCCAGAGCGTCGTTTGAGCCCTCTGCCGTGCTCTGTGCTGCAGATCGCGCTTGTACGATACGTTCGCTGATCTGTCCTGAGCCATCGGACACTTCACGAACGTTTTCGATGACCACCGCAGTTGTCTGACTCTGTTGGGCCACTGAAGTCGAGATTGCGTTTTGAATTTCGATAATGCGACCGATCGTCGTACCAATTCGACCAATTGCGTCGACCGAAGACCTTGTATCGCGCTGGATAGCTTTGATCATGGTCCCGATCTCATCGGTTGCACGTGCGGTCTCGGTAGCAAGCTCCTTAACCTCGCCCGCAACGACAGCGAAGCCCTTACCTGCATCACCTGCTCTTGCTGCCTCAATCGTGGCATTGAGCGCAAGAAGATTGGTCTGCTGGGCAATGGTCGTGATCACTTCAAGCACTCGACCGATCTGGGTTGAAGAGTCTGCCAGGCTACTAATGGTGAGACTGGTTGCATTCGACTCCTTCTCGGCCTCGACCCCTACGGTCAGAGCCTCATGTGTATTGTGCGCAATCTCCGCTATGGATCGCTCCATCTCCGTTGCAAGTCGAGAGACCGTCTCAGTACTCTGTGAGATCTGTTCACTCGTGCTCGCTACCACTTCTGTCTGCATCGCAGTGGTGTCCGCCCCTTGCGAAAGCTGACGCGCCGTCGTGGTGAGACGTTCAGACGAAGCAGCTAAGGACTCTGCGCTCTCTGTCACCTCCGTGAGCAGTCCAAGAAGGACGACTTCGCGTTCCTCGACAACTCGTTGACGACGAGCATTTTCCGCTTGGCTCTTCACGACAGTCATAGTAAGTCGGACGCCAGTCGCCAGCAGAGTGAGTGAGGCAATGACGATCGCCCCTTGTCCGATACGGGTGATACCACCAACAATCAAGATGACAAACGAGAGAAGCGCTCCAACCGCTGGGAGCGTGAAGCCGTTTGAGGGAGCGTGATCGCTCACCGCATGACGAGACTGGAGCCAGACGCCAAAGCAGATCAGGAATAGCGCAACGGGCCACGCCGCAGCATTTGCTACATAGCCCACACGAGAGTTCGGCTGCAGCAAGTTGTAGGTATCGCCAACGGCATTCACGCTCACCGCTGTCGCAACGAAATAGAGGATACCGCGCCGACCTTTTGGCAGTGCAACGAGTCCACCCAGCGCGACCGAAAGCAACAAGAGGTCACCGGTTGGATAGGCCATCGAGGTCAACGACGAGAGCGAAATTCCTCCAACAGCTCGAAGAACTGGTTGCACCACAAAACCAGCGACGACCGATGCTGCGCCTAGCGCAACGATCAGACGATCGAGCCAGACGGTAGACGCAGGCGTACCGCCCTATCGTCGGAGAGTCTGTAGCAGGCAAGAAAACAGATCGGGAAGAAGAGTACGTAGAGTGCATCACCGTACGATGGGACCGAGACGGATCCACTGATCTCGTTCTCAATCGTCACCACGAAATCACCGAGGGCCCACGCACAGCTTGCAACTCCGAAAAGTAGCGGATAGATGCGACCTCGGTCAAAGTCAGAGCGCCAGTCCGGACTCCAAAAACGCGATGCACAGAGCACCCCGGCCGACAGTTCAAAGGTGCTCATGGCCCATCCGTCTACCGGTGCCCAATACGAACCGACCGGCCGTATCACTAAGGACAAGAGGAACGAAACCACAAGGATCGCCCCGCCCGAGAAAATGATTCTGTTTCGTTTCGAGAGAGTCTGAAGACTCTGCATCAACGCTGACCGTTCCATGGTCCCTCCGCTCCTCTCGCGCCGACGCGCTGTGCGTTCGACCGAAGAGAGTTTTCGTCCTACTCTTCGACACCATCGGCCTCGAGGATGCAAACTTGAGCCAGACGGGCTACTTTGAACCGAGGCAACTACCTGACGTAACCTTTGCTCAGGCAGCTCACACCGCTCTCCCTGCAATCATGCCCCGTCCCTCGTGGTCGATCAAAACCGTCGCTTCCAGCGGCAGGCTAGAGCAGATGACAGGGTCCGACAAGATTGGTGAGACCGTCACGAGAGTGTCGTGAACCACACCAGCTAACGCGCTCTTGGCCCAGGTCGGCAACGAGAGTCGGAGGGAGGTCTGCCTTGTGTCCTCTGGGACCTTCGCTTAGAATCTCCACGACACGATAACGAAGCTGAGACCGAGGAACTGCAGGAGGAAGCACGCAATGGCAATCATGGACGAGCAACTCACGACCTGGCTGTTATTCGATCATGTAGAACGGCACTTTGGCGATGTCGAGATCGTAACCCAACGTCAAGATGGCGAACGTCACCGGTATCAGTACGCCGAAATGGCCACTCGGACCTACTCGCTTATGAATGCCCTTGACACGCTCGGAATTTCCGAACGCGGACGAGTTGCAACTCTCGCCTGGAACAGTTTCGAGCACCTCGAGTGCTATTTTGGAGTCCCCGGTACCGGAAGAGTGCTCCACACCCTCAACTCACGGCTCTCCCTTGACGACCTCACATTTATCATCAACGACGCCGAGGACGAGGCTATCATCTTCGCACCCGATCTTCTCGAAGTCGTCACCGCTCTCGCTCCCCACGTACCCACGGTGCGACACTTCATTATCATGGGCGATCACCTTCCTACAGACACGCCTATCAATCTCCTCTCCTACGAAGAACTACTCGCTGCATCGTCACAGAGATACCCACGCAAGAACTTCTCTGAATACACCCCGGCTGGGCTCTGCTACACTTCCGGTACCACCGGTCGACCGAAAGGCGCCCTCTACACCCACCGATCGACCTACCTGCATGCACAGGCCTGTGCATCCGGTGCCGGCATGCAGATTGGACCGAGTGATTGCGTCTTACCTGTTGTGCCGATGTTCCACGCGAATGCCTGGGGGATGGTCTATGCAGGCATCTCAGTTGGCGCGAAGATCGTCTTTGGGCCGCCACGTTTCGATCCGCCGAGCTTTCTCACACTTCTCCGGGAGGAGCGAGTTACCGTCACCGGCGGAGTGCCGACGGTCTGGATAGCTCTCGCCGAGGAGCTTGCGGCAAACCCTACCCCACTACCCGATCTCCGAGAGATTATCTGTGGAGGTTCACAGCCACCAGTACCGCTCATCAAACGATATCGCGACGAGTTTGGGTTGCGGATTGTGCAAGCGTGGGGCATGACCGAAACCTCTCCTCTTGCAAGCATTGCGCGTCCGAAGCACCACATGCGTGATCTCGATCCAGATACCATACTTACCACCGTCCAATCTCAAGGGGGAACACCGCTGTGTGGTATCGCTATCTCGCTTCGCGACTCCGATGGCAACGAGGTTCCCTTCGATGGCAGTACTATGGGCAACCTCTACGTGCGTGGTGCCTGGGTGGTTGACTCCTATGCCAAAAATAGGAGTCCAGAATCCTTCACCGCAGACGGGTGGTTTCAGACCGGAGATGTAGCGATCGGTAATCCAGCGGGTTATTTTACGATCGTCGATAGGACGAAAGATCTCATCAAGTCAGGTGGCGAGTGGATCTCCTCCGTCGCCATGGAAGGGGCGCTCATGGGGATCGATGGCGTCGTCGAGTCTGCGGTCATAGCAGTACCAGATCCGAAATGGCAGGAGAGACCACTACCATTCCTCGTTCTTGCCCCTGGGGCGACCATCACGCTCGAGATGATCCACGCACACCTCCTCAACGCTGGTTTTGCAAAATGGCAACTTCCAGAGCGCTTCGAAACGATCGACTCGGTTCCGCGCACATCGGTCGGTAAGTTCGACAAGAAGGTCCTTCGTCAACCATATGGCACCTAAAGTGTTCGGCGTGGAGCAGACGACATGACCTCGGACCTCTTCGATCTCTCGGATTTTCCCTCGCACGGTCGTATATTTCGCGCCCCCGAGCGTGTTCTCTTAGCCGACACCGGACCAGATGGGTCGGTTCGGCTCGACGCAATCTCTCGCTACCTCCACGACATTGCCACCCTGGACGTCGAGGATGCCGGACTTACCGCAAACTTCCTATGGATTCTCCGAGCCACCTCGCTCACGATCGCCGCTCGTCCAACATATCTGCAATCACTCTCGATTGAGACCGCCTGCAGTGGCTACGGCAAGGCATGGGCGGAGAGACGAACACGAATCATTCAAGGAACGACACTGTGCGTCGATACGGCAGCTATCTGGGTTAACATCGACTCCGTCGGAGGGAGGCCTCGAAGTCTCGACCCTAGTTTCACCGCTGTCTACGGTCCGTCTGCCGCGGGTCGTCACGTTTCGGCACGAACGCACTTGCGGCGACCAGATCGAGATCCGGACCACCGGTTCTCTTACGAAATCCGAGTCACAGACCTCGACATCATGGGTCACGTCAACAACGCGGTGCACAGCGCATTTCTTGAACAAGCTTTCTTCGAGATCGATCTCGATTCAGCTTCGGAACTTCGAGCGACACGGATCGAGTTCGGTGAAGCGCTCGAATACGGCTCGCCGGTCCACGTTTCGCTGTGGAGATCCGAGTCACATATCGCAGCGACGCTCTCACAAAACGATAAGGTCCGATCTCAATTCCTCGCCTTACTAGCTAGCAGCTGAGTTCAACAGCTCTCTCGCTTGAGCGATATCGCTCGCTCGAGGTCCGCTGCCATCGCCTGGGACCTCAAGGATCACCTGAGATGATCGAAAAACCTGGTCGGACAAGAGACTAGCCAG
>JBMFXG010000185.1:0-4854 GCA_049964535.1 Acidimicrobiales bacterium | reverse complement strand
CCACCCAGCTCGACCTCTCGAGTTGCGGTGCGTCGGAACTGGTAGACCGGCGATGCCCATCGCAGAAACTCATCTACCGCACCGGGTATGAGCTCGGGGTTCTCTTGGAGACGACAAAGTTGATCGGGGTAGTCGATCAACGCCTTCAAGGTGTGAGAGATTGCGTGCCTCGTCGTCTCGTTCCCCGCCACAACAAGAAGAAGGAAGTAGTTATCGAAGTCTCGCTCACTCAAGGGAGTGCCATCCTCGGGAACTCGATTAACGAGCTTCGAGACTAAGTCCTCCCCTTCTCCGCCACGGCGATCTGCTGCGAGCGCACGACCGTAGTTGAAGACTTCGAGCGCAGCTGGACTTCGAAACGGAAGCTCCCGATACGCATCAGAGTCCTTAGAGTCTGCTAGGACATCTGCGTATTCCGGATCCGTATTGCCGATCATTCGATTACCCCATGAGATCAACTGGTCTGCGTCGTCATCTGGTACACCGAGCAGGCGAACAAGGACTCGAATTGGAAAATCTGCACTGACCTCTTTGACAAAATCGAAGCGCCTCTGGGGAAGCGCCGCATCGAGCGTCGATCTCGTCAGCGTCCGTAAGAAACTCTCGTAGCCAGCTAGCTGTCGCGCAGAGAAGTCCCGTTGGATCAGTCGACGCAGGGCCATGTGACGAGCGCCATCGGTCTCAAGCATCGACCTTCGAATCACGAGCTGATCCTCATCGAGCTCTTCAAGGGCAACGGCACCGACCTCCGATGAAAAGCTCTCAACATCTCGCTCCACCCGAACGATATCGGCGTGACGAGTGATCGACCAGAACCCGCGATTCGGTTGCGGCTCCGGTGTCCAGTGAACTGGGTCTTCCCGTCGAAGCCGCTCGAAGGATTTCCACGGAGCACCACCTTCAAATAGAGTGAGATCTGCGAGATCCGCTTTCCAATCGTTCACGCCACCCTCCACAGCATCCGTCGTTCCTCTCTACCGCACCTACCAGCCAGCTCATCGATCTCACAGACCGTCAGAGGTGATAGGCGTACTCACGAAACTCCCAGTCGGTTACGGTCGCCTCGCAGCGCTTTACTTCATCGCGTTTGTATTCCAAGAAGGCGGCCACTGCACCGGCCCCTAAGACCTCGGTCAGCTCACGATCTCGTTCCAGGGCATCGAGCGCCTGAGTCAGCGAGGTAGGCAGGATCTCAGCTCTTGTGGGATCGTAGCCATAGCCTTCTAGGGCCTCGGGTGGTTCAAGGCGACGCTCGAGACCGAGAGCGATTGCACCGAGGATGCCGGCAATCGCAAGATACGGATTCGCCGATGCGTCGCCAAGTCGTAGCTCGAGCCTGGCTCCGTCACCCCGCTCTGGTGGAATCCGAACCATGGCCGAACGGTTGTCGAAGCCCCAATCAATCAGCCACGGTGCCAAGGTATCGGGCCCGAAGCGCTTATAGGAGTTCACCGTCGGGTTTAACAGAGCAGCGAGCGCAGGAGCATGAGCGACAATCCCGGCAATCGACCAACGCGCTCGGTCAGAGAGCCCTCCGAGTCCAGACGGTTCATCAAAGACGTTGACTCCATGCTCATCGTTGAGCGAGACGTGCAGGTGGAAACCGGACCCACCCTCTGAGTTCAATGGCTTCGCCATAAAGGTTGCGAGCTTCCCTTCTCGACGTGCAAGCTCTTTGACAGCAATCTTGAAGCGAAACGCTGCATCGGCCGTGGCGAGAGCCTCGCCATGGTTGAGGTTGATCTCAAACTGTCCAGGGGAGAACTCGTGGTTTCCTCCGAGCACCTCAAAACCACAGTCGCGCAGAAGGCGCAACCACGAGAGCAGTAGGTTGTCAGGGTCTCCTCGTCTGCCAACGGAGTAGACGTTACCGGCTTGCGAACCGTAGATTCGATAGCCAAGCGATGCGGATGCATCCGGCTCCAGTAGAAAGAACTCAAGCTCAGGTCCGATGATGGGTCGCAAGGACCATTGGTCAAATCGACCGAGCACCGACTTCACCATCGACCGAGGGTCCTCCTCTACCGTGCCATCACCGTGAGAGTGTACAGATCCCACGCACCACGCAACCCCGGGCTCCCACGGCAGCGTCTGAAGGGTATCTAGCTCAGGCACAACCGAGATATCTGGAAGACCCGCTGTGAGACCACCGTCGAGTGGAATCACTCCTCCACCGGCTGTCACTCCATAGAGTCCACGGCACAGCGCAAGATCGGCACCGAGAACGGTGGAGAAGTGATCAAGGAGAACGTCACGACCTCGGTCCACACCGGCCAAGTCTGAGATCAAGATCCTTACGACGTCGATCCCGTTCGCCCTGAGCCCCGCTATAACCTCCTCGACCGATCTTGTCGTCATCACCATCCCCTTTATGCCTCCAAACCACCGTCAATGGTTTGGTTACAAACTACATCACCTCGATCGTGCGCGCCAGTATCGAAAGGTCCATCGGGCGCTGTAAGCTAGCCAACGCGAACGTCCAGGACTCACGATCCATGCGAGCGGCCGAGAATCGTTCGGATCCAAAACACCTACGCTACAGTAGAGCTACGGAGAGTTCGCATTGCACCTACGGAGTAGCGGACCTCACCAAGGAGTACACGTCATGGCTGAGCCACAAGGTTTTTTCTACCCGAGGACCTCCACCGGGAAGGCGTCGATTCTTCCGCCTCCACCTTGGTACTACTCGGGGGACCTCCTCACTATCGAGTTTCGAACCCACGTGGACACCGTCCGAGCACTCTTGCCATCTCCTCTCGAACTTGCGCCTGAAGATCCCGGAGCGGTAGCGATCATTTGGGCAGATTGGCAGTCGTGTTCCGAGAGCCAAGACGAGCTCTGGGATCCGATCCGATCCCAGTATCGAGAGTGCTTCGTCGTCGTTCGCTGCTCCTACCAAGGTAGGACCTACTCCCGATGCGTCTACATCTGGGTCGATCGCGATTTCGCTCTCGCTCGAGGCCTCCATCAAGGCTATCCCAAAAAGCTTGGATCAATCTTTATGACGAGGCCCCACCCCTATGGCAAAGCAGCCCCACGTCTCGCGGTTGGTGCACGTATCGGAGCATCTCTTGCTGCGAACGACTATCGACTCGCATCTGCACGATGTTCGTTCACCCACGAGAGCCCCACCAATGGATTCGTCAACGCTCATCCAATGGCACACCACCGCATCTATCACGACATCGCCCTCTCCGACCGAGACGCGTTTAACGAACTCGTGGAGTCAGGATCCGCCTCCGTGGAGGGTGGACCTGTCCTTGCCGGAACAGCTGAGCTCGAACTCTTACCCTCACCAACAGAGGAGCTCGCTGAACTGGAGGTTATCGAGGTCATCGGAGCCTACTTTCGACAAGTCGGTGTGACATGGAGTGGCGGCAGCGTCCTCGAGCGCCTCGCTCCCTGAGGGGTATGACCTCTACCGACCAGTCCGACAAACACCTCGAGCTCGCCGAGAGTTCGGATCTCAAAGCTTCTTCGCTAGCTTGGCAGCGCTGCTTCCGGTGATGAAAGTCTCAAGCGACTGAGCACTGCTCGATAGGGGTGCGTGACGACCGGGAGCGAATGCTGTCGAGTGATACGCTACCCGCTTCGCCTGGGAGGACGAATGCCGCGGAAGGGCCAATCGCCTCCTAACGCAGTCGATTGCACCTCTTCCGATGAGCTCGGTTGTGCTCCCACGTCGCTTCGAATGGCCGCTGGTCCTTCAACGATATGGTTGCTCAATCGTCCCAATCCCTCCACCTCGACTTCGACGAGATCACCGGGGTAGACCGTTCGCGAGTTTGCAGGAGTTCCAGAGAGGATAACATCGCCCGGGTACAGCGTGATCGTCCGTGCGAGATCAGCGACGAGGTAGTGCATATCCCAGGTCATCTCCGAGGTCGAGCCATCTTGCACTTTGACACCGTTGACGTAGGTACGAAGCCACTTATCGTGAAAGTCCCAACCACTTACCAGTCCCGGACCGAGAGGACAGAGCGTGTCTGACCCCTTCACTCGCAGCATCGAACCGGCATCGGTATCTCGAAAATCGTGAAGGCCAAAATCGTTGGCAACACAGTACCCAGCGACCACCGAGTCGACCTCCTCGGGATCGATCCCACGCGCCGTCCGCCCGATGACGATTGCAACCTCACCTTCATAGTTGAGCCACTGACAGCCAACGGGGCGAACGACGGCGCCACCGTGAGCGTTCAACGAACTTACCGGTTTGTGAAAGTAGGTCGGTGCCGCCGGCAGGGTGGCTTGGAACTCTTCGACTCGGGATCGATGATTGAGATGCACCGCAATGATCTTCGACGGCAATACCGGGGAGAGGTGGACGGCATCAGAGGCATCGATGGTTCGTCCATCGCCGCAGATCAAGCGACCATCCTCACACACAACCTCTACGACCACGCCATCGAGCAACACTCTCCGGCGATCAATCAGCTCAGCTTCACTCACGTCGTCCACCCCTCTTGCGGTCGAGGAAACCAGAGATGAATCTGTCCGGTCCCCACAGAATTTTCATACTCGCTATACCGTTGAGCTTGGGCGCGACAGCTCGTTCCGCCGATTGCTCCAACCATGGTGAGATAGTGTGCAAATCGAGCCTCAGGTCGAAAGCGACTGTAAGAGTCCATCGTTGCGATGACATCACCGTGTCGACCCGTCTCGAGCCAGCCCAATCTCTCGAAGTCTGCCGCTGCCGCCTCGGGCGTGAAAATATGCTCAACGCCCGCAGCCTCATGATCGCGGATCTGTTTCAACGGCCAGAACGTATGCGACATCGCGCCGGAGCCTATCACGAGCACCTTTCGATCTAGCTCAGCTACTGCCTTGCCAATCACCGCTCCAAAGGTCAAGAAG
>JBMFXG010000184.1:0-4937 GCA_049964535.1 Acidimicrobiales bacterium | reverse complement strand
CAGTAGGTGGTCCAAAGATTTCATCCGGGTGGTCCAAAGATTTCAGCGGCGTGGTCCAAAGATCGCAGCAGAGTCAGAATTGGCGAGACCGCAAAGTTCGCCACTCAAGAGCGGCTCCTGCAAGGGAGCCTCAGGAACGCCACAGATGCACTCACGCGATCCATCAACCGTGAATGCATCGCCCAAGAGGGCCTTGCTCACAGCACTTCGATTACCGCAGATAGCGAGACCTTGGCCATGATGGCGTTCGCAGCGCTCATGACCTACCTGCTGTTTCGAAAGTTCAGCTCTGCCCGTCTCTCCAGCGAGCTTCGCTCTGCACATGAGCGCGAACGCGCGCAGGCTCGTTTTGGCTCTCTCGTTCGGAACTCTTCAGACGTTTTAGTCCTGTTGGACTCGGCGCTGACGATTACCTACACGACACCGTCGTTCGAACGCACTCTTGGCTGGAGCTCCGAGGAGACCCTTGGTCGCTCACTACCAGACTTCATCGACGAAGAGGACAAGATCCGACTCATTGAGTGCCTCGATACCGAACCAGGAGCAGGACAGACAACAACCACCCTCAAGTGGAGAGATCGCTCGGGATCGCTCCGCTACATGGAGAGCGTCCAAACGAACCTGCTCGATAACGCCGATATCGGGGCCCTCGTCATCAACGCTCGAGACGTCACCGAGCGGCACCGTCTCGAAACAGAGCTACTCCACTCTGCATTCCACGACGCTCTGACGCAGATTCCCAACCGTGTCCTCTTTACCGAACGTTTGACGAGCGCCCTGCGCCGTCAGGCCACTGGCGGACCGGAAGTCGCCATACTCTTCGTTGACCTCGATGACTTCAAAACGATTAACGATACGTTGGGCCATGCAGTCGGCGATGAGCTCCTCCAAGCGGTAGCCGATCGTCTGCAACGCAACCTTCCCGAGGGTGAGACGGTAGCACGCCTCGCAGGGGACGAGTTTGCCATCTTGCTCGAGACCGGCGACCACGCTGAGCACTACCAAGAGATCGCTCTCGGTCTGCTTGATATCCTCCGTAATCCCTACACGCTCAGTGATGCGAACTGCACTGTACCTGCAAGCATTGGAGGGGCGAAAAGTGACGATAAGAGTCGCACGACCGAAGAGCTGCTCAAGCAGGCCGACGTTGCCATGTACGTCGCAAAAAAGGATCGACTCTCTAGCTTCGCAGCATTTGACGAGAAGATGCAGGCCGAGGTTCTTGATCGCTTGGCACTCAAGAACGATCTCAAGATCGGCATCGAGCGGGGCGAGCTCTCGGTGTACTACCAGCCAGTCGTCGATCTCGCTACCGAACAGATCGTCGGTGTCGAAGCGCTCGTACGTTGGTTCCATCCCGAGCGAGGTCTGCTCTCACCGTTAACCTTCATACCGATCGCCGAAGACAGCGGGCTCATCGTCCCGCTTGGGCGCTTCGTTCAACTGACGGCCTGTACCCAGATGGCAGCGTGGAATAGACAGTACCCAGATCGACCTCTGACCCTCAACGTCAACCTCTCGGTTCGAGAACTGCAAGAGCCCGGGCTGGTCAAACAGGTCGCTTGGGTGATTGAGCAGAGCAAGATCGACCCAACCTTGCTCACACTAGAGCTCACGGAGACCGTGATCATGGCCCAGCTCGAAACGCTCACCGGCAAGCTCCATCGCCTCCACGATCTCGGTGTCCGCATAGCTATCGACGACTTTGGTACCGGATACTCCTCGCTGAGCTATCTCGAGGCACTGCCGGTCGATGCCCTTAAGATCGACAAGTCCTTTACCGACCACCTCCTCTCCGGTGACCCGCCGGTCACACTCAAGACCATCGTTCAGCTTGGAAACGATCTTAAGCTCAAGCTCGTAGCAGAAGGTATTGAGGACGCGTCTCAGGCGAGCTCGCTGATCAATCTTGGCTGTGCCCTCGGCCAAGGATTCCACTTCGCTCGACCCTTGACCGCTGTGGACTTAGAGTCAGAGTTCTTGGCCCATCGTTCTCCGCCTGCAACGGAGAGATTCCGGTCGACCCCCGATACGTTGCCAAATCTCTCCCATTCAGGAACCTTACCCAAGCCCGAGGAGGGCCTGTAGGTGGACCAGAACGTGAGCAAGGCAAAGACAACGCCAACCCAGCGCTTCATTCGCTCCGATGGCGTTCTCTACATCATTTTGGCACTCGGAGCGCTTGCATTCGAGTGGGTCCGCCCCGTGCCCTCGTTTGCTTCGGGTCCACTCGCCGTCGTCGTCGTCAATCCCTGGCAAAGCCTGATCCATCTCGCATTTGGTATCGTCTGGATCTACTGTGCCAAGAGTGAACGTATGGCACAGACTGCGTGCCTACTCGTAGGAGTCGCCTGTGCCCTACTGACAGTTCTTGGATTTCTCAATCTCGCAGGATCGCTCGGTATTAGCGGTCCAGCAGCTCCAGACAACTTTCTTCACCTGTGTACTGCCATCCTCGCCTTCTACTACGCGACTGCGGGTGCAGCCGACACCAGTACGCCTACCTTGCTAGAAGCCTCTGAACAACACCTTCCGGTCTGGCCCCAATCGTGATCGCATCCCACGAGCACAAGGAGTATGTCAGCTCAACTTGAGCTACCCCTGCGCACGAAGGCACGAGTTCGCCGTCCCCGCTACGACTCGCCCCCGAGTAGCTGAAGCCCATTGCTCCACAACACAGATCTCAGCCAGTCGTCGCCCAGACGTAGCCCCTCAAGGGCTTCAATCTGCACCCGATAGTCGTAAGGGATATTGGGGAAATCCGATCCGAGGACGATCTTTGGTCCGAGGTAGCCAAGACGTCCAAGAAGCCGACGAGGATACGGTGACCGTGCTTCCGTAAATGGGGTAAAGATCATCGTGGTATCGAGGTAGACGTTGGCATAGTTCTCTGCCAACGCCAAGAACTCCTCGTACTCAGTGTCTCCCATGTGAGCGACGATGAGTACGAGCCTGGGATATCGACGGAGGAGTTCGGCGATCGGGTCGATCCCAGTGAAACGACCTGGAACGGGTCCAGAACCACAGTGAATCACCGTCGGAATCTTTGCTTGATTCAGCAACGACCAGACTTCATCGAGCAGCGGGTCTCGTGGATCATAGTCCCCCACCTGGATATGCGCTTTGAAGATTTGAGCGCCGGAACGCAGTGCCGCCTCAACATACTGGGGAGCCCCTGGTTCGGGATAGAAAGTGGCCGACCGGGCTATTTGGCTATGGTGAGCTGCAAAATCTAAAGTCCACTCATTCAACCACTCTGCCATTTCGGAGCGATGCGGATAGCTCAACGCGCTACACCGCCGAATCCCAAGAGATCGAAGTGTCTCAAGTCGTTCGTCGAGGTTCATCCGATAGCGGATCGGCCACTGCCGGCCGATCAACGGCCCCGCAGCATCAAAGTAGGCCCAGACCTTTGCTAACACGTTCTCGGGCATGAAGTGCACGTGGACGTCGACGAAGCCTGGAATTCCGAGGCGATCACAGATTCGGTCTACCCACGGCTCCGTTAAGGAGTCTCCCTCAAGGTTCATAGGCCCCTAAATTTGGACCGTGCTACCGCAGGACTCTCGACCGGCAGTAGATCCTGCACTCGTCGACAGTACGGTCATCACCTCACTCAGCGGCATAGGTCGTCCAAGAAAGTACCCCTGCCCCATAGCGCACCCAAAAGAAGCGAGCTTCTCGACAACCTCGGAAGAGTCGACCCCCTCTGCTATCACCTCGAGACCGATGTTACGAGCGAGCGAGACGACACCTCGAATCAAACTCATACGAGCTCGGTTATCACCAACACCGAGTACCATCGACTTGTCGATCTTCAAAACGTCTGCTGGAAAGGTGTCGAGATGAGAGATGGACGATGCCCCGGTACCAAAGTCATCGAGCGCAACCCTCACGCCCGAGTCTCGGAGCTCCCAAAGGCTCTCTGCGATCTCGCCGATGCTGTTCGCCGCCAAATCCGTCTCAGTGAGCTCGATAACGAGTCGCGATGGATCCAGAGAGCGTCGCTCTAGCTCGGCCACAATCTCATCGGAGCATCCCTCATACGCAAGATCACTCCCGGTCAAGTTAACGGTCACGAACTCCGGACCGAGGTGAAGTGTATCAAGCAACTTCAAGTCATCAAGGGCCCGTCGCAGTACCCAACCGTCGAGGTCTCGCGAGAGTCGAGATGTCTGAGCACTGACGAGGAAATCGCTCGGAACCAGCATCCCTCGTTGCGGATGGTCCCAGCGAACTAATGCCTCGAGCCCACGAATCTGCATGGTTTCGAGACTGAGGATCGGCTGGTACGCAAGAAGCAGGCCGCTTCCCCCATGCTCGATCAACACAACGTTCAAAAGCTCGGCCAGCTCGGGGTCTGACGTTGCTAAACCGCAAATCCTCTCGCTGTCGTCACCATAGACTGAAACTGCGTCTGGAGAAGATTTTGCGTAGTACATCGCAAGGTGAGCAGACCGAACGAGGTGCAGAGCGTCGGGTCTCTCACCAGTGGAGCTTGCGACACCTAGCGACGCAGTTAATCGCAAGAAACGTCCTGATACCTCAAAAGGTTGACTGCGCACAGCTTCTTCGAGCGAGGTTGCAAGAGCTCTTGCGGTCGCTATTCCTGGGTCATCCTCTGCGATCAGCACTAAGAATTGATCTGCACCAAGCCAACCGAGAGTTGCACCCCACTGATCAGACACGCGTCGCAGTCGTTCCGCAGCCTGGGTGAGCACCAAGTCTCCCCCTCGCTCGCCGAGTAGGTCGTTAACCGAGCGAAAACCATCGAGATCGATGACGATACACGAGAAGCTCTGCGATCGACGACGCCGATCCTCGACCTGCCCTAAGATGTCCTGCCGACTCAAGACACCATCGGTCATGCGTCCATCTGACGCCATCTGAAGACTCCCTCAAATATGCCGCTCCGACCCAAGCGAACCGGAAACTCT
>JBMFXG010000183.1:0-5002 GCA_049964535.1 Acidimicrobiales bacterium | reverse complement strand
GAGCGGTCAGCCTCGGTCTCGTAGCGGCGGGCGACCTTGTTCTGCTCGTTGCCGGCCTGCCCTTTGGGGTGAGCGGCACGACGAACCTCTTGAAAATTCAAAAGGTCGGTGACCCTATCTTCGATGCCTCTGAGCAACGAACTCGAGAGGAACGGACGAGCTATGTCTAGCCATCTCACGATGGAACCAACGATGGAGCCTGACCGAACTGAGTAGCCTCTGGCGCAGTATCGTTCTCAGTGGTTCCCGTGCGCTGCGAGGGTTTTAGTCAAAGCCTCTCTTGGCTTGATCGGTGCTGCTTCGCCAAAGTGAGACGGTAGCAAGCACTCTTGTGTCTGAGCTTAGAAGTTCTCTCGCTTGATCTGACGATCGTGACTTCATCTAAGGGGAGCGGCGGGTCATTGAGCGTTCGAGCTCAGGCCGACGGTCTAGGGCGGTAGGTTGGGAGTGACGTTGGGCGATGCTGGTCAGGTCGAAGCTGAATGACCATACGTTCGAGACACTCACGGCCAGCTTGTAGGTAGGGCGAGAGAGGTACCGAGAGCTACTGGGTAGATCGCCTCTGGTTGCGGACCTGTGACAACCTAAGTCACGCACCTCTTTCGCTTGAATCGTGAAGCTCTGACGACGCCTGAGATCAAGCGACGTTCGGAGCGCTCCTGAAGCGGTATGCAATCTGACTCGACGAGCCGGGGAGGTTGGAGAGGAGGTTCTCAGATCGAACCCTCTGACAAGCTCGATAGTGAAAGGTATGCAGTATCAGCTCTGTGCGAGGCGCACACAGAAAGGGCTCAGAAAGGGTCGTAACGAGGAGCTGTGGCACGGTAGAGTCTGCTGTACGGAGCTGTTGTCGAGCTCCGTAATCAACGAATGTAGAAGCGATATGCAAGGGAGTCGAATGAGCACTGCGTCCTCGGTTATCCAACCCCAACCAAGGCTCTTTGTGGAGCTGTTACCTCGAGCGAAGCTTGTCAACGTCGCAGTGGTCGTTGCATTTGCCGGCGCACTCGGGCTCTCAGCACAGGTTCAAATACCACTCGGATTTACTCCGGTCCCCCTCACGTTGCAGACCCTTGTCGTCCTCGGTGGGGCGGCAGCCCTCGGATCTTGGAGGGCGTTTGTGGGAAGTGCTATCTATCTTGCTCTCGGACTTATGGGTGTACCGTGGTTTGCCGGTGGAAGCGGTGGTCTCCAAGTCGCACACGCTCCTACTTTTGGATATCTCGTAGGTTTTCTTGCTGCAGCGGTTGTGGTTGGATATCTTGCCTCACGCGGATTTGACCGTACCTTCCTCGGCATGGGGATCGCCATGATTGTCGGCAATCTCGTTATCTACTCCTTTGGTGTACTCTGGCTCGCTGCCTCATTGCAGGTCAGCTTGGTTCACGCTCTCAGCCTCGGTGTCGTTCCGTTCTTGATCGGCGATGTCATCAAGATTGCCGTTGCCGATCTCTCGTTCCCTCTGGCGTGGAAGGCGTACTCTCATCGTTCGTCCGAGGCGTCGTAGCAGGCGCTAGGCGGCATACCAATACGTCGCTGGTATCCGCGAGATACCAATCAAGGGAGGCGGTGCCGCCTAGTGGACCTGCGTCAGAGCTACAGCTGAGCGAGAACCGCGTCGGCACTACTGACGCTCAGTCCTCCGTCGGGCTCAACGTTGATGGAACGAACCGTTCCATCTTCAAGGATCATGGCGTAGCGCTGTGAACGCTTCCCCATACCCCAATCAAAGGCGTTGAGCGAAAGTCCGATGGCCTCGGCAAACTCTGCATTGCCGTCAGCGAGCAGCAGGACCTGTGATCCTACGTTCTGGGACTTTCCCCAGGCGGACATGACGAATGCGTCGTTGACCGATATGCAGGCTACGGTGTCGACCCCTTTAGCGGCTAACTCTTCCGATCGCAATACGAATCCAGGAAGGTGATAGTCGGAACAGGTGGGGGTGAAGGCGCCGGGCACCGCAAAGAGTACGACCTTGCCCTTCCCGAGGAGGCCGAGGGTCGACCCTTCTCCGACGCTATCACCAAGTACATAGGTGAGCTTGATATCTGGAATTGTGTCGCCAACGGAGATCGCCATAGAAGATCCTTCCACTTTGTGGTTGCAACCACGATGACTGCGTCCGTCGCAGTCCCAGTACTACAGCGTTGTGGACACTTCGGCTATTCCCATCCAGAGCAGGTCTGAAAAATGTGAGAAGCGCAGTCTCGACGGGCGGTGAGCTACTCTGAAATCTTTGGCCACGACACCGTGGCTCCTCGAAGCGCCTTCTCAAGAGGACTAAGCTCTTTCCCGTTGTTGAGAGGTAGAGCGCACGTTGGCTCCCGTGGTACATGGTCTTGTTGACCATGTAACGAGGTCTTTGACGCTCAGGGTTGGGAGAGAGTTGTAGTGATGAAGTTTGCGGCGGTGCTGTTGGATATGGACGATACGGTTCTCGTCCATGAGAAGCTTGCAGATGAGCTCTGGGACGAAACGGTGCGTAGGGTTCTGTTGGATCGGTCGAAGGTCGAACAGGACTTCGTGGTGGAGGCAGTGCTTCGAGAGCGCCACGCTCTCTGGGCCAATCCAACAGAGGCGAAGGTCGGTCGCCTCGATATGCACGCGGCTCGACGGCTCTTCGTGGGTCGCGCTTTGGAGGGTGAGCTCGCAACGACGAAGCAGCCTGAACTCATTGAAAAGCTCGTCGCAGAGTTCTCTCGGGCCCGAGATGCTTCTGTGGTTTTCCCTGAGAGCTCTCGCGACGCACTCGTGCAACTTCGGTCCGACGGTCGCAAACTTGCATTGATAACCAATGGTGAAGGCGTTGCCCAACGGCGTAAGGTCCAGCGCTTCAATCTTGAGAGTTACGTGGATAGTGTCTTCATCGAAGGTGAGCTTGGGGTCGGAAAGCCCGAATGGACGATCTACGACGTTGCACTTCACAACCTGTCTGTAGGCCCGGCCGATGCCGTGATGGTTGGGGATAACTGGGAGTGGGAGGTTGTCATTCCAGGAAATCACGGTCTTGCATCTATCTGGGTACGTCGATTCGGAGATCCCGCTCCAGCTAATCCGGCGAGGCGGTTTCTTGGAACGGTTCGGCGGGTCTCTGAAGTAATAGAGCTCCTAAACGCCACAGAGCGTGCGAGTCAAACCAGCGGAGGAGTTCGTACGTCGAACAACGTGCGAACCGATGAGCCTCTCCAAGGACGGAACTGAACGTTTCATTCTTCGTCACCATGGATCAAAAACGCAGGTCGGCAACTCCACGAGATTCGAGAGGGCGAAGTCCTGACTCTCGGCGTGGGCTATGTGGTCGAAGCGGAGCGAGATCTCAGGGTAGCTCGTGCTGGATTGGCCAGTTCCATATCTGGATGGGCTCGAGGGACTCTCGGCGACGCCACTCGTTAAAGCTCTCTGCCCAGGCGCGGTAGTAGGCGCTCTGTTCATCGTTGACGCGCTCTTTGTCGATCTCGAGCAGTGAGGGAAATCGCTGAAGCAGTTTGAGGAGTACCAGGAAGGTCATTTTTGCATCGACTAGGGCGTTATGGAGTCCCGCGGGCCGCACACCGTAGTGCTCACAGAGCCGCTCAAGGGTTCGCTTACCGGGTCGATAAGGATCGACGTGACGATCGAGTACTAGCACATCGAGGACCGGTGCGCGAAATCCACGTTCAAGCAAACCGGAACCGAGTACGAGGCGTGCAGTGTTGTCGAGGAGCGTAAGGTCGTAGGTTACGTTCATACCGACGACGTAACGTTGACGGTCTGACGCCTCCATGAGACGATCGATAAGCTCTTGGATTGCTCGCTGGAGTGGGCGTCCGGTTCTCCGGGCTAGCTCTGTCGTGATGCCGTGTACGCTGATGGACTCTGCTGGGATCTCGACCCCAGGATCGACCACATCGTAGTGTTGAGCAATGCAGGTGGTCCCCGCCATCGAAGCCGTTGCGATCGAGACTGGGAGGTCGCATGTGACATCGATTCCGGTGGTCTCGAGATCAAAGAGCAGAAAATCCTGGGCTTCGACCCAGGCTGCAACTTTTGGTTCCTCTATGGAGAGCGGCGATGTTGTCACCCTGCAGTGCTCCTTTCTGCGTGGGGATCGAGTCGTCGTCGCAGACGATGCCTTGATGAGGCACGGTTGATGAACTGCAGTTCCGTACGATCTCATCAGAGGTTAGCCGATGCCGTAGTTGAATGGGTCGGTAGCGACGCTTGAGACCGAGGACCTTGGAGCGTGCCTATGCTCACGCGTTGGGGAAGAAGTGATCGTTGACAAAGTTCGTTCTGGGTATGCGCGTTCCACTGTGCAGGCGTCATGACCTCACTATGTGGTACGGTTGTGACAGTCCATTGCATACCTGGTCGATCGTCCTGTGGGAGCTCGATCTCCAGATCGCTCCCAGGGCTCAGTGCTGTGATGGTAATTTCGGGAAAGAATCGTCGGAAACACAATTGGCTGGTACTGTAGCGCTGTGCGACAACAACGGAGCGAGAAAGAGTGAGAGCTGCGCGAGCTGGTAGGTCGTGGCACGATGCTCGGTGGCCCTCTGTCGCCGTAGTACTGCTCGCCTTAGTGCTCTATATTGTGCTCCCAGCGAAGCTGCTCGTGGGTCCGCGTTTCTTGATACCGATTCTTGAGTTAGCACTGTTAGTTATTTTAGGTGTACTCAATCCTGACCGGAGAGCGGCCAAGGAGCTTCACGTTCGCACGATTGCGATCACGATCATTGCGCTGATCAGTCTGGCAAATCTGATCTCTGTGGCTCTCTTGATACGAGGAATCGTTGGTGGCTCCTCTGCGCTCACGGGAAGGGCACTCCTCTACGGTGCTCTCAGTGTCTGGGTGACCAATATCTTGGTCTTTGGGCTGTGGTTCTGGGAGACCGATAGAGGAGGACCGAGGCGACGAAGTAGTGGCGAGGAGACGTATCCGGATTTTCAGTTTCCGCAGATGACGGCGCAAGGGTTGGCCGGACCTACTTGGAAGCCGTCGATTGTCGACTATCTCTACGTC
>JBMFXG010000182.1:0-5113 GCA_049964535.1 Acidimicrobiales bacterium | reverse complement strand
CGGAGCTCCGCTCCTCGCTTTTGCCGGCGTGGTGGTGACTGGACTTTCGGTGGCAGGTGCGTTCGGCGTCGCTCGCCTCATCTTCCAAAATGGCGACCTCTCAGGAGTGCTAAACTTTACTCCGCAGGGCTTCATAGATGCCTGGGGTCCGCTCTTCTTCGGTGCCATGGTCTTTGGAGTCGCGATGGACTACACACTCTTCCTTCTCTCGACAGCGAAGGAACACTACGACACACACGCCAACCCGCGACTTTCGTTGCTCGGTTCGGTGAAGAGCTCCGGACGTGTCGTCGTGTCGGCCGGTCTTGTGATGGTTGCGGTCTTTCTCACCTTCGCACTTTCTGGGCCGCTCGCACCCAAGGAGATGGGAGTGATCCTCGCAGTTGCGGTAGCACTCGATGCGCTCGTTGTGCGGCTGGTTCTACTTCCGATCGTGTTGCGCTTGGCGGGTCACCATGCGTGGCATCGCCCGACATGGTTGAATCGAGTGCTTCCGGTGGTGCGCTTTGCTCACTAGTCGTTGTGGCTTGATGATCATCGTTCGGTGATGTCAATGTGAGGGCCTCTCGTGCGACGTAGTGCTGGCGTGAGTCGGTATGTCGCAACGAGAGGCCCTTATGCGACACGATACCGTGTCTACGAGAGCATCGAACTTCGAAGACGCGTCGGATCTCAATGGATCTGAAGCCAAGCCCGTCGACCGAGTTTCTGTATTGATAGACCGCTAAGAAGTTGAGAGTCCCGGGCGGCCAGGAGATCTCACGTCGCACCATACCGCATCTCTCCAATCTGCGCGGTTGGTTTGCCAACCTGTAACTCGGTAGTTCTTCCGTCTCTTTGAGGTCAAGCTGCCGTCTCGCTCTGTGAGCTGAGGCTCCAGTGCCAAGGAGGTGTACTCCCACGAACTTGCCCTCAATGGCTCGTCCATGGAAGACACATCAGGAGGTCGTTCGCCGTAGATGGAGGGATGGGCTTGACGCTTAGAACGACGACCTTTGAGTCATGGTCACCGGTACTGATGTCTCTGATGGTGTCTCGGTTCGCAACGCAGAGGCGAGTGACTAGGTTTACCAAGCGGTCGGGAACGGGGGAACGCTTCGTAGCGTGCAAGACGGAATATGACAGCAAGATTGAGGGGTCCTCACCCGAGAGGAAACGATCGAAGTGGAGAGCTCCCTGGTGACCATAGACAGAGTTGATGTTGGTATCCAACCTTCTTTGTGCGTTAGAGGCTGTCGTCTAAATCTGTCCAGCAAGATGGCTAAATAGACCTACACTGGCTAGCCGGATCGCATACCATTCAATGATGGGATCAAGGACGAATCCACTGCGACCACCTGGAGGTCGACTCAGGGCGATCTGACTGATGAGGAGTGGGACCTGATTGCTGATCTCATCGCCACCTACTCAGGTAACGGTCAGATGGGCCGCCTACCAAGTGGGATAAGCATGACATCGTCAATGTCATCTTCTACGTGGCTGCCACGGGCTGTCAGTGGCGGGCGCTGCCTCTGAACTATCCCCAGTGGAACACTGTCCACCGCTACCACGTGCGTTGGTCGGAGAACGGCGTCTGGCAATGGGTCTGCGAACGACTGCATGGCCAGGTGCGAGAACAAAAAGGGCGGGACGCCGAGCCCTCGGTCGGTGTCATCGATGCCCGGAGCGTCCGAGGCGCATCGACGGTGACCAGTTCTACCAGGGGATAGGACGCCAGAAAGAAGATCTCCGGGTGCAAGACCTTCGGCGTGGTCGACACTCTCGGACTCCTCATTGCCGTCGTCGTCATGGCCGCCAACGTGTCGGACAATGTCGGAGGAATCGCCGTGGTTGACCGGGCGAAGGTCCGCACTTCAGTTGCAGAAGATCTGGTGTGACGGTGGCTTCAAGAAGACCTTCATCTCCTCCTGTGGTGCGAGGCATATCTCTGCTGAGGTAGTGAACAAGATCCACGATCACCGCTTCGAGGTGCTCCCACGACGTTGGGTCGTCGAGCGGACCTGGTCGTGGCTGATGAACAACCGCCGACTCCAAGTTGACTATGAGCGAAACCCCGCTGTCTCCGAAGGATTCGTATGGGCAGCCCACGCCCGGTTGATACTACGCCGATTGACCGAACCGGTCATCGAGTGATCACGCTGGGGAAACATGAGCGACAGCCTCTGACAAAGCCGGGACTCTCATCCGATCATGTTGCTATCTCGACGAATGAGATGAAGCTTGAACCAGAGAGTCAATGTTGTCATAGGGCATCATCAAAGCGAGACGGAGAGACCAGAGTCGACGGTCACAGAGTGAAGCCTCACGGTCAGTACGAGACAGTCGCGACATGCAGGGCCTTTGACTAGCCAGAGCGCAATCGTACGGTACTGCGAGAGCGGTCCTGGCTTCAGAGTTTTCCCTCAATAACCTCGGTGCTCAGCTCTATGTCAAGCGTCCCGTTGGCCGCAACCATCTTCATGCTTGAGCCTTCCAATTCGATCTCTTTGAGCCCCTTACCTCTGTTGCCAGTGGTTGTTGATCGCTATCAGGTTGCGTTACGAACGATTATGGGGGCGAACGTCCTGCGCTCCAATATCTTCTCGCCCTCAGGGAGCGTTCCGATCAACCGCTTTGAGCTTGCCGGCTGAGAGATGCTCCCTATTTCCTTCTGTTGGTTGCGAACGTACCATCATGTATTGAGGTTTCGCTACTTGTGGATCTCTCAAGAACTTCATATGCGACGTGTATGAAAGACTTGGAGTTTAGGTCTTCGTCGATTAAGCGACGCTCAGTTACCTGGCCCGATTCGAAGCGGATACCGCTCATGAACCTACCGTCGAATAATCCTCGGGTCCGCCCAATGCAGAACGGACCCGAGGATTTCAAGAAAATGTCGTGAACTAGTCTAAGACAAGTAGCTCCGACGCCTGAGAGACATCAGTAAGAGACCAGCACCCGCTACTCCGCTCCCGATCACGATTCCCCACCATGTCATAGAGCTCCAAGGTTCTCCTGTATGAGTTGATGGCACCACGACGCTGCTGCTGACTGCTGTCGCTGGTTGGTGGCTGGCTGAAGGATTCGATGGCTGTGGCGGTGAGCTAGCGCCACTGCTCGATGAACTAACGCTCTGTGGGGCTAGAGAGGGTTGAATGGTAATTGTCACTCGATTCGAGGTGATCGAACTACTCCCGGATGTGATACTTGCTATGTTCGCAAGCACCTGAGAGGGTGTCGAGGCAGAGGTCGCAACACGGACCGTAATGGGAGCGAATATCACATTGCTGACTCCTCCAGAAGGAGGGGTGAACGTACACTGAACCACTTCGCTTACGTTTGACGCATTGCCTGGAAGGAGTCCACAGCCCGACCATGCAGTGTCCCCTAGCGGGGTCGGCAGGCTTACGAGGGTATAGGTCACGCCTTGATAGTCAGAGAGCGGATCGGTCACGACTACCTGTCCTTGTACGAGACCCGTAGCAGCAGCACTAATGACATACTCAGAATCACTACCTGCCGTGATACTCGTTGGCGACGCTGATTTCGTAATGGTCAAGGTCGGAGACGATACTGGAGGTGCGGAGCTCGGAGACGACACCGGAGGTGGGGAGCTCGGAGAAGTACTCGTAGGTACATAGTTCACCACGACCGTAGACGTAGCCTGCACGTTCGGTCCAGTCGGAGGCGTTCCTGTAGCCGTAGCGGTATTGGTGATGCTCCCGTTGTTGAGATCACTCTGTACGGTCGAGTAGGTTGCCTTACAGGTCTCGATATCACCTGGTTGCAGCGTTCCGAGAGTCGTCGACTTGTCACCAGAGTTCAAGCTGCAAGCCGAGGCATCGTTGAGGTTGGGCAACTTGTTATCGGTGAGCGTCACATTCGTGAGCGTCACATTCCCGGTGTTGGTAATGACGTAGGTGTAGTTGATGGAGGTACCAGTGCTTGCATACGTCGTCGGGGTTGCCGTCTTGACGACCTTGATCGAAGGCTTCGGCTCGCCACAATTCACCCAGAAGGTCTTGTGCTTCTGCGGTAGTTGCGTGAACTGAACTTTGAAGTGAAATCCTTGCTGCGACTGGTACTGGTCGCCGTTCTTCAAGGCGTTTGCAATGAGTTGACTCGTGAGAATTCTGGCAATTACTTGATCACCCCCAGAACTGGTGTTGTAACTCCAGGGAGCGCCACCTTTTGGAGGAATACTTGCATCGGCATTGTCGTTCGGCCAAGCTTGATCGGAAGTGTAGGTCCCTCCTGAGGTGGGTTCTCCTATAGCGTTTCCAGACGGGGCGATTCCATCAACACTGAAGTTGCCAGATGAGTTGGTTAGGTCGCTACCCCATAGGTAGATGTAGGTTGGACATCCGAGATGGGGATCAGTTTCATGACCTGGCGGTGTGGAATTTGTCGCAGAAAGGAAGATATCACCGTGATTCGCAGCGAAACTAGGCTGAGAATTTAGAGCGAGACCGAGACCTATGAATGTAAGAATTGTGCTCAGGGCCAGGAAAACTGACCACAACTTTTTACCGAATAACATCATGACCTCTTTCGACGACACCACATATCTCACCAAGTACAACCCCTAACCATACTGCCGATAGCAGAGAGAAGCAAGTTTTGTCTAAAGTTCTTGGATAAAGTGCCGATAACAGCCGTTCGAGGTCAATCGGGACTCTAGCAATTTGAGGCGGAGATTTGTTCCTATCGCCTACCGAGACTTTGGTTCCGATGGTCCAGGATCTCCTCGTAAGTACAACACATCAACGCTTAGCCCTCAGGTGGCCACCGTGTCACAAACTCGCGGTGAAGTGCGTATTGTTGCTGCCGGACAGTGCTGTCCTGCTTCGATCTCAAAGAGCCCACTGGCTATTCCTACACTGCCGGTGTACTGGTCTGAGGTGAACTGCTCCCCACCTGTAGAGTCTCTCCGCAGTTTGCTGCCTAGGGTTGGATCAGCGGCAGCATCACAGGTAAAGTTCGATCACTGAAGGTCCTTGGATCTTCTGACTTGACGGCTGCATCGATATTCCTCCGCTGGTCCCTGCTGTCTTTGAGAAGTCCCCAGCGTACTCTGCCTTCCTTCTGAGCTTTGCCGTGGAGTCCATCGTTGGATTCGGCACTACTCCTCACC
>JBMFXG010000181.1:0-5124 GCA_049964535.1 Acidimicrobiales bacterium | reverse complement strand
ATGATCTACTCAACTTCGGCTTTTGGGCAATTTCGGGCAACCCTCGATCGACTTTACGTACTTACGGTGGATCGAAGTTCAATTAGTCCACTCGTAAAATTCTCATGCCACCGTGGTCTTCTCTCTGACACCATGGTCCTTCGGACTCACTCAGCGTCAGATAGTCAAGGGTCGGACTTGGTCTCTCTGGAGTCATCTTCCATCGTTGTGTTTAAGGAACAAGGCGTTTGGCAAAGCCGGGGCGTATCAAGCGGTTTCGGTGGTCGAACCTGGGGAGTTTCCGAGATTCTCGTCAGCTTCTTACTTTGACAAAGAGACAGGTTGTTGTTTCATTGCTGGCGACCGAGAACTCGAGACGAGTGACGATGCTATGTCGTGGAGGACTTCCGGCATCGTTGCGCTTGATGTTAGAAGAGCCGGAGTCGTACCATAAAGGGTGTCGTCATGGGGTCAGCTATGGCCCTAACTATGGCCTTCGTTTGGAATGCGAAAGAGGGATGGGAGCCGGTCGCAGAATAAGAGTCATGGGTCATGCTTCCTCAAGGGGTGGGGTCTCGACTGGCGTCTCTGCGAACGACGAGTTTCCGGCAATAATATTGGCTATAATAATAGTATGTCCAAAGTTATGGTTTCACTTCCTGAAGAACTACTTCGAGAACTCGATCTAGAGGCGCAACGACGTTCCGTGAGTCGGAGCGCGCTACTTGCGACAGCGGCTAGACGAGAACTAGCTCGGCGTGATCCTGATGTGGTAGCTCAGGCGATCTCCCGCTCCGAGCAGCGATTTCTAAACGCTGGTCGATTTGAATCAGCAGATCTTGTTCGTGAGAATCGAGACACTCGGCAGTGACCTCGCTTCTCATTGATACGTCTGTGCTACTTAAATGGTTTCATAGTGACGGTGAGTCTGAAGTCCTCGCGTCTCGATCCATACGTGACGCTGCCCGAGACGGAGAGATTCAAACACATGTCATTGATCTGGGCCTCTACGAAGTAGGTAACGTCCTGCTCCGCTCTCTCGGATGGAATGGAACCCAAGTGGCAGACCAACTCGAGGACCTTATTCTTATCTGTGGCGTTCCGTTGACCATGACTGCGAGATGGCTACGTGAGGCAGCAGAATTCGGCGAACGATACAAGCTTACGTATTATGACGCTGCGTGGGGTGCTGTCGCTGCGTCGCTTGGTATCTCCCTCGTGAGTGTCGACCGGCAATTGCTTGCTACTGGAGTGGCGGAGTCACCAGCAGTTGTTGCAGGGCGTCTCGGGCTTCCTTGTTGAGGTGTGCGATTGAGATACTAGTGAGCAATAATTCCGTAGGTGAACGTCGAGAAGGTAGCAGTAGCTTCAGTGGCGTTCCCGTTGATATCAAGCCGACAGAAGTGACTCGCTCCGGGAATAGTGGATACTCTGACGAGGATCGCGGAAACTCCCCAGGTTCGATCACCGAAAGTCCCCAGCTGATCACTGGAGCGGGCTGTTGTTGAGATTACCGTATCCGTGGGTTCGACACTCCCTTGAGGACCTCCCCAACAACTAATCCACACGATATGTGAGTTTTGCCTCCAGAATAGATATGGAGGAAAACAACCAACCTCCAAGCGACACACCGAAGTGTAGGTGATCAGAAAGCTTGCTGAGGGCGACAAGATGTTGAACGAGGGTGCTTCTGTTGCCGAGGTCGCTCGTCACTTAGCCGTGACGGAAACTACCTGGCACCGATGGAAGAACACCTACGGCGGCATGAAGGCAACAGATGCCAAGGAGCTCAAAGAGCTCGAGATGGAAAATCGCAAGCTCAAGACCATCGTTGCCGACCAAGCGCTCGATATCTGAATGGTAAAGGAGTTTGAGGTTTAACGAGTTGTCCCCGTGGAGGTTGAGAGGGTCTCAACCAAGTCCTTACCGACTCACGAAGAATGTGTGCCCCTCCCACTGACTCGACACTTATCTATTCTCCAACCGGAGACCTCTCGCCCATCAGAGGACTCGACGATCGCCATGCAGAGTAGGAGTTGAGCGAGACCACTCCATGTGAACGGACGAGCCAGGGCCAAGGATAGATCACTGCTGAACACAGTTTCTCCGAATATCGTTTCCAACCGGGCACAGGAGTCCATGTTGTCACGATCGGCCTACCAGCAAGCGCTTCGATCGGATGCCCGAGGTATACCTCGAGTTCACGCGCAATTGAGATCTCGGCTAGAGTCTCGAGCAGAAAACTCAATCGCTTTGAAGAGAGCTGCAGCTTCTGCAAAAGAGCCCTATCGAAGATAAATGCGACAGGAAGCTCTGGATAGTCCACCAGAGCACCTTGCCGGAGGGAGAGAAATTCACCGGTCAGCCAGATCACTGACGGATTCACTTCCTTCGAGACCTGAACATCGGCAGGGCCGAGATCCTCTGAAACCTTTGAGTACGTAACGGCCTTGCGAACGATCGTCGTCGGGGAAGGTGGGAAGTTCTCGATCGGACAAGACGCTGCAAGGGAACACTGCGAGCACCAGTCAGGGGCTTGGCGCTCAACCTGAGATCTAGAAAATCCGTAGACTTTGCCCGTCATCTCCCCACTAACCCACTGCCAACCAAGTCCGTTAGCGCTTCGTGACCCATCGAGGAGATGACGAAAAAAGTGATCTTCTCCAGAGACACGTGAACGTCCACAGCGCACCGCCCAATGCGAGGCATACCACATCCGAGTTTGATTGACGATCCAACCTCGTTGCTGTAGCTCCTCCTCTACACGCCGCAGGCAGACCATTGGGGAGTCAGCCCAGGATTCGAGTTCGACGGGTCGCTCGTCGTCGCGAAGCGAAAAAGCCTCCCGATCATATCTCAGAGAGCTTCGCATTGCTGGCCCCACATGGTTATACAGGTGACGTGAGTATTCTTGCCACAGTAGCTCATCAACATAGCGATCTCGATCCTTTGCGGGAACGTCAGAGACCGCGTCGTAGACCTCCTGCAGAGTGAGGAGTCCATGGCGGATATACGGCGAGAGCATCGTTGCTCCACGCTCCGTCACCGGACTCACGCGACTCCGTCTCTGAGCGTATCCAGTGACCGTTAATCGAGCCAGAGCGAGATCTGCTTGAGATTGACCACCGAGGAGATCCTTGGCAACCACAGCTGCATCAGGACCTTCCAGAAAGAGACCCGCGAGATTCCGATTGATCCAGGAACTCATTGCGTCTCTATCAACACCACCACCGGAGACGAGATCGTCGAGAGAGAGTCGAGTCACCATATTTGTACGGTAGCAGTACCGGGTGTGGTAGTGGTATCCGTCCAGTTCCACGCGTCGCCAGCACAGCTCGTTATGGGCTCACCATGATGTTCCAGCCGCCGAGAGTCGAAGGGAATAGCGAGATTCAGACACGCTTCAGACCCTTCTTGCTGAGGTGAGCCGGCTAACTATAAGCCATCCTGAGTCGAATCGCCCGTATACAGCTGTGACGGACGACGCCATCTCCAAAGAGCTCGCCTCAGAGGACTCTGTGTTGATCCGCTCCTCCCGTGGCTCTAGCTCGAGGAAGGCCCTCAGAAGAGTCTGGCACAAGCTCGCCTTGGCGCATCGAACTCTCGTGATGCTGTCGAGATACGAGATGCGGTGTTGGTTGAGTAGCATCGACTACGGGCTTTTGATGAACGTGTGACGATCGTTGTTTGATGGGCATTCGCCTCCATGCCCAGGAGTTGCATTCGGGCTATTTGGGAGCTTGGTTCTACAGGAGCTCGGGCATCGACAACAAAGGAGGTTTGATGCAGAAGCTGACTGAACGAGAGCGAATTATGCAGTTACTCGCCTACATCAGTTCTGCGCTTTCCCACGCTTTATCGACGACCTGGCACATAGATGAACATATCGCGCGACTTCAATTACCTCCGCTTCATGAAACCAAGGTAAATCATCTGCTCATTTTTACAGCGAAGCGGGCGTTTGCATATCTGGCCGAGGTGTCAAACGAGATGACGCTCCTGCTTCAAACAGGTGAACTTCCGCTAGGCGCGATGATATTGTGCAGAACCGCTCTTGAAACAGCATCGCAGGTGTATTGGGTTTTCGAACCCGAGAGCGAGCGGGAACGATTTGTCAGAATGGCGCGATATTGGCGAGCAGGCCTTGTGACGACAAGCAAGACCTCTGACCGCTTTCAGAGCAACACGCTTGATGAAAGCTACCCCGACATTGCGGCTGACATGAAGCAAAGAGGTTCAAAGTTGAGGAATATTACCGATGTAATCGTCCATTACTTACAAGCGGCCTGTCAGCGAGAGGGTGTCTTGGCGGCAAACGAGTTTATCGAGATCGACGGGAAAAAAGACTCTCAGCCGCTACAAAAACTTCCTAGTCGCAGTTCCCTTGTCGAGATGCTACTGGCAAAAAAGGACACTGCCGATGAGCCGTTTCCGTCCGCAGATTCGGTTGGCTACTACCTGATCTATTCTGGGATCGCACACGGAGAATTCTGGGCAATCATCCAGAACTATAATCTTTTCGATATGCGTGCGAAGAAGGCAACGATATTTGAGACTCAGCCGTTAGAACTCTTGAAACCTTCCGCTAGCGCTATGTCGTTAAGCGCAGTGGTCCTGCTTAATCGCGTCGGACTACGTTTGAATTGCACGGAATTACGCGAACTTGCACGTGACATTGCCGAGCGAAGCGATTCGACGTTGCACTGACCACGTTCCGAATAACCTCATGCAACCTATCGATTCAGGATCGATGTTGTAGTCGCCTAACGTATTGAGATTTAGGCCTCTCGAATTCGGAAGGCCTACCTACCCAATGGCAGTGAAGAGCGCTGAGAGCAGGAAGAATGAGTGACGCTAATCAGAGTGAAGCGCATCAGAGTGAAACCTCCGACACAACTACCGACCGAACATTCCAGAGACGGTCACCGTGAGATGCTCCCGAAGACTTCATCGAGCAACCGAGGCAACGAACTATGTTCAGTCACCGAAGCCTGAGAGCGTTCCAGGCACGAGCTCTTCAAGAACGCGTGCCCACTAGATCCGAATGAGCGGCAACCAGCGACCTCAGCCCATCTTTCGATCCTAACCCCAATACTCCCAGCTCATTGGGTTAGGCTCGGTGAATAGGGCACTACAACGTGGCTA
>JBMFXG010000180.1:0-5165 GCA_049964535.1 Acidimicrobiales bacterium | reverse complement strand
AGGAGGAGTAATCTCAACAACGATAACCAAGGGCAGAACTCACAGAGACAGTGGATCAGCTATTGGGGACCCCTCAACCCCTCATCACCTTTTTAGACCTCGCACGTATCGAAGCAGCGTTCACCGCACCCACTCCCTCCATCTACGACGTAGTCGAGAGTCTGAAACGAATGACCGTACTACCGAGATAACAGGGGCTCTCGACACCTCCCTTCATCACAGGTAGCAGCAACATGCGAACTACGTTCTCATAGCGGGATTGAAGGCGCATCTATAGTCTCCACAGTCGATGCGAGGTCTGATCAAGAAAGTGTACGAACAACCTCCGGGCAATGTCACAACTTGAGCTACTCACTCCAATCTGATGATGACCCGCACCTGAGTGGTACTCCGTAGAGACCGAGCGCTAACGAAGCTGGGGTACTGACCTCACAACAAGACGCACTCCTAAATAACAAACACGTAGGCATGGTTCTTTGCTCGATGCGCCACAGAGATACCCGCAACACAGAGCAGCCCGCTCATAGAAGTGACCCGCTATTGGCCAAATTTTATTGCCGTACGCTCAGCTGTCTGCCTCGCCCATGTCGTAGTGGTCACAATACCAAGCATGACGATAACAGCACCGAGAACGACCATTACCAACCAGCTTGCATGGGTGGAACTCGTAAACCCCTTACCCAAAAGTGATCCACTCCCAACTGCTGCAAGCGCACCTACAATTGCAACACCGAGCGACTGACCAACCTGTCTGCTCGTCGATGCTACCGCCGCAGCGACACCCGCTTGCGCTCTCGGCATACCCGATACTGCAGTATTCGTAATTGGGGCATTGATAAAACCAAAGCCGATACCAAAGATAACATACGCGAGAAAGAGGTAGGCAAAAGAGGTAGTGGGAGTCAAGAACACGAGCAGTAATGCCCCAAGTCCTAGTCCTGCACCGCCGACGAGAAGTGAAAATCGAGGTCCAATCGTACCGACTAACCGACCTGAGAGTGGCGCGCAAACTATTGACATGGCCGCCATGGGTAGTGTGTCGAGTCCAGCATCTAACGGACTGAGACCACGAACGCTTTGGAGATAGAGCGTGTTCAAAAACAAGAATCCACTCAGAGCAACAAAAGCACCAATTGCAACGATGGTGGCTCCGGAGAACGGAATGCTTCTGAAAAATCGTAGGTCGATAAGCGGTTCACTTCGACGCAACTCAACTGCACCAAGGAGACCAAGGCTGATTAGCGCTATCGCAAAGATCGAGACCTCCGAGAGCGAGAACCACCCACTACTTGGACCCTGGATAATCCCATAGGTCAGGGTTCCAAGGAACACAACGATTAGTGCTTGGCCCGGCGGATCGACCCGTCGTGCATGCGCCGCTCGCGACTCCGGGATGAATTTTCCAGCGAGCACAAGAGCAGCGATACCAATTGGAACGTTAATCCAAAAGATCGATCTCCATCCAACCGAGCTCGCCAGAGCCCCTCCAATGATCGGCCCAAGGGCCAAACTGATCCCCACGACCGCTCCCCAGATCCCGATCGCTTGTGCTCGCTCCCTCGGTTCGGTGAAAGTATTCGTGATAATTGAGAGAGCTACTGGGTTCAGCATCGAGCCACCGACAGCCTGCATCATGCGAAATGCGATCAGAAATCCGAGGTTCGGACTCAAGGAGCATGCGAGACTACCTGATGCAAAGAGCAGCAATCCGAACTGAAAGGTCCGCCTACGACCGATACGATCCGCAGTCGATCCTGAGAGCATCAAAAAGCTGGCAAGTACGAGCGTGTACGCATCAACGGTCCACTGAAGTCCAGAAACCGATGCCTGAAAGGCTCGACCGATGGACGGCAGGGCGACATTGACGATGGTGTTATCAAGTCCAACAATAAACAGACTCATACAGCAGATAAACAGTATTCCGATACGGCGCTGTCGGCTGAGATCTTGAAGGGTGAGCGAGGGAGCCATTACCCCAGCTTCACCACGTCACACTCGATCACGACTGAATGTAGTTGCACCATACCAGTATCCAACTCCATGCCTACTATTTCATTCCGCGAAATAGAGCGCAACAACCGAGCAATAGCCGCTCAACCGGATTTGGCTCGAATTGCCGCAACGAGCCATTTGTAGGCTAACCACTGAGGTCACACCTAGCACAACAGAGGTGCGGTTAACTGTTCAGCCACCCGTGTACTGCGGTCCTCAAAAAAGTTTCCTCATGGTCCAGGCCTGCAGGACTTCCCGCTCTATGGCCCCAGATACTCGGAATAACACGCAGCTCTCCTGAACGTAGGTGAGTCAACTCGGCCTCATTGTCCGCAACTCTAAAGTAGAGATCGGTTTCGCTTGGAAGCAAGAGCACTCGGGCACGAATACTCGCAAGCGCCGCCGCGAGATCACCGTCGAACGGAGCTCGCGCGCTGATATCTGCGTGATACCAAGTCTTGGCCTGTGCATAGAGATCTGCTGCTCGATGCGACAAGAAGGAGCCCTCCCAATCTGTCTTTAAGAAAGACTGGAGATCTGGTGCCCCAAGAGCGCTTCGGTAGAGACCTGCTCGATAAAAGTCCTGACTCAGACCCCACCCTGCATAGATATGGCCAAAGGCGATCAATGACTTTACAGGCTCCGCCGAGAACTGGCCGCCTCCTCGATACTCCGGTGCCGCTTCTAACGTCCGCAGCAGTCCAGAGAGAAAAACCTTGTTGTGATCGGACGTACGAGCGCTTCCACACACCACAATGGCTCGCTCGACGAGTTCAGGATAGAGGGCAGCCCAGTGGTACGCTTGTCCCGCTCCCATAGAGAAGCCGTATGCACATTGAACGGTCGAGACCTGGAAATACTCGGTAAGGAGCCGATACTGTGCCCTAACATTGTCGCCCATTGTGACTAAGTCCGGAAATCGGGGATCATCACCAGCGCTACTCGATAGACCATTCGAGAACATATCCGGTATCACAATGAAGTATTTCGTTGGATCAAGAATCTGCCCCGGACCAATCAACCAAGCCAGATCCTCGTGCCTAGCCGTGTACGAGCATGGGTAGACAATCACATTGTCACGCGCAGCATTGATCACGCCATGCGACTGCCAAGCCAACTCAGCAGAGCGGATAATACCGCCCGACTCCACGGGAAGGTCACCGAGTTGGAAACGGCCTTCCTCAATTTTCCAATCCCCCACTCTCACTCCATTCTTAAACCACAAAGCTCTGGGATCATCCCGTATCAATCGATTTAGATCTTAGGAAAGCCCGTGGAAACGCTACTCTCACCACCGACCACCCATAGGCCCGGACCATAAAGGAGCGACTTTACCCAGCTCGCATAGAACGATAGAAAACTTTCCAAACTAACACTAGCACTCAATTCAGGGTACGGTCCTGGAAGAGTCATCATCACATCGAGTTGGAGCGGTTTAGATCTGCTCAAGACTCCATTCCTTGGAGGTAAGAACAGAACATGGCACAAGAGAGTCGGACGGAGAGGCATCTCCCTCAGCTGATGACAGGAGCAACCAAAGTGGCGAACGTTTACATGCTCGAGATTTCAGTGGATGGGAACGTAATTGCACGTGCAGCTCGTCAACTCTTCGTAGGTGGCGAATCGTTGCATGCCTGGGTGAAGCAAGCCGAGCTGGAGAACGGAAACAACCGGGTCTCACCACCGACGAAACAGAAGATCGGAAGATGGTGCGAAGGGAGCATCGTGAACATAGGCGAGCCAACGACTCTTTGTGCAAGCGGTGGCAGGTGTTTTTAGGCGGGGCTAGACCGCCGATAGAAGATGTATCTGCAGCCACCCCGGCCCATTGCGACAATGAGTTCGGTGAGCACCGGTGGGTTTCTATTAATACATCTGTGTCCAGCTCCAGATCACCCCTTTACCGACTGTGACAGGACGAGTCCAGCGCCATCGGACCGGGCTATCCGTGACGCTCGGATGGCATCCCAACGAGAGGCGATCCAGAGGAAGCACTACTCCCTCTACGACATGCGCGAACCGGTGGTGAGTTCTACGTCATCTATCGCGATGGACACTGGAGTCTTTCGCGATCCTCCTAACAGAATCTTGCGCGATAGACAACGAAGTCTTTCGCGAAGCAATCGGTGATGGAAGTACCCTTCCCTCTAAGCGAGAAGGAAGAAGGGTGACATCCGTGACGAAGACGATCAAGGTTTGGTGTGCAAATTTCGGAAGTTTTCGGACACCCGTTTCGGAGTTTTCGGACACTGAGACAGGGTTGGTCATGGAGCTAGCCAGACTGAATCGGACAAGAGGTTTCCGAGGAGGTAGTTGTGCCACGGCCCCGCATCATGATGCGCCAAATCAGAGAAGGACTCAGGCTCTCACTCGCAGAGCATCGGAGCATCCGAGAGATCTCTCGGGCTTGCTCTCTACCGAAGAGCACGGTAGCTGACTACGTCAAGCGAGCAAAGAAAGCTGGGTTGAGTTGGCCGCTCCCTGAAGAGTTTGACAACGACGCCTTAGAGTCCAGATTGTTTGGGGTTAGTGTGTCAGCTGTTGGGGCCAGGCCAATGCCTGATCTTCCCTACCTTCATCGGGAGCTGAAACGTCCTCACGTGACCCTCATGCTGCTCTGGGTTGAGTATCGAGAGACCCATCCTGATGGCTATGGCTACACCCAGTTCTGTGAGTACTACCGACGTTTCGCTGGTACGCTCTCGCCAACGATGCGCCAGCGTCACGTGGCGGGGGGCAAGACCTGAGGTTCCCCAGTTTCAGTAGACACCTGTTATGCCAACCTACGATGTTGGTGGATCCGATGTCACAATTGGAGCAACGAGGCGGAAATTCACGCTGGAGTTCAAAACTGAGGCCGCACATCGGGTAATTGACTCAGGGAGAAGCGTGGCAGAGGTCGCCAATGAGTTCTCTATCGCCGAAGATTCACTCTATCGGTGGGTACGAGATGAACGACGGCGGATGGAAGCAGCATCAAGTACCGGTGATGAGCCACTGAGTGCTGCTGAGCGTCAAGAACTGATGCGCCTCCGGCGTGAGATGGCGGAGCTGCAGAAAGACAATGCGTTCTTGGGAATGCCAGCCGCGTAGGTCAGCCAAGCAACCAAACAAGAAAGATTTGCACCGGTGGAGAGGAGTTGCGCTAACTTCGAAATCTCCGAAGTGGCCAG
>JBMFXG010000179.1:0-5172 GCA_049964535.1 Acidimicrobiales bacterium | reverse complement strand
CGCAGCGGTCACCCGTCGGTGTCCACCGCTTGTGCCACGAAGACCGGAGATTCTCTTGTTCGCCAGCGATCACGGTGTTGCTCTCGATGGCGTCACTCCTTGGCCTCAGTCAGTGACAGCGCAGATGGCCCTCAATATCGCTCGCGGTGGTGCGGCCATCAATGCGATAGCACGGGTGGTGGGTGCGTCTCTGCACGTCATCGATGTGGGGGTGGCGACGGATTTCGATGACACAAATGCCGTGGTGGACCGGAAGGTCCGTCGTGGTACAAGTTCCTTGGCGCAAGGTCCGGCGATGACCCTTGACGAGGCCCGACGTAGTATCGAGGTGGGCTTCGAGTTTACGAAAGAGCGTTGTCAAGCAGGGGCTGACCTGATTGTGCCCGGCGATATGGGCATTGGGAATACGACTGCGTCGGCAGCGACCATAGCCTCGCTGACGCACAGCTCTGCACAGCTCGTGACGGGCAGGGGGACCGGAATCGATGACGAGCACTTTGCTCGAAAGGTCTCAGTAATCGAAGAAGCTCTAGCTCGTCTGTCGGCTACTGAACAGGGGTTAGAGAGTGGCGCCCTACGGACTTTGGCCTCTTTAGGAGGGTTTGAGATCGGTGCTATTGCCGGGGCGATCCTCGCTGCCGCGAGTTCCCATGTCCCTGTTGTTATTGATGGCGTAATCGCTCTTGCTGGTGTTGTGGTCGCCGTTAGGTTGCA
The DNA here is from genome assembly GCA_049964535.1 of Acidimicrobiales bacterium. Taxonomy (GTDB): domain Bacteria; phylum Actinomycetota; class Acidimicrobiia; order Acidimicrobiales; family Acidimicrobiaceae; genus JAJYZP01. The sequence goes on along the minus strand of JBMFXG010000179.1, from coordinate 4,458 downwards.
GCCGCTGGTCCGTGATTACTGTATTGCTGGACATCGTTCAACGGAACCCGCAGCCAGTATCGCTTTGCAATCTTTAGAGCTATCACCGCTCCTCGATCTCGCTCTCCGGCTCGGGGAAGGGACCGGTGCAGCACTTGCAGTTCCAATTGTCCAAGCTGCCTGTGCAACTCTCTCGGAGATGGCGACGTTTGAAGGGGCTGGAGTTTCACAGGCCTGAGTGCTGCGCGGTGAATCAGGTATCTGAGGTGGTCCGGATGATCCGATCGACCGCTCGATGAGCACTCTTGATGCACGTTGGAATACCCGAGCCTCCAACGTACGCTCCGGCAAATGCAAGAGGGGGCAACGAGGTCACTGTTTCTTGCAAGAGCTCTATGCGCTTACGGTGATGGGGTAGAAACTGCGGGAATGATGAGGGCCAACGAGTGACTCGTGTCTCGGTCGGATCGAGTTTTTCATTCAGGAGACCGCTTGCTTCGTCTATGACTCGAGCGACTAGGGCATCGTCGGAGAGTTGAGTGTGGCGTAGGTCGAAACGTCGTCCGACCGAGATGCGTAGGAGCCCGGTGCCGGGGTCGCACCAGTGAGGCCACTTATTATGTGCGAAGCTTACTGCTGTAATGAACCTCTTCTCCGGTGCGGGCGACAAGATTCCCGATGTGTCGCTTTCGATGCGTACGGGAGGTCGAGCGAGCCCGACGGTGATGATGGCAACGGAAGAGGTTGGAATACCTCGGAGTAGCTCTGCGGCAGGTGCCGCTAGATTTCGGAGGAGATCGCTTGATTGCGCAGGTGGCGCGGCGAGAATTACAGCGTCAAAGTGCTGATCTCCGGCACTCGTTCTGATCACCCAGCCTCGGTTTTGTATCTCAAGTGCTTTGACTGGTGTCGATATCTTGACGGTAACACCACGATCAATGAGGAGACCCGTGCACGCCGCAACGAGGGACTCGAGTCCGTCTCGTACGCTGAGAAAAGGTGGACGAGCGGGCTGGGTTGGTTGTGAGAGGCTCGATTGGTGGCGCGATTGGAGAATCTTGGCGATCGCTGGTGCGACGATCTCCATGCTGGTGTGATCGATCGAGCTTGCGTTAATGCCGCCGACGAGCGGATCAACGAGGTAGTCTTCAATGGCTCGGCCATAGCGACGACGTGTGGCCAATCCAAGATTGTCAGTTGATAGCTCGGCGTGAGGTCTCAGGAAGAAGTGTGCTAAGGCGTTTGCTCGTTCCGTCAAGGTAAGTAGATCAGCTTGGATGATTTGGTGGGCACTCGTCGGTGCTCCGAGAACGAGTCCCTTGGGGAGACGATAGAGTCGGTGAGAGCGGCCGATGAGCGCAGCTGACGCACTCGGCGAGACGAAGTCATTGTCGGGAGCGACCAAGGTGGCGAGGTCGAGGGCGTAGGGTTCTCGAGTTAAGAACGCGTCCGGGCCTTCTTCAATGAGGTGTCCGAGGAACCAGCTCGTTCGAATCTTTCCACCAAGCCGGTCGGACCCCTCGAAGAGGGTGATAGCTTCGACTCCGCTTTGATAGCTCTTGACCGCTGCTGCGAGGCCTGCGATTCCGCCACCGACGATAGCGAGGTTCATGATCTACCTGAGGGCGGAGTTTCGGGGTGGTTGCTAGAAAGGTTTAAGGGATTGACGATCGCAGCTCCCTCTCGATGGACGAAGTCAACGATTGCCAGCAAGATGTCAGGGTTCGTCTCTGGCAAGACGCCGTGGCCCAAGTTGAAGATGTACCCCTTTGAACCCTGTGCATCGATGAGCACCTTGTGCGCCTCAGCGAGAGCTACCTCACTACTGCTGAGACAGGCCGTGGGATCCAAGTTTCCTTGCAGAGCCACCGGTCTCGAGAGTCGTTGACGTGCGTCGTGGAGCGGTGTTCGCCAGTCGATGCCCATGACGTCAAGATCCATATCGCTCATGGATGCAATGAGGCCGTAGGTGCCTACGCCGAAGTGAATGCCGGGTATTCCAAGCGATCGTATAGCCGCAAATACCTGTGCGCTAAATGGCTTGACGTACTGGTCGTAGTGTCTCGGAGCGAGGGAGCCGGCCCAGGAGTCGAAGACTTGGATTGCTTCAGCGCCAGCTTGCGCTTGCAGCTTGACGTGTGCAATGGCTAAGTCGGTGAGGCGCTGCATGAGACCGTTCCATAGAGGGGGATTCGAGAGCATGAGACTCTTCGTCTTCTCGTAGTTCTTTGACGAGCCTCCCTCGATGAGGTAGCTGGCCACTGTAAAGGGGGCGCCAGTAAAGCCAATGAGGGGGATCTTGAGCTCTCGACGGAGCAGAGCGATGGCGTCGGGTACGAAGGGAATCTTGTCTGCGAGGTCGTCGATGTTGAGATCGTGGAGTTGGCTCTCCTCACGAAAGGGGTTCTCGATGACGGGACCTCGGCCGGGAACGATCTCAACGCTCACACCTGCGCCAAGAAGTGGAACCATGATGTCAGAGTAGAAAACGGCAGCATCGACGCCGTAGCGACGGACTGGCTGTAGCGTGATCTCGGCGACGAGGGCGGGATCTCGAATGATCTCCAAGAGACTCCCGACCCCTTTTATTTTCCGATACTCCGGCAGGGCTCGTCCGGCCTGACGCATGAACCAGATTGGAGTGACAGACGGAGATCCCCCGCGCGCTGCTGCGAGGAAGTTGGAGATTCCGGGAGATTGCTGCAGAGTTGATGAGTCTTGTGAGCTGTTGCGCTGTGTCATGTTGTTGTATCAGCCTAAGCTCTTTACGGTCGAATTTGCAGTTGATAGCTGAGAGGTTGTGTGACGAGTCCAGACCTAGTGCAAGAGGCGGCCTTTATCGAGGGTGCGTATCGGCGTCTTGAGCAGTTGAAAGCTCAGACGCGCTCCACCATGGAAGATGTTTTAGACCTCGGAAGAGGTGGCACTCCACAATCGCGCGCTGAGCGCGATGTCGTGGTACGGACATCTTTGGCCCGTCTCGAATCCCTCGAAGTTGGTGATCAGGCCCTGATCTTTGGTCGTATCGATTTTAGCGAAGAAGTCGATTCCGACCTCAGTGGATCGACCTTCCATATAGGTCGACTATCGATCACCGGTGAGGACATGGAACCACTCGTCGTCGATTGGAGGGCACCCGTTGCCGAAGCCTTCTATCGCGCAACAGGTAAAGATCCGATGGGACTGTGGCGTCGTCGGCATTTCCTCTGCGAGGGCTCAAGATTGGTCTCTCTTGAGGATGAGGTGCTGCACTCCGATCGTCGGGGGCCAGAGCTCGACGGTCGGGATAATGATTCGGTAGATGACATCGTCCAGATGCGAGGTGCCGGAGCGCTCTTTGCTGCCATTTCACGACCCAGGTCCGCTCACATGGCCGACATTGTGGCGACGATCCAAAGTGAACAAGATCGAGTTATCCGACGTGAGATGCCTGGTGTGGTGGTGGTTCAAGGTTCCCCAGGAACGGGGAAGACAGCGGTAGCACTCCATCGAGCGGCATATCTTCTTTATACCCATCGATGGCGTTTCGAGCGTCAAGGTCTCCTGGTTGTCGGGCCGTCACCGTCATTTGTCCGCTACATCTCTCAAGTGCTTCCTTCATTGGGCGAGAGTGGAGTTGAGCTCCATACGGTTGAGGGCGTCGCCTCTACGACAGGCCAGGGAATCTCCGAATCAGACACTCCAGTTCGCGCGGGCCTGAAAGGTAGCGCAGTCATGGTCGATGTCTTGGCGAAGGCGATCTCTGATCGAGAGCGACCTCTCCGCAAAGTGATCTCCGTGCCTTTCGGAGCTCGGTATCTAGAAGTAACACCGCACATTACCGCTCAGATCGTTGCTGCGGCCAAGCGTCGGCCGGGTCCTCACAATCCGAAACGCCGCCTCGTGGAGGCGAAGCTTGCTGAGATCTTGGCACGTTCGTACGTCCGTGATGGCGAACTCGTTAAAGATGCTGACCCTGAGTCGAATATCGTTCGACTAGCAAGCTTCAAAGAAGAGATGGCGGCGACGGTCCTGCCGGGAGAAGGTGATCGAGACGTCGAGGCGGAGGTGGCGGAGGCCCTGCGCAGGTCTCATGACTTCCAGCGTGTCGTCGAGAGAATCTGGCCAAGGCTCACGAGCTTTGAGTTTCTCTATGACCTTTGGACCCACCGACCCTTGCTCAAACTTGCTGCTTCGTCGATGCTTTCAGAGAGTGAGCTGGAGGCTTTAAGCGACACAGCTGCAGAGCCACTTGAGCAGTTCAGCTGGTTTCTCGAGGATGTACCGCTGCTCGATGAGGCTCGTACTCTGCTCGACGGAGATGATGACCTTGTCACCTACGGACATATGGTCATTGACGAGGCGCAAGATCTCTCGCCGATGGCTGCAAGGATGCTTGCGAAGCGATGCCCTTCAGGTTCTCTGACGGTACTCGGCGATCTAGCGCAGGCGTTTGGGCCCTTCGCAGGACGTTCATGGGACGAGATCACGCTACCTTTT
>JBMFXG010000178.1:0-5178 GCA_049964535.1 Acidimicrobiales bacterium | reverse complement strand
GTAGATCGTGTGCTCCTCGGATATCGCATGGGGCACCACCTCGGCATTTAAGTACTTGATCAACTCTGCAGTTGCAGAGTTGTCGGACTCGCTTTCATCTGCGCCGACGATGAGCCGGACGCGCCGCTTGACATCTTCGTCTAGGGCCGCATGGTGAGCCAAGATGGCTTCATAGGCCTCTTCCTCTGTTGCTATCATCAGATTAACTCCTCTTGAAAACGTGCAATTTTGATTTCACGCTCACTAATTTCTAGCATATACTAGAAAAATGATGACAGAAAAATCGGAGCTTCGCAAAGCGAACGATGTGAACCCGCAGATCGACGCAACTCTGAGAGAGGCAAAGGCATTGGGAGACCCGACGAGATATCGGATCTTTCGCTACATAGATGAGGCTAAGCGTCCGGTTTACGTCGATGAGCTCACTGAACTGCTTCAGGTCAACCACAATGCGGTAAGACAGCATCTGGCCGTGCTCAAAGACGCGCAGTTGGTCATCGATCAGCTTGAGACTCGCTCGAAACCAGGCCGCCCGAGACTGCTTTACTCCATCAGCCCCCAGGTTCCGGGTACTTGGAACACCGAGGGGCCCTACCAAACTGTTGCCATCCTCATGGCAGAAATCCTGAAATCGAAACGATCCGCCAGAGATGTTGGGCAAGAAGCGGGCAAAAGGCGGCTTCGAAGGTCAAAGGGTCCCAAGCCGAGCGCGCTTAAAGCTCTCCACGACAGTCTCGATATCGAAGGCTTCAGTCCAAGGCTAAGCCGATCCGACAAAGGATTGGAGTTCGTGCTGGAATGCTGCCCCTATGTGGAGGTTGCTTCGGTAGATCCAGGCACGGTCTGCCAACTCCATCTTGGGCTCTTGGAAGGAATGATGCAAGAGCTCGATCCTCGGATCAAGCTGAAGCTCACAGTTCGTGAGCCGAGACGAGCCGGATGCCGCATACGGGTGGGTGGAGCAGAGGAAAGCCAGCTCGAAGATTAAGGAGTTTTCATCGGTTTCGTACACAAACCGCCGACAGCCCAAAAAGGCCAAGGCTTTAAAACCCAAGTCTTGCCGGAGGATTTTGTAATCAACAGCCCCTGTCACATGCGTGAACTCACGCAAGAACTCGACAAGATCGCTCGCGGTCCGCTTGGAGGAATGACTTGATGAATGGAAACAGGGCCGTTCCCCCAACGACGGTGGTTCCAATTCTTTACTACCCCGACGTTCGGGAAGCGGTGGTATGGCTAACCACGGCGTTCGGCTTCGTCGAACGAACGCGGATCGGCGAGAGCCATCGGGCGCAACTGGGCATCGGCGACGACGGAGCGATGATCGTCGCCGACGGCAGCGGCCGTGACGACTCACCGACCCGTGGCTCAGTGACTCACACAATCAGGGTGCAAGTCGAGCATGTCGATGTGCAGTTTGAGCGGGTTCGCACCTACGGCGCTCGCGTGCTGGAACCGCCGACTGATCGTGAGTACGGCGAGCGCGACTTCACGATGGCGGACCTTGCCGGGCATCATTGGCAGTTCTGTGAGACCATGTGTGACGTGGCTCCCGAGGAGTTCGGATGCGAGACCGTCGCGCCATGGCTCGACATCCCGGCACCGTGAGCGGACCCGCGATCTCGCAAACGGGGGTTTAGCTGCAGGAAGCAACCGCGCCCGGGAACTCACGCATCCCGGCGAGTAATTATGACTCCTGCGACCAGCAACAGTACGGCAGACCACGCTAGAAGCACCAACATGGAAAGCCCCGGTGAGAGAAGGCCGGACAGCGGGTGAAGTGATACCGTTTGATACGCAGCCATGAGCATGGTGAACTCGCCGATCCTGTCACTCCACGGTGCTGGCAATGAGAGTGCGACGAGCGGAAGATAGATGATAGCTGGGAGGGCCACCACGGCTCCTGCCGTCTGGCGGATGATCGCTCCCAGGCCGACACCGACTATGGCGACGGCAAATAGTGAGACACCCGCTGCGCAGACAGCACCGAGTACGCCAGGGTGCGATATCGACAAGCTGTTCTTGTGGCCGGACAGGATCGCCTCGCTGAGAAAGAACGAAGCGAAGGCAAACAGCTCTCCGAGTACTAGAGTGACAATCCCCATCACTCCAGCCTTGGCAGCAAGGACGGCTCGACGGCGTGGCACTGCGGCAAAGGTTGTCCGAATCTGACCAGTGCTGTACTCGGAAGTGAAGACCAGGACCCCGAGCACGCCGACGGCAAGCACCGGGTACTCAAGCCACCCGACGAATACCGATCCCAGGGGATCGAATGGCGTCTTCCCGGACCCTCTGGTGGAGAACGCGAGGACTGCACTCGCACCAACTGCTGTGACCGCTGCAATCAAGAGCGTCCAGAAGGTGGATCGGACCGAGCGAAGCTTGGTCCACTCGGAGATAAGAATGTCCCGTGCTCGGACTGGTAGAGATGGGTCGACCTGCACATTCGCCGGTGTGGTGCTCATGATCCGGTCACCGTTCCCTCAGGCGATTCTCCACCCATTCGGTACTCGACACTGTCGCTCGTAAGCTTCAGATATGCATCCTCCAGGGAGGCATGACGGGGGACCAGCTCGTGGATAGCAATTCCTTGCGATGAAGCGGCATCTGCGATGATTGACGGGTCCATTCCGGTGACGACCAGCGCTCCGTCGTCCTCTAAGGCTACGGCTGCACCTCTTGAGGTGAGTAGTTCTTTGAGATCGTCAGCTCGTGGCGACCGCACCAGCACGTCGTGATGTCCTGCAGACCCGATGAACTTGTCCGTAGGGGTGTCAGCCAACAGCCGACCTCGCCCTACGATGATCAAGTGGTCGGCTGTCAGTGCCATCTCGCTCATCAGGTGACTGGAGACAAAGACGGTGCGTCCCTCGCTCGCCAGCGATTTGAAGAGCTCACGTATCCAATGGACACCTTCTGGGTCCAACCCGTTGACCGGCTCGTCGAAGACGAGGATCGGAGGGTCACCGAGAAGTGCGGTTGCGATGCCGAGTCGCTGTTTCATGCCGAGTGAGAACTCCTTGACCCGCCTGTCCTTTGCGGTGTCAACACCCGTCATCTCTAGCACCTCGGCGACTCGACTCTCTCGAATCCCGTTGCTTTGGGCGATCGATAGCAGGTGAAGCCAAGCCGTGCGTCCAGGGTGAACGGCGTTCGCATCAATCAACGAACCAACCTCGTGGAGCGGTCGGATGATGTCCTGATAGTGCCGACCACCAACAAGGGCAGCCCCCGACGTTGGTGCGTCAAGGCCGAGGATGACGCGCATCGTGGTGGACTTCCCTGCACCATTCGGGCCGAGAAACCCAGTGACGTGTCCCGGCTGGACAGTGAAGCTCAGACAATCCACCGCAGTGACAGTTCCGAAGCGCTTGGTGAGCTGCTTGACTTGGATCACCGTTGCTTCCCCCCTACGAGGTAGATGATGCCGCCGATAGGAATCGAGATACAGATAATGATTCCCCACAGCCACTTCGGGAGGTAGCGCACCTCAGAAGCTCGAACGAGGTCAGTAAGGCAGTAGACCGCAAAGGCGATGGCCACAACGAGAACGAGGATTGGTGCCGCTGTACCCATCAGACGCTCCTTGTCATTGATATCACTATTAGGAACGTTATCATAATCGATACCCGTATGGTAGAATGGAAGATATGACCAGCGCTGACCTGCTCCTCCATCCGGTGCGCTTGCGCATCGTGCAGGCATTTCTTGGAGACCGTGCGCTCAATACCACGCAGCTCCGAGAAGAAATGCCTGATGTACCAGCAGCGAGCCTCTACCGGCACGTCGCACGGCTGGTTGACGGCGGTGCCCTTTCGCTCGTCTCTGAGCGCCGGGTCCGTGGCGCTGTCGAACGGACGTATGTGCTCCGAACTGCTGCAGCGAGCATCAGCCTGCACGAGCTGAAGAAGATGACGCCCGACGAGCACCGCCAGGCATTCCTGGCTTATGTAGCGGGACTAATCGGGGACTTCGACCGCTACCTCGCTCGGGGCACTCTCGATCCGCTGCGAGATGGAGTCAGCTACAACCTGGCTGGGATGTGGCTCGACGATTCAGAATTTGCAGAACTTGCTCGGGAGCTGGTCGCGGTCATACAGCCTCGATTGTCGAATGCCCCAAAGGTAGGACGCAAGCGACGTATTCTCGGGACGGTTTTCCTCCCAGGTTCCGAAGCGGAGTGACTCTCACAAACGAGGAATTCCGAGAAGGAATGGCCTCGCTGATAACCACGTAACAATCCGAGTTCGGCAAGCATTCTCATAAACCATTCTCGCATCCTGTTCTCAGTAGATCAGGCTCTACATGAGTTTCGAGATCCGGACACATGGAGCATCAGCACTGCGCATCGGCTACGCCCGTGTCTCGACCGGATGCTCATCCTCGGCCGCCGCCACCTCGAAGCAGTCCGTGACGAGTACATCGAGCACTACACCGCGCACCGGCCCCACCGGTCTCTTAGCCAACGCCCCCCGTCTGCATGGGACGTGACGCCCTCAACCATCGGCGATGTCAACGGCACGCAGGTCAGCCACGATCACAACACCTCCCCGCCCGCAGCGGGTTGGCCGTCGATGAGAGCACTGCTCATCCCTTCGACTGCGCGGAAGTCGCGCAGCACGGACTCTGAGGTCATGCGGCTGCCGCGTCCCGGCGGACGGCATCGGCATCCCGGTCGGCTGCCGCGTCTGGCCGCTCATGCTCCCAGAACCCGGACCGGGATCCATCCTGCGGCGATCAGCCGCTCGTCGGTGTCGCGATCACTATCCTTGTTGGCTGCGATCTTGTTCGGCCAGTACCAGCCGTTTGTGCGATGCTCCCGACGGCCGTGCTCGGGGCAGCCGTGCCAGAAGCACCCGTCGACAAAGACGGCGACCTCGCCAGCGATGACCCGCGCACCAACGCCCCCCGTCGGGCGAGGACAAAAGGGCGGCCGCGCTGGCCCGCAGGTCCTGGTAGTGCGGCGGGTTCCACTTCTCCGCCGCCGGGAGATTAACCCACAGCTGGATCCCGTAGAACAGGCCGCCGGAGGCGACCAGGAACTCGGGAGGCGTCTCGATATGCATGATTCCCGCCCCGGCGGTCGTCCATTGGGTGTCGCCGTAGGTGATCCGCCCGCCGCCGTTGGAGTCCTGATGGTCGAACACGCCGTCGATGATTTAGGTGACCGTCTCGAAC
>JBMFXG010000177.1:0-5191 GCA_049964535.1 Acidimicrobiales bacterium | reverse complement strand
GTAATGCCCGAACGAAGCAGCTCCATCACGGCGACGCCCGAAGCCCTCGCATAGTCTTCTCGTCGACGGTCGACAGCTGGGGCCGATGCGGAGCCCGGCAGTGACATACCGAGCGCCTCGCCCACCGAGGCCATCGTGTTGGCCGTAAACATTCCAGCACACGAACCGATCGTTGGACAGGCTGCGCGTTCGATCATTCCAAGCTCCTCTTCAGTGAGCTCACCCACCGCCACAGAGCCAACGGCCTCAAAGACCGAGACCACATCGAGTGTTTGGTCTCGATAGTGGCCAGGGAGAATGGAACCCCCATAAAGAAAGACCGAAGGCAGATCAAGACGCGCCGCTGCCATGAGCATCCCCGGTAGCGATTTATCACAACCCGCAAGCGTCACCAAGGCATCGAGGCGCTCAGCGTGCATCATGATCTCGACCGAATCGGCGATAATCTCACGAGAGACCAACGAAGCTCTCATGCCTTCATGACCCATCGATATCCCATCGGAGACCGCGATCGTCGTGAACTCAAGCGGAAAACCACCCGCCTGAAAGACGCCGTCTTTGACATGTGCCGCGAGCGGACCGAGTGGCAGGTTACAAGGAGTCACCTCGTTGTGAGAGGACGCAACGCCTATCTGAGCCTTTGAGAAGTCTTCGTCCTTCATGCCAACGGCACGGAGCATGGCGCGTGCAGGTGCTCTGCGAAAGCCCTCGGTCACCTCGAAGCTTCTGATCTTCACATCGTTCTCCTGCACCACTGATACTCCACTCCTCTTCTCGGTGGTCCCACACCGCTACCACATCGACCATTGTTCTACAGTCCGTACTTCGTCTTCGCTCTTTTGGTTTCGCTCGAGGCGAAGCTGGAGAGACGCTACCCGACCTTCTTTGCGGCCGAAACTCGTTCAGCTAGCATCTCACCAACCACTTTGCCGTCTGCCTTGCCCTTCGAGGCCTTCATGATCTTGCCGACCAAAAACCCACGGAGCTGTTGCTCGCCCTCAACAAAACGAGTCCACTCAGCCGGAGACTCTTCGATCACCGAGTTGACAATCTCCGCCAGTGAGTCCGCCGAGATTGCAACCAGACCGAGTCGAGCTATCAGTTCGCTAATCGGAGCATCGTCGTGGGTCGCCTCTGTCAAGAGAGTTTTCACCTGCGTCGGCGTCAGTTCTCCACGCTCCTCGAGCGAACAGATCTCGACGAAGCGTTCTGTGGAGAAGTAGTTCGGCAGCGGCAGTTCTGCAGCAAGCTCGTTAGACGTGCGAGCAACTACTCGTCGCGGTGACAGACCGGATCGAAGGGTCGCAACGAGAAATGGGTAGAGCTCATCGGAGATAGCGGTCTCGATGCGGTCGTTGGTCGTTACTTCGCCACAGAGATCCATCACCCACTCGCGACGCTCCTGCGGCAGCTCCGGGAGAGCGTCCCGAATCGACTGAATCCACTCTTGACTTGGAGCAAGCGGTACGAGATCTGGCTCGGGAAAGTACCGATAATCGTTCGCCTCCTCCTTCGTTCGCAGCGCTCCGGTCACTTGACCACTCTCATCCCAGAATCGAGTCTGTTGTGTCGGACTCTCACCACTCTCGTAGAGAGCAATGTGTCGGTTCGCCTCATGGGCTATTGCGCGACCCAAGGAACGAAGCGAGTTCAAGTTCTTTATCTCGCATCGTGTCCGAAGTTCCGTCGACCCCCTCGGGCGAACTGAAACGTTTGCATCGACCCGAAGAGAGCCTTCCTCCATTTTTCCATCACTGGCACCGACTGCGACCAACACTGAACGCAGCTCAGAGACATACTCTCGGGCCTGCTCCGGAGTGTGGATATCGGGAGCGCTTACAATCTCAACGAGAGGAACGCCCGATCGGTTGTAGTCAATGAGCGATGCTGACGCCGAGGAGATGCGTCCCGAACCACCGAGATGGGAGCTCTTTCCCGTGTCCTCTTCCATGTGGGCGCGCTCGATACCGACACGATGTCCAGAAGGCAACACGAGGTGACCGCGAATATTGAGCGGCAGGTCGTACTGGGAGATCTGATAGTCCTTAGGCATATCAGGGTAGAAGTAGTTTTTTCGATGGAAAAGAGAGGCCTGAACCGTACAGTTCAGGGCCAAACCAACTCGAATCGAGAGCTCAACAGCGTGTCGATTCAAGACGGGCAGCGAGCCTGGTAGGCCAAGACAGACCGGGCAGATGTTGGTATTCGGCTCAGAACCAAACTGATTCGAACAACCGCAGAAGAGCTTGGTCGTGGTCTTTAGCTCGGTATGAACTTCAAGACCCACCACAAGTTCCCAAGCATCAGAGATCTCTTCAAACATCGTGTCATCTTTACCGCTCACACATCACCTCCACGGTCAGTACGATCCGAACGAGCTGCAGAGAGCCGCTTGTGCTCGTTCGCCATCTCCTGCAGAACGAATGCAGCCTGGAAGAGCAGAGGGTCAGAGAGAGCCGGCCCTAAGAGCTGGACTCCAACTGGTAGACCATCGTCCCCTTCGCCGAAGGGGACGCTCATGGCAGGATGTCCAGCGAGACTCGATGGAATTGTGCAGACGTCGTTGAGATACATGGCCATTGGGTCATTGGCCTTATCACCGGTGCGAAATGCCGTCGTGGGAGAGGTTGGGCAGAGCAAGAGATCAAATCGACGATATATCTCATCGAACGCCCTGATAATGAGAGTTCGAACTCGCTGTGCCTTTCCATAGTACGCCTCGTAGTACCCGGCGGAGAGGGCATAGGTCCCGAGCATGATTCGACGCTTTACCTCCGCGCCGAAGCCGGCCGACCGAGTCTTGACGTAGGTCTCCGTCATATCGGCGCCCTCCTCTCGCAGCCCGAACCGCACGCCGTCAAAGCGAGCCAGATTCGAAGAAGCTTCTGCGGGTGCAATGATGTAGTACGCAGACAGTCCCAAGGTGGTGGCTGGAACCGAAACCTCTTCGACGAGTGCACCGGCCCGTGCAAGCCCATCTGCCGCCTCTCGGCAGCGTCGAACCACGTCTGGAGAACAGAAGTTCACCAGATCGGCGACAACGCCGACCCTCAAACCTTCAACGCCACGGTCCTTACGATCAAGGACCTGAGGAGCGGGTCGGTCAAGACTCGTTGAGTCTCTGCTATCGTGACCGGCAATAATCTCAAAAAGAGCACCCGCATCCTCGACAGATCGGCCAAATGGACCGATCTGATCGAGCGAAGATGCAAACGCTATGAGTCCGTAACGTGAGACGAGTCCGTACGTTGGCTTGAAGCCCACAACCCCACAGAGAGCTGCAGGCTGGCGAATCGAGCCTCCTGTATCCGATCCGAGCGCTACATGAGCAAATCGAGCTGCCACCGCAGCGGCCGAGCCCCCCGACGAACCGCCTGGGACTCGAGTGGTGTCGAGCGGATTTTTCGTAACTTGAAAGGCGGAGTTCTCCGTAGAAGACCCCATTGCAAACTCGTCGAGGTTGGTCTTACCAATGACGATTGCTCCCGCAGCACGCAAGCGCTCGACAGCTGTGGCACTGTACGGAGGCACCCAATGTTCTAGTATCTTCGATGCACAGGTTGTTGGAGTTCCTTCGGTGGTGAGATTATCTTTCAAGGCGACCGTGACTCCGGCAAGAGGACCCACAACATCCCCAGCACGAGCTCGGTCGTCAATCGCCTGGGCCTCTCGCAACACCTGCTCGGGATCGTGGAACAAGAAGGCACGAATCTCTGGTTCACGAGCCGCAATAGTCGCCAGTATCGCCTCTACCGTGGGGAGACAGGCCTGACTACCATCTTGAACTGCACGAGCGACCTCGTAGATCGACGGGTCGGCAGTCATGGGGCCTCGCTCAGAATCTTCGGTACCAAGAACATGTTGTGCGCAGTTTCGGGAGCCTGAGAAAGTACCGTATCTCGAGGCAGCGACACCGTGACAACGTCCTCTCGGAGCACGTTCTCAAGTGGAATCGGCCGAAAGGTCGGTTCCACATCGTTCAACTCGAGCGCCTCAATATCGGCCGCATGCTCAAGAACGCTCGAAAGCTGTTCAGCATATTGATCGACCTCAGAGGGATCGATCAATAGACGAGCCAGAAACGCAACGTGCGCGACCTCGTCCCTCGTGATCTTCAATGCCATGCACCCATCCTACGTTCAACACCAAGTGGCTATGCGAGATCATCATACAGAGGGCCAGGCCGATCACCGAATTCTGCTCCGGAATGAAAGTAGCTCGATGCAATCACACCGAACGACAGGGCTCTCTCAGAGCTTTAACGTTTCAATAAATTCAATACTCTCCTCCGAGATGCGCTCAGCATCAAAATCGAGCGTTGCTACGTGGTAGCTCTCCTCTAGGACTCGCCGATCTACAAGGTCACCGCAGACGTGAGCCAGTAGTTCGCCGGATTCGACAGGTACTACGTGGTCTTCTCGAGAGGAGAACAGAAGGGTCTTGGTCGTAATGTCACCGAGACGACCTTGGAGGAGTTCGGTTGCCCGGAAAAGCGACCGAGCAGTAGCAAGCGGGGTTCGGTCATAGGCTCGCTCGGAGCGATCTGTTCTCTTGATGTCCGAGCCAATCCCTGGCACAAAGACTGTACCACCCTCGAGCATCTCCTCAACAACTGCGATGTACGACTCGTGAGGCGGAACGACCAGCGGATTAACCAAGATGGCCCCCGCCGGTTCATGGTGCTTCGTCAAAAGGTCACAGAGCAGTGTCCCGCCCATCGACAGACCCATGACGAAGAGATTCGAGCGATCGGAGAGTTCATGGTACCGGGCGTGGAGAGAGCGATAAAAGTCATCGTAGCGAAGCTCGGCGAGCTCTTCAGGAGAGCTATCGTGACCAGGAAGCGTCGGGGCAATGACCTCATAACCCTGTCTTTCAAAACTGGCGATCTGCAGCTCAAAAGATTGAGGAGATCCAGTAAAGCCATGAACTACGAGAACGGTTACCTCTGACATCTCCCCAGCTTCCCCGTCTTGGCCCAAGACGAAACTCAACACTGAAAGCTATCGTATCGTCTTCCTTCTCTCCCAGCGCGGCACTTCTCGACCGTATAGTCGCGAAGTTTTGATCACTCCAAACGATACGCCAAAGCGAGAGCGCTCTCGACCTCTCGGTGAGGAGCTCCCCAAAAACTAACCCACCCGATATGTGAGTTTTGCCTCCAGAATAGATATGGAGGAAAACGACCATG
>JBMFXG010000176.1:0-5269 GCA_049964535.1 Acidimicrobiales bacterium | reverse complement strand
ACTCCCAGTCAGGTCAATGGATCTGGCTTGGCTGCTGTGGAGGAGTTGGATTCGATGGGAGGGGGCTGAATGGATACCTTTGACTTCTACCTTTGGTCATAGTTGTTAGAAGGAGTTTGGTTTTCCTCGGTCATGCCGCGACTGGTGTGCCCTTCCGTAAGTCCTACGACACGCGTAGTCGCTCTCTTACGCACGGAAGTCGTCGTATCCGCTCTTCAACTGGGAGCTCGACCACCTCTACGGGAGAGCGATAATCCCGAGAGGTAAGAGGGCGCTACCGTTTGTAATGAGCTTGCCAACGGACCAGAGGTTCAGAACACGCCGGTGAGGTTGAAATCGTTCACCTCTGTGACTTAGAGCTCCATAGCACTACGAAGCTGGACCAACCGCTTGCGGTCGAGCGAGTACCAGACCCATTTTCCGCGCCGTTCTCCGTGGACGAGGCCAGCTTCTGCCAAGATTTTGAGGTGGTGAGAGATCGTTCCTTGGGTTCTGCTTAGTGGGACGATGAAATCACAGACGCAGATCTCGCCGGCTGGAGCCGTTCCGAGCATGGAAAGTATTCGTAGTCGAATTGGATCTGCGAGGGCATTGAAGCCTTGTGCAAGTACCTGGGCTTCTTCATTTGCCAGCATTGGTGTAGTAATCGATCCGCCACACGAGCTCTCGTCGAGTTTCTCTACAGCGACATTCACCTGATCCACGAAAAATTCTCCTATTGATAAGTGTCACTATGATGCTGCAGTGAATATATTTATAGATATCAATATATCAGGAGGTTGCCGATGTATGGGGTTCAGCGTACCCTGATGACACACACCAGAGTTCCAACGCTGGTGTGTGTCACGAACTTGCGTACCGATGAGTCCACGCAAGCAGGACGTCCCACGGCTCGAGCTCATCGACCCCTGCTCTCAGTTGTACGTCAGGAGATCACGGCGCAGCGAGCGACTGAACCGTCAGATATGACTCTCAGCGATAAGGGTAGTCTCAATGCAGATAGCGAGACCCCCTCCGTAGGTCGTGAGAGGTCGGACGCTCTCTTCGAGACGGGTGTCCTTCAGTTGGAGGATTTGTCGATCTTGTGCCGGGATCGGCTGGTTGATAGCGACTTCCAGACTAGTGAGGTTCTCATTGGATCAACGATCCTCGCTGAACGAGCGTACGTTGATTGCGCTGCAGTGCCTGTTGATGTGAGCGATCCCTCTGATTTGGGGGCCTAGCTCGTGAGTGACCTCGCTTCCTCCTCGATATCTCCAGGGGTTCGGTCTGAGGAACCAATCATGAGTCGACTATCCTTTCTTGATCGGTTTCTGCCGGTCTGGATTCTTACGGCCATGGCCATCGGTATTGGTTTGGGCCGAGCTTTGCCTAATCTCAATCGAAGTCTGAACGCGGTGCAAGTGACTTCGGGGACGTCGCTACCTATTTTCATTGGTCTACTCGTGATGATGTATCCAGTTCTAGCAAAGGTTCGCTATGGCCAACTGAATTCGGTCACGCGTGACTTTCGAATGCTGATCTCATCGCTGATTCTGAACTGGATCGTGGGTCCAGCCGTCATGTTTGCCCTTGCCTGGCTCTTGTTACCGGATCAACCTGCCTACCGCACAGGCCTGATCATTGTGGGACTGGCCCGCTGTATTGCAATGGTCCTGATTTGGAACGATCTCTCGTGCGGCGACCGTGAAGCTGCGGCAGTTCTCGTTGCCTTCAACTCACTCTTTCAAATCCTTATGTTTTCGGTTCTTGGCTACTTCTACCTGGTTACGCTTCCTGGCTGGCTTGGTTTGCCAACGCGTGGACTTCATCTCTCCGTTGGTCGGATCGCTGAGACGGTCGCAATCTTCCTTGGAATACCGCTTGTAGCCGGATTCTTGACCAGGCTTATTGGAGAGCGGACTCGTGGACGTACCTGGTACGAGGAGAAATTTCTACCTCGTCTAGGCCCATTTGCCCTCTACGGGCTTCTCTACACCATCGTCATCCTCTTCGCCCTTCAAGGCCACACCATCACAACCCACCCGGGTGATGTAGCTCGAATCGCACTCCCGTTGTTGGCGTACTTTGCGATTATGTGGTTCGGTGCCTTTCTCCTCGGACGACGCCTTGGGCTTCGATACGAGCGAACGGCAACACTTGCCTTCACCGCCGCTGGTAATAATTTTGAGCTGGCAATCGCTGTTGCGATCGGGGTCTTCGGTGTGACGAGTGGTGAAGCACTCGCAGGAGTCGTCGGACCGTTGATCGAGGTGCCAGTTCTCGTGTCGCTCGTGTACGTCGCACTCTGGGCAAGACGAAGGTACTTCAATCAGGAGGTAGCTCGATGAAGGACAGGCCGGTCGTTCTGTTTCTCTGTGTGCACAATTCTGGTCGTAGTCTTGCGGCGAAGGTCTTGCTCGATCACTATGCGCAGGGTCGCATCGATGTGCGCTCTGCTGGCTCTGAACCGAAAGAAGAGCTAAACCCATCGGTGGTTGCAGTGCTCCACGAACTCGGTCTCGACACCTCGAGGGAGTTCCCGAAGCCATTAAAGGATGATGATGCAAGGGAAGCTGACGTTGTCGTAACTATGGGCTGTGGAGATACTTGTACCTACTATCCAGGGAAGCGCTATCTCGATTGGGAGCTCAACGATCCAGCGGGTCTTCCGGTCGAAGAAGTAAGGCCCATCGTCGCCGATATTGACGCTCGTGTTCGAACCTTGCTCCTCGATCTTCTCGACGAGGATGCACTGAACGGTTCGTAACTCTTGAGTGATCACGACCCACGTAACCCACCGACGGACGATATAACACTCTGAGGCTCGTCTCCGATTGAGAGGCGCCTGCGAGGCGACCTGTTTGCTGCACTCTTTGGTGTCGACGTCAGAGGTGGCTAGTACACCACGGATCGGAAGGGTGAAAGTGATGCGGTTGCCAACTTCAGAGTGCGAGTGATATGTCGTCCGGATTGAGTTGGAGAGGTCAGGGCCTTGATTCCATGCCTTTCTTACGATCCCATCCAGGCGTGCAATGGTAATCCACGCTTACCCTCTTACAGCTTGCCATAGTGGCGTAGGCGTCGCAACCGAGGACCCAGAAGTGTTCCACGGTGAACGTGGCCGACTTGTTCCGGGGGTGACGGATATAGGTGGCAGGAAGCCCCTGTAGCCTCGGGTTTGACTGTGTAGTTCTCCGCTTCCTTCCTGCGCCCGGCTCATTTAAGAGAGCGAGACGGTGGGTCGCCCGAAAACTCATCAGGGATGGGGGAGAGTTCGAGTCTTATAACCCGAGGCAGGGTTTTGAGGTACGCATCTGACGGTGTGAAGGTCGTCTATGGCCGATGAGACGAGCAGTTTGTCCTCTAGGTATCTCCACTTGCGGGCGGAGGGTCCTTCGGGTTGAATGCCCATCAGATCGTTGTTGCGAGATCATGTTTGCAGGAGCGAGCCGTAGCGTTTCGCATGGCCTGTGATCTTCGTAGCCTCTGGAGGAAGTACCAGAGATCGTTACGGCGCTGTGCTGTCCTTAGTTGCGCTATCGTGGGAATTCCTCAACGTCACAATGCCGTTCGTGCGGATCGTGAATGCGCAGAGCGCTGACGAGAGCTGTTGCCGCTACCTCGTAGTTCCCGTCACCTACTGTCGCCGTAGGTAGCTGTGATTGCACTTAGCAGTATGGTCGCTTTAGCGATGCGTGTTGTGTGTGCAGCCCACTTTGTTGTGTGGCTCATCTAGCACGACAATGGTTCGCGAGAAATGGCACCTGGAACGTCAGAGTGCTACGGCTCACACCCTAAGTGGCGGCCAGAGTGGGGTAGGTTAGAGTACTTGGATGCAACAACTTCTTGAGCGCCTCTTCCCCGCTCGACTAGGAGTTGGTTTTCGTCGACTCATCATCTCCTCATGGTCTGCGTACCTCGGTGACGGCTTCGCTATTGCGGCCGGACCTCTCCTAGTGGCGTCGCGTACCCACAATGCTTCACTTGTTGCCCTAGCATTGCTCCTTCAGCGTCTTCCATGGCTTCTCTTCGGTCTCTTCGGTGGAGTACTTGCAGATCGTTTCAATCGTGTCAAGATAACGGTCTTCGTCGAGCTAGTGCGAGCGGGACTCCTTCTGGCCCTTGCCGCAGTGATCCTTGGTGGTTGGGCCGACATCTCGATCGTGCTCTTGGTGCTGTTTCTACTAGGTGTCGCCGAGGTCTTCAGTGACACCTCTTCGAACTCAATACTCCCGTCGCTCGTGGAGCGTGATGATCTCGCACTTGGCAACTCCCGGAGGTTGACTGGTGTTGTAACGCTCAATCAACTCGCTGGCCCACCAATCGGTGCGTTCTTGTTTTCTCTTGGTGTCGCCTTCCCTTTCGTCGGTCAAGGGATCCTGGTCGGATTCGGAGCGGTCTTGATAGCTCGAATCCGCCTGCCTGCTCGCACTCCGACGGTAGCTCCGAGTCACATTCGTGCGGAGATTATGACTGGGTTCCGTTGGATTGTTCACCACGGTAGTGTTCGAACCCTGCTCCTCACCATATTTATCTTCAATATCACCTTCGGGGCAGCGTGGTCTCTCCTTGTGCTCTTTGCCGAGGAGCGGCTCCATCTTGGATCTGTGGGCTACGGTATCCTTACTGCCGCTGGAGCCGTAGGTGGCATCGTAGGAACGCTGAGTTACGGGTGGCTCACGAAGAAGGTGAGTCTTGGAAATATCTTGCGGGTGGGACTTATTGTGGAGACGCTCACGCACTTGAGCTTTGCGATCACCACGAGCCCTATTGTTGCTACCGTAGTGATGATGATCTTCGGAGCTCACGCTTTTATCTGGGGCTCAACCTCGGTCACCGTTCGACAGCGAGCCGTTCCGCTTGAGCTGCAGGGACGTGTCAGTAGCGTGTACAGTCTTGGTCTCTACGGCGGCCTCGTTATTGGAGCGGCTTTAGGAGGTCTAATTGCGAATCGCTTTGGCGTGACCGGTGCGTTTTGGTTTGCTTTCTACGGTTCGGGCATCTTCGTGATCGCCATTTGGAGGCAACTACGATTACTGGTCGACGCATAAGCACTGGTTGGGTCTCCCAAGCACCTGATCTCGTCACTTGGCTCCGCTCATCCCTCCTGAGGAGCTCCCCAAAAACTAACCCACCCGATATGTGAGTTTTGCCTCCAGAATAGATATGGAGGAAAACGACCATGAAATCCAAGCGACACACCCCAGAGCAGGTGATCAGAAAGCTTGCCGAGGGCGACAAGATGTTGAACGAAGGCAAAACTGTTGCCGAGGTTGCTCGTCACTTA
>JBMFXG010000175.1:0-5272 GCA_049964535.1 Acidimicrobiales bacterium | reverse complement strand
CCGCCGACGATTCCCTGGCTCCACGCCCCACCGCCGGGAGGAAGGGTCGGTGCTGCAGGCGCTGAGGTTGACGCACCAGAGGACATTGTTGTCGTCGACGGCGTCGAAGCCGAGGCGATACCATACCCACCGAGAGCCAAGCCCCCTGAGAGCGCCACCATAGAGATGACCTGCTTCGTACGTCGTATTCGGACTCGTTTATCCATAATGTGATCCTTTCTCACTAGTCTCCACGTCGCTTCGACGTAACCGTCGCGCGCAACGATCCCTAGCTTGGTATCCCAATGCAAGAGCTATGCGCTATCTAGGTAGGAGTTCGGTAAGAGCGCGATCCGTCGGACTCGAGTAAACTTCAACACAACGCCAAGCATGTCTCGCCCCGATCAATCTCCCGCGGTTACGTAGATCCAACTCGCTGATCTCGAGCGATAGGAGAACGATTGCATCGTTCGATACCACCGTCCAGATGCAAACGTGTCCCAACACAGCCGGCAGCTAGCAAACCATCCCGGTACTCGCTAAATCGCCCACTCTCATCCTTGCCGTAGCCTGAACGAGAGACTTGCACATCTACGTGGCCCAGCGATCTCAAGCCACAGCAGCTTCTTACCAAGCTCTCACCCAGCTGAGGTAGTGAAGAGCTATGTCGACATTTTCATCCGACGGCGCATCGATCTTGCTCGCAGAAGACGACCGTGCTACGCGTGACGCTATCAAACTCGCTCTTCGTCTCGAAGGCTACAACGTGAACGCCGTTAACGATGGGATGCAGGCCCTGCAGGCTCTCGAGCACAACAGGCCAGATGTGATTGTCTTAGACCTCATGATGCCCAACGTCGATGGTCTCACAGTTTGCCGACGCATCCGCGCGCGTCATGACCACACTCCGCTACTGATGTTGACTGCACGAGCAGAACTCTCCGACAGGGTATCTGGGCTTGATGCCGGAGCTGACGACTACTTACCGAAACCATTCTCTCTCGAAGAGCTTCTCGCTCGCCTACGAGCGCTCCTCCGACGGAGGACCTACGATGAGCCGAGTTCAACGATCACACTTGGAGACCTTGTAATGAACGAGTCCGCTCGAAGCGCGTTTCGCAACGACCGAGAGCTAGTACTCTCGAAGACCGAATTCGACCTGCTCCAGCTTTTGGCCCACAACGCCAACAAGGTCTTGAGCCACACCGTGATCTACGACCGAATCTGGGGCTACGACTTTGGTCCTGACTCAAAAAATCTCGCCGTGTATATCGGTTACCTACGCCGCAAGCTTGAACACCCTGGAGAAGCCAAGCTACTTCGCACAGTTCGTGGAGTCGGCTACATGTTGGTCAGTCCGTGACACTACGACTACGTCTCTCACTGTCTTTGGCCATCTTTGCCGCCATCAGCGCTTTCGGAGTTGCCTACTTTGCCTATAGTGCTACCTCGAGTGAGCTAACTAACACCGTCGACACTACCTTGACCCGTGCGGCGAATAATCTTGCACATGGACCACTACCGGGCCCGCGACCGGTCCAGGTACAGCAGTTCGGTGGGCCACCACGTCTGAACGGTCTTGGTCAACCGTTTGGAATCGGTGGCATCTTTCAACTCGCTCAAGCCCAGCTCATCACTGCTCATGGCAAAATCTACGCCCTAGCCGGTCAGGTTCGCCTCCCAGTTCAAGCCCGAGATCTCCAGATCGCGCGCCACCAAAGTGAGTCATGGCTCAGAACCGAGACTGCGGACTCGGTGACCTATCGAATCCTCACGATTCAGCGCCCAAGTAGCGGTGCTATTGAGATTGCTCAAAACATCACATCTATTGCAACGAACCTTTCGACCCTTCGAGGACGCTTTGCACTCTTTGGCCTCCTTGCCGCTGCTCTCGGAGGCGCGATCGGACTCTTCGTCGCAACTGCACTCGGCCGACCACTAAGAAGACTCTCTCGCGTTGCGCAACACATTGCCGCTACCGGGGATCTCCCATCGATACATGACCTTGAGAGCGAGCTTGACACTACTCGAAGCGATGAGACCGGAGTGGTCGCCCGCTCCTTTACCGCAATGCTCAGTGCACTTCGCAAAGGTCAACACCAACAGCAGCGCCTAGTACACGATGCATCGCATGAACTTCGAACCCCACTCACCTCACTGCAGGCCAACGTCGAACTACTGACCTCCTACCACGATGAGCTCTCAGGCGTAGAGCGCCATGCGGTCTTAGAGGATTTGCGCAGCGAGATGAGCGAGCTCACCTCGCTCATTGCAGAGATCGTCGAGGTAGCAACCGAAGGGCAGAGCAATGAGGAGATCTCTCGCTTTGATCTCGGTGCTGCCGCACAGGCGCTGGCCGAGCGGTATCGACAGCGCTCTGGCCGACCGATAACGCTTCGCCATCCGACAGAGGGAGCCCTCAGCGTCTACGCACGTCAACGATCGATTGAGCGATGCATCTCCAACCTTCTCGACAACGCCATCAAGTTCTCGCCGCCATCATCAGAGGTGACGGTAGAGCTGTCGGTGGATCACGTCATCGTCACCAACGAGTCACCTCCGATACCTGGCGCGGACCTTCCCCATATCTTTGATCGCTTCTATCGAACGGCGGCATCGCGCGCCCTGAAAGGATCTGGCCTCGGGCTCTCCATCGTCAACGACATCGTGACAAACCACCAAGGGCGCTGTTTCGCTCGAAATACCAGCCTTGGAGGTGCGAACTTCGTACAGGTCGGTTTCCACCTACCTCACGTGACCCTCGAAACCCCCGATACGACTGACCTACCGTAGGTAGGGAGCAAGAAACTGCCCAACAAGCTGCGCTTGCTCTAGGGAATTGTAGAGATGGAAGGAGAGTCGTAATCCTCCATCACGCCTTGACGCACGGAAAGGAGTCGAACTGAGATCGACACCCTCGATAGTCTGCAGGCTCACAATCGCAGAGGAAGCATCGCCTTCGCGACCGCTGGCGCGCCAAAACTCCTCGACGAGAGCGAGATTATGTCGATAGATAGCGCGTGCCCCAAGAGCGCTCAGAAGTCGAAGCGATTCCTCGGCTCCCACCCAGGAGAACCAGGCCGGAGAGATGTCAAATCGTCTCGCACTGCTCGCCAGACGAAGCGGCAGACCATAGTAGCTCTGGTGCACATCCTCCCCAGCGAACCAGTTTGCCGCTATCGGGCGCATTTCAGACATTAACGACGGTGATAGTACTCCAAAGGCAACACCACGGGGGCAGAGTAACCACTTGTATCCAGAACAGATCAACGCGTCTATCCCGTTCGTGTCGATCGGGAGCCAGCCCGCAGCTTGAGTAGCGTCGACGATCAGCCGTGCACCAACCTCCGTACACCGTCGGGCAATACTAGGAAGATCGACTCGCTCGCCAGTCGAACTCTGCACCGCCGGACACGCAACTACCGTCACGTCTGGGGTAATTGACTCCTCTAAGCGAGCGGTCGGAACAGTCCTGATCTGGGCCGCTAGGTCATCACGAACAGCAAAGGGGAAGAGATTTGACGTGAACTCGATATCCGTGCTCACTACAACCGCCGGAACGGACAGACCACTGACAACGATGGAGAGAATTTGAGAGTACGAAGCGCCCGTCATAATTCGATCGGACTGAACTCCCATCAACAACCCGAAGTACTCCCTGGCGCGATCGACTGCGAGGCTCCACTCCTCCCAGATGCCTTGCCCTGTACTCCACTCTGTAAGCACACGCGCTAAGGCCGACGACGTCGAACGAGGCGGCAATCCATAGCTTGCGGTATCGAGATAGACCCCACTTGGGGAGAACTCTCCACTTAGCCCAAGGTCTGAGACGAACGTGCCACCTGTGAAGATCTCGTCCATCACGCACCCCTTCCCCTTAACTTCGCTGCGGCCAGCGTATCGCAAGGAGATCTAAGGTTCATCAGATTCAGTAGAGACCTGATATGCCAACCTACGATGGCGTACGACGGCTTTGCATCCCTTACGGCCGCACGGATCTGGATTGAGGGATTTGTTTCGTTCTAGAACGAGGAGCACTACCACTCTGGTTTGAACTTTGTGACTCCAAACCAAAAACACAACGGTGAAGACAGAGAGATTCTTGCGAAGAGAGCACGAGTATAGGAGGAAGCCAGAGCAAAGAACCCAAAGCGTTGGATCAAGGGCAACACCCGCAACTGGACTCCTGTCGATTCAACCTCCCTGGTCCCAATGGATTCCCACCCAAAGGGTCACAAGCTAGCTCATAACAGCTGGCCTCTGCAAGAGCACCTTTCGTCAGGTACTCTGACAGCTAGAGCAATGACGATACTCGAAAACCTACGAACATCTCTCCGGTGAACTACGAGCTAGCCGTAGCAACAGTCGCTCAAGCGGTTCAGATCAGCGGCTAGGGAATCTGGGTAATCTCAATGATCGGAGCCGACCGTAGCGGCCAAGATACACGTGGCTCAGACACCGATGACACGAATCAACGATTCCAGACCAACGAAATCAGCCGAGTTGCGCGTGTAGAGATCAAAGGCATTGGCATGAGCGATTGCAGCAATCAGTAAATCTCCCATGCGCGACCGATGTGTACGTCCGATACTCGCAATGGCCGCAACAATCTGGCCAAAGCTTCGCGCGGCCGCCGTATCGAAGGGAACGAGAGCGAACGTTGCCTCAACCTGCTGAAGTCGAGCTTGACGACGCGCTTGTTCGTTGACGGTGGTTGCCAGAATTGGACCGGCTGCTAACTCCGCCAGAGTGATCGAGCTGACCGCTAACCCCTCCGGCAAGACCCGCTGAACCGATGCGTCGTCCCAGTCGATGACCACTGAGGTATCCAGTAATCCCGTCGCCATCTAGAGATACGGGTCTATGAGATTATCAAGGTCGGCTCGAAAGCGCTGGGCATCGATACTTGACCCTGTACCAATGAATGGTTCGATGGTGGACTTCGGCACTATGGTGGGTCGATGAACCCTAAGAGGGAGCAACTCAGCAACGGGGATCCCGTTGCGCGTCACAATGAATCTCTGGCCAGAAACGACCTCTTCGATGACTTTGGCATTGTCGTTTCGCAGCTCACGTTGTGCAATGATCTTTGTCATAACGGTAGTGTAGCACATTGTGCTACGAGCACGCTACGACGACACCTAAATTACGTCCCGATCGGCCCAGTGACACAATCATCCGATCAATGACGTACGCTTCAGGCGCGGGTTTTTCAACTTAGAACCACCGTCGAAGTGGGCTTGGGCGAGCTGGTAAAAGGCAGAAAAGGTGCCTTGAACAGGTAGAATATAAG
>JBMFXG010000174.1:0-5335 GCA_049964535.1 Acidimicrobiales bacterium | reverse complement strand
CGGCCATGGTTCGACGATGGTAATCGTCATCGCCCAATCGGTCTCCAACGAGGCCACCTCTCAGAACAGAGTGAGCTACGGTCGCCAGGTAGTTCAGGGAGCCCCTCGCTCGCTATCGCGGCACTAAACCGACGTACCATCGAGTCGACAGCTCTCGAGATACTGACGAAGTTCTTCTGGCAGCGAACACGTAAAATCGAGTGCCCTTCCAGAGATAGGGTGTGTCAACCCGAGTCGTTCAGCGTGCAGGAAAGGCCTCTCAAGCTCCAGACCGGTCTTCGCACCATACACGTGATCACCTACGACTGAGTGGCCGAGCGCTTGAAGATGGACTCTAATCTGATGAGTTCTACCAGTGCCGAGAACGACCCGCACTACTGTGAACTCGCCGTCCCTGGAGATGCGCTGAACAACGCTGTAGTGCGACTCGGCCTCACGACCTTCGTCAGTAATCTCCATCTTGCGCACGTCGTGCCGAGAACGCCCGACCGCACCTTGAATCGTGCCCTGATCATGCTCCATATGGCCTTCGACGAGTGCCAGGTACTGACGTCGAACGTGACGAAGTGCCACGGCCTGTTGCAGCTCCACCAATACCTCAGTAGTCAACGCAAAGAGCATCAGTCCGGAGGTACCCTTATCGAGACGGTGGACCACTCCAGGTCGCTCAGGATCACCTACTGTAGCGCTCTGAGGAAAGAGTGCTACGAGGGCATTCACCATGGTCTTGTCATCCACCCCGGATCCCAGATGAACGACCTGGCCAGCCCGTTTGTTCACCACCGCTAGAAACCCATCGAAATACACAAGATCGAGCGGTACGCTAGCGTCGGCCGTAACCACCCTCGCGTCCCGCAAAGTTAGGCCTTCGACGTGAATCACGTCTCCGACTCGCAAACGAAGTGACTTCGACTTCACCCTGTTTGCTGATACATTCACCGATCCTTGTGCAATCAGCGAACTCGCATCGTGGCGAGACACACCATACAGAAGTGAGAGAGCCCTATCGATCCTCTCTCCATCGAGAGAGTTTGGGACGACGGTGTCGCCATCAAAGTCCGACATGATTAGGACGATCCTGACGTAGGAGAGAGATACCAAGAATAACCGCACCGAGCACGATCGATGCATCAGCAAGATTGAAAGTCGGCCAGAATCCGCTGTAGATGAAGTCCACCACGGCGCCCCCAGTAGAGCGGAACAGCCTATCAGCAAGGTTGCCCAGGGCCCCACCAGCGATAAGCCCACAAGCATACCGTGTGAGCGTGCTCCTCGTTCGTAGAGAGCTTACGAGCAACACCAGCGAGACGATGAAGGCGACAACCGCGAGCTCCGAAGAGTACGCTGTACCGAGAGAGAAGGCGAAACCAGGGTTGTATTCAAGGCGGAGTGAGAGCGGTCCTATGAGGTGCACTGGCCCGCTCTGAAGGTGCGATACGGCCCACGATTTCGAAACTTGGTCGACTACCACCACTGCGGCAGCTATCCCCAACCCCACCATCCGTCCAACCACAGAGTGCCTCTGCGTTAGGTTGAGAAAGTGGTGACCTTTCACGACCGTCGTGAAAGACCACCCTCTTTACAACGGACACACAGCCGAGCAAACGGAAGTGCTCGCAAGCGGGCTCGCGGGATCGGCTGGTGACAGTTCTCGCAAACTCCGTAGGTGGCATGCTGCATCTTACGAAGAGCACCATCAATCTCTTCGATCGCTGCTCTCGCCTGGGCGGCAAGGGCGAGATCGCGCTCTCGATCTATCGTCGCCGTTGCCCCTTCTCCAGACTCCTCATCGAACTGTGTATCTCCCGGTTCCGCCTCCGCTGCGATGAGGTCGGCCTCTGCCTTGAGAGCCGAAGCCTGCTCGCCGTAGGTCAACCGTTCGGCATTCAAGACCGCAGTCTGCCCCTCCAGAAATTGCTCCGGACTCAGAGCGTCAAGCTCCTCATCGGAGAGGTCAAGATACTCTTCAGCAGATATCGTCACAACCAGGTCTTTCGTCTTGGACACCATACACTCTTCCTCTGATCATTCCGGTTCAACACCCCGAGGCCAGCGAGCCAAATACCCAGAAGAGATCATCGTTAGGCCTACTCGAATGCGCCACTCGGCTCGTTGATCGCTCTACTATAGCCACCGCACGCAAGAGCACGGCTACTGGGAGGCACCGATCGAGAGAGCCGGGGCTCCTTCCTCTCAGGAGACTAATGTAGTTCTATGCCCGAATCCCTCACAAGTTCTGACGACGCTGCAGCTCACCTCTCTTCTCAGCAGAAGAGAACGCCGTATCCGGCGGTGCATTCCCAACTCAACCTCCCCGAGATCGAACAGCGCGTGCTCCGCTTCTGGGACGAAGACCAGACCTTTCAAGCCTCCATCGACAAGAACCCTAAGGGCGAGAGTGAGTTCGTGTTCTACGATGGTCCACCATTTGCGAACGGACTACCTCACTATGGTCACCTCCTGACTGGCTTCGTCAAAGACGCCGTACCTCGCTACCAAACCATGCGCGGCCGAAGAGTGGAACGCCGCTTTGGGTGGGACTGCCACGGCCTGCCAGCCGAAATGACCTCTGAGAAAGAGCTTGGCGTCACCGACGGACGCATCGGTATCGAGCAACTCGGCATCGACGTCTTCAACGATCACTGCTCTCAACTCGTCCATCGCACCGCAGACGAGTGGTACCGCTACGTGCGCCGCCAAGCACGATGGGTTGACTTCGTCAACGATTACAAGACCATGAATCCCGATTTCATGGAGTCGGTACTCTGGGCCTTCCGCTCCCTCTACGACAAAGGTCTCATCTACGAAGGCTACCGCGTGCTGCCGTACTGCTGGGAGTGCGAGACCCCCCTATCCAACTTCGAGACCCGTCAAGACGACTCCTATCGGAGCAAGACCGATCCAGCGGTAACCGTCATCTTCCGACTTCATCCCCTCGCGCAGCCATCTCACTGGAGCGAAGGTCCAATCTCTTTACTCGCGTGGACGACGACTCCATGGACGCTTCCATCAAACTTGGCGCTTGCAGTCGGAGAGGAGATCACCTACGTTGGCGTCCTGCAACACAAAAGCAACGAGGTGCTCGTTCTGGCGCAGGATCGACTCGAAAGCTATCGTGAGGCCATCGGCGATCACGAGGTTCTCGGGACGATCACCGGTAGAGAACTCTTGGGTAGATCGTTCGACCCAATCTTCGACTTCTTCTCGGACCACGCAAACGCCTTCGTAGTTATCAGCGGCGACTTCGTCAGCACGGAAGAGGGAACTGGAATCGTTCAAATGGCTCCGGGCTTTGGTGAAGAGGACCAGAACGCCTGCGCCGCTGCCTCGATCGAGGTCGTCTGTCCCGTCGATGGCCGAGGCCGCTTTACGAGCGAGGTTGGTGACCTCGTAGGACGAAACATCTTCGAAGCGAACCTCGACATCATTGAGAGATTGAAAGAGCGCAACGTGCTCTTTGAGTATCAACCGTATGAGCATCAGTACCCACACTGCTGGAGGACCGATACCCCTCTGATCTACCGGGCAGTCTCATCGTGGTTCGTCAATGTCACGGCTCTCAAGAGTCGCCTGCTTGAGCAGAACGCCAAGATCAACTGGGTCCCTGCACACGTCAAGGACGGCTCCTTCGGGAAGTGGTTAGAGGGTGCGCGTGATTGGTCGATCACCCGTAATCGCTACTGGGGTACTCCGATACCGGTCTGGAAGTCGACCGATCCCGCCTACCCACGCATCGACGTCTACGGTTCCAAGCAAGAGCTTGAAGAGGACTTTGGGGTAACGCTTGAAGACCTCCATCGACCCTATATCGATACGCTCACGAGACCAAACCCCGATGACCCTACCGGTGCGTCCATGATGGTTCGCGTACCAGATATTTTGGACTGCTGGTTTGAGTCCGGTTCCATGCCCTATGCCCAGCTTCACTATCCTTTCGAAAACAAGGAGAGCTTTGAGAGGCATTTTCCCGCTGACTTCATCGTTGAGTACATTGGACAGACCCGAGGATGGTTCTACACGCTCCACGTTCTCTCGGTAGCACTCTTCGATCAGCCACCTTTCCAGCACTGTCTTGCACACGGCATCCTGCTTGGAGACGATGGAAGAAAACTATCGAAGAGGCTCAAAAACTACCCAGATCCATGGGAGATCTTCGAAAGTGTCGGAGCGGACGCAATGCGCTGGTTCTTACTCTCCTCATCGATCCTACGTGGTCAAGATCTGATCCTTGAGAAGGACGCTATCGTAGCCACCGTCAAGCACGTCATCAACCCGATCTGGAACGCCTACTACTTCCTCACCCTCTACGCCAACGCAGATGGTATCCAAGGCTCACGCTCCATTGGATCAACCAATCTCTTGGACCGCTACATCTTGGCGAAGCTTGCCTCGGTGGTCAACAACGTGACCGAGGCCCTCGATCACTACGAGCTCTCAGAGGCTGCGGACGAGATCGAGCGGTTTCTCGATGCCTTGAACAACTGGTACATTCGACGATCTCGAGAGCGATTCTGGTCGAAGTCAGGGAGTAGCAACGAAGGAGATGCGTCGAAAATCGACGCCTACAATACGTTGCACACGGTGCTCTGCACGCTCCTCGAGATAGCGGCGCCTCTCCTACCGCTCCTCAGCGAGGAGCTCTACAAGAACCTAACCGGCGAGCGCAGCATCCATCTCGTTGATTGGCCACACGCGACAGACCTACCCCAAGACGCTCAGCTCGTCGAAGAGATGGATCTCGTACGAGAGGTATGCTCGCTCGGCCACTCAATTCGTAAAAGTGAAGGAGTGCGCGCTCGACTTCCGCTCCAGCGCATCACCATCTCCGGCCCCCGAGCTGTGACCCTACAACCATATCGCGCCCTGATCGCAGATGAACTCAACGTCAAAGAGGTGGAGCTCGTCGAGAGCATCGAGGGCGCCGCAGAGCTCATTTTGAACGTCATCCCGGCAAAGGTCGGTCCTCGCCTTGGAGCTGAAACACAGAGGCTCATGAAGGCCGCTCGTAATCGGGAGTGGCAGAACCATGAGGACGGAGTAATCGTCGCTGGGCACGTTCTCTACCCCGGCGAGTACGACCTCCACCTCACCCCTCTCGATCAACGCTCGGTACGGATCCTGGGCTCACGCCAAGAGGCAGTCTCTCTGGAGCTCGCGGTCACCGAAGAGTTGGAGAGAGAAGGAATCGCCAGAGACCTCGTACGAGAGATCCAGAACGCCAGGAAAGATGCCGATCTCGTCATCACAGACCATATCGCAGTCACGATCGTGATCGACGAAGAATCGCCGCACGCCGCAGAGGTCCGGCGGGCTCTGGAAGAGTTTCACAACTACA
>JBMFXG010000173.1:0-5355 GCA_049964535.1 Acidimicrobiales bacterium | reverse complement strand
CGTGACGAATGGGCTCGAGATCCTACTGCTCGTGTTGGGGTCGATTCTTGCCTCTCGGTTTACTCACTGGGTGTCGAGGAAGGCCGAGTCATCGGTCTCTCGTCGAGCAACCGTGCAGATTCAACAAGAGCTCGTTCGCTCTGAGCCCTCGAAGTACATCCACTCAGCGATCCAAGCAGTGGACTGGGTCGTTCGCAGCATCATCTATTTTGTCGCCGCTATCTTGATTCTGCTCCGTTTCGAAGTTCCACTCTCTACCTTGATAGCGCCGGCCACGGTGCTTGGCCTTGGGCTCGGATTCGGTGCACAACGCATCGTCCAAGATCTCCTTAGTGGCTTCTTCATCTTCACTGAGCGCCAGTACGGCGTCGGCGACACCATTCGCATCTCCGCACCTGGCACCATGATCGGAGTCTCAGGGACGGTCGAAGAGGTGACCTTACGAATTACTCGTCTTCGGACGATAGCCGGTGAGCTGATTGTGATTCCCAATGGTCAGATCCTCCAGGTGGCGAACCTCTCTCGTGATTGGTCTCAGGTCGTGATCGACTTGCAAATTCCCCTTGAGAAGAGCGTTGAACGGGCGAAAACTATTCTTGAAGAGCAGAGCGAGCTCTTGGCGGACTCTGAGAAGTTTGCTCCTCTACTTCTCTCTCGGCCTCAGGTCACCGGAGTTGAATCGATTACGTTGGGCTACCTGCAGCTGCGCGTGATCGTCAAAACCCTCCCATCTCGACAGTGGGAGGTCGCTCGCGAGCTGCGAATGCGCTTAGTTGAAGCGCTCTCGGCCGAGGGCCTCCTGCCGGACTCCTCATCTGCCTCGATCGTCCAGCAGGCGATGTAGGTCCTTGGCTTTGAGACGCATTCGCACCTCCACTTGGCTCTTGCTCGTTGCGTTCGTGGTCGTGGCTGCGGCGTACGTCACGCTTCGGCCGAAGGTCGTTCCGACCTACACCTATGTCGTTCCTAGCACCACAACTGCGCCACCGATTGCTACCACAACGAGCACCTCTACTACGACTGTCCAGCGGAAAACCCCAAGTACCACAACGAGCACCTCGACCTCGACGACGACACCAACGTCAGCGTCAACGAGCTCCAGTTTTGGGAGTACGGGTTCGACATCGAGTACGGTCCCGTCCTCGACAACGACCTCGACTCTGTTGCCCACCTCCTCTTCAACGACTCGGCCTCCTACGGGCTCAACGTCGACGAGTTCAACGACGCTGAGCGGTTAGCGGCTTAAGGGGCAGAGCGTACCGGGGTTGTTGGAGGGGGCTAGTGCCTCCGGTGTACATGCAGGTCTGTGAGAGATGCAGCTTCGATCTTGAGTTGTCCGAGCAAGTCTGCAACTGCGTTGTCGTCGTTCGAACTGACCACGAGATCTGCCTTCTCGAGTGTGCTTGGGTGAGCGTTGGCGACCGCTGCGGCTAGACCAGCGGCCTCGAACATCGGGAGGTCGTTGAGGTGATCGCCGATCACGACCGCCTGTTTTATATTGAGCCCTAAGTAGTCGCAGGCTCGAGCAAGGCCGGAGGCCTTTG
Organism: Acidimicrobiales bacterium; assembly: GCA_049964535.1. GTDB lineage: Bacteria > Actinomycetota > Acidimicrobiia > Acidimicrobiales > Acidimicrobiaceae > JAJYZP01. Next base: position 3,811 of record JBMFXG010000173.1, on the reverse strand, counting down.
ATATTCCAAGTGGAAGAATCTCCATCCAGTCGATCGACCCAGGGGAGGTAGAGAGCGATCCACTAGACGCTTCATCGATAACAGGTATGAGATCGAGGTGGTGATAGTTCGGATGCCGACAGATCAATTTGGTGGCTCCACGGTCGAGAGAGCCAACGATATCGCCCGTCTCGCGAAAGGACTCGACGACGCTTTCGCCTCTCAGAAAACCCGTTTCGTGGACGAAGTCACGATCGTACTCGGAGGCAAACAGCACCCCTGGCAGCAGCAGGCGTAGTGCGGTTACGACAGCTTGTGCCGTGGCGGGGGCGATGATGTCGTGCCAGATGAGCTCTTCGGAATCAACGTTGACGCCGATTGCGCCGTTGGCGCAGACTGCGAGTGGTCCAAGGTTTCCCTCACGAGAGATGCGAATCGTTGATTTGGCGCTGCGAGCCGTAATTGCAATGCAGCGCAGTCCGTTGTGCTGCGCGTCAAGCACCGCTTGAGCGTTGACAGTTGAGACCTTTGACTGGGAGTTCAGGAAGGTTCCGTCGAGATCGGTCGCTAGTAGCTGGTAGTGCAGTTTGACTCCATTGTTACTCGTGGTCTACGAAGGCGAGGTAGACGAGGTTGGGATATTGAAGTTGCTATTAGAGGTTGAGCCGCCAGCGCTGCACTGTTGGGTGAGTGCGTTGATAAGCTTCCCTTCGTTCACACGATTGGTTTCAGAGAGCGTTGCCTGGAGCGCCTGCCATGAGCCGTTCGTCGATGCAGCAAGGGCAGCGAGCGGGAGCGCTTGACGTAGGAGTGTCAATGCCCGGCCTTGCAGGCCCTGGGCGTTGTGTGCTCCGGTCTCTTGTGATGATCGATAGAGGCTTATTGATCGGTGGACCAGTTGACACGCTTGGTTGGCATAGCCTCCGGAGGAGGGAGCGCAGGCGCTTATGAGAACTCCAAGTGCGAGAACTAAGCCAAGCGAGATCGTGACACGACGGTACACACCTAGGCCTGGGCGATCCACTGGGCTGCTTTGTCGAGCAGGAAGGTCGACACTGCAGTAGTTTTCTCAAGTAGCTCGCAGGTAACGTCTTCGCCGAGGTAGATCTTGGCCAGGGAGAGCGTATAGCGCCCCACGACCCCCAGTGTCCGAGTCGGGCTATCAGTTACAGATGGAAAGGTATCCATTGCCGAGACGGTGATCGGGAGAGTTACGCCACCGTAGCCAGCGAGATCCAAGGTGAGGGAGAGGAGATCGACGTGCTCTGTAATTGGGGGGAGCGACCAACTGATTGTGCACTCAAGGTTGAAACCATCTGGCGGATCTGCATCTTCTGCTGCGTTGACCATAGCGTCTTCAAAACCCAAGAGCACTCGCGGGTCGACCTCAAGTGCAATCTGAAGATCGAGAGGACCGTTGCACGAAGACTCTGGATGGAGGTCTACCTCCCAGCTCTGTTTCAACGAGTAGGTCTCGACCAAGTGACGTTCATCGTGAATGTGCAACCCGTGCTCAACAGCGTGGTCTTTAAGCTGGCTCATAAAACCAGCGAGATCTGTGATCGCCATACGCTATTTAGACTAGGTCACCGGAGAGCTATTTCAGACTCTTCAGTGTTAACTTCGTGGTTCGATACTTCCACAGACTTCATGTTTTCGCCCATGCGTATCGCTAACGCTGCCTTTACTTTGCTACCTAGTGAGTCGAAGCACTGTGTATGGCAGCGCCGCTTGACTGGGAGGCTCGCTCGATGCGTGGATTCTACGGTGATCTTGCTTCCGAGAGGGTCGCTCTTGCTAACGCGTCGTCTACGTCGTTCGGGGTGGGTCTCGTGGATGAGGTTCTGGTGAGTGGTGACGGCTCCTTAGGCTTATTGTGTCGGCGGTGCGGTAGCCTGGGAAGCGTGAAGCTAAGAGAGGTAGCAGTTTTCCCTTGATGCAGGACCTTTTTCGTTCGACATTGGGGTCGAGAGCCTCGTTTGAAGAGATTCACTATCTTGAGGTGGCGTTGGAGTCGGTACAAGCATCGTTTGCTGTAGCGAAAAGTACCGCACGATGGGGTCTGACCTCTGGCCACTACGGCCAGCACGAGGGCGATGTCGAAGCGGACGACGCCGCCTTGAGCGTGCTGCACCGCAATGGTTTTGCGGTGCTCTCCGAAGAGTCAGGTGTCACCAACTCTGGCGAGATTACAGCGGTGATCGATCCCGTCGATGGCTCGTCCAATGTTGCGAGAGGGTTACCGTATTGGTGCTCGTCGATAGCGCTCGTGCGAGGGGATCAGGCCTTCGGATCGGTTGTCGTTGCGATGCCTTATGGCGACGTGTACTGGGCACTTGAGGATCGTGGGGCCTACTTTAACTCGACCCCGCTTCAGTCAGGAAGTCCGAAGCCCCTGAGCTCGTCGGTGGTATTCCTCAACGGCCACTCGCCTCGACACCTTGGTTGGGCTCAGTATCGGGCCTTTGGGTCTGCTGCACTTGAGCTCTGTATGGTGGCATCTGGGGTCGGCGATTGCTTCGTGGATATCTCACGAAGCGGACTGGCGCTCTGGGACTACCTCGGTGCACTCGTAATCTGTCGTGAGTCGGGCAAGCATGTCTGTGATCGTTTCGGTCGAGACTTGGAAACTATTTCGATGCAGACACGAAGAAACGTGGTAGCGGCATCCACCAAGGCGCTTGTGGATGAGTTGGTCGAACAGATCAGTGATGATCCAGCGATCTCGACGTGACCTCGAGGCCCTCTCGTGGAGGCAGGGGAGTCCGACGGACTTTTTAGGCTTGCGTGGTGCCGTCGATGGCGCATCTTTTGTTCGAGAGTAATCTAGACCAACGAAATACATGCATGCTTAGTGCCTGACCTGGGGTATGTGCGGTAGAGCCAGGGCTATCGATAGAGGGTGCTGGAGTGCGAAGCGTATGCCGTTTTGAGCAAGATTTGATGTGTGGTACCTGCTGGTCAGGTTCGCCGTATTTTGGTCGAGGTGTGAGACGAGGTTCTACGTCTCGACTCGCCTGAGGTGACCTGACGCCCACTAACATGAGGGACTTAGTTAAGGGCGCTTAGCTCAGTTGGTTAGAGCAATTGCCTTACAAGCAATAGGTCGAGGGTTCGAGTCCCCCAGCGCCCACCACTCAAGTCTCACTCGAAGGCTCGATACGATGCATGAGGGTTCGAGTGGGACGCTTGGCAGTGGCTGCGTTGCTATCGGAGGCAGCCACTCAAGGCCCAGGAGTGACGGGATCTAGCTGGGGATTCTCCATGTCGATAATCGAGAGTTAATTCGGTGGTGTTTGTCCACCTTGAACTAATCGCCATCGTGCGGCTTCGAGGTGTTGCTCGCTGAAAAGTGGTCGCCATTTATCGTTGAGGACCTCCCACTCCACTGTCCACTCTGGATGACCTATCGCGATCAAGCGCTCGAACCCCCTTTGGATATCACTGCTTATGAGGATCCGGCGAGCAGCACCCGCTGCGCCGAGATTAGCGATCATGTTGAGCCATGCCGTTGGGGCTCTGCCAGAAGGTGGAAACCCTATTGCCCGCCATGACGAAATCGCATCTTCGCATGCAGCCTGAAATGCTGCTTCTAGGTCAGTATCATAATGAGCTGGTATCAATGCTTCCCCCGTCATGCCATAGAATTAAACTGTAACATGTCGAGACTGATGGAGACGTGAATCGGTCTGGGCCTGCCGGAGGCTTTGTTGCTTGGAGGTAAGGATGGAACATGACAAAAGAGAGAGCCGGACGATGAGGTATCTCCCTCAGCTCAAGGAACGAGCGACCAAGATGGTGCTCGATCTACGTGCTTGAGATCTCAGTGATG
>JBMFXG010000172.1:0-5396 GCA_049964535.1 Acidimicrobiales bacterium | reverse complement strand
CGTGAACACTCATGTCGAGGCAGAGGCGGAGCGTTACTCCACCAGTACTGGCTGGGTGACCTACTCGTTCGCACCCTCTGGTGTGGGGGAGTCTGCTGGAGTATTTAGTCCCAACTCCTGGACTGAAGACCTTGCGGCCGTGATCGCAGCAGTTCGCAAAGAACACGGGGGAGCTCCACTTGTCGCGTTTGGGTGCGGTGTCTTTGGTGCCGTCGTTCCCTGGTTCCGGTTTGGTCGTGTGGTGGCAGACGGTGTTGTGAGCGTTGGCACACCGCTCCATGCCTTAGGAGTCGACAGCTACGCGAGGTTAGTAGACCTTATGGTAGCAAGTGGAGTACGAGTGCGATCGGGAGAGTTCGAGGATATCGTGACCTCTGAGCTATCGCTCTATCGTCGCTGTGGTGGTGTTCGTGCACAAGAGATTGCCGAGACGGAGCAGGCGAGCCCGTGGTTGATCATTCACCCAACGAGTGGTCGCTCTGAGCTAGAGGGCGCACTGACGCCGGAGCATTTGAGCTCCGCTGGAGTGGAGGTTCACTATTTTCAGGGTGATCTAGGATCAATAGCCTACGATCCCAGGTCCATGGCTGTTATTGTAGGATGGCTTGAGCGGCGCTATTGATCGCTCATGAGGGACGCTCTGAACGGTAGTGGTCGATTGCACTTCGTAGTTCGAGTGCCACCTGTTGGGGGTGGGCTGCTTCGGTGAGGGCGCGGACGACGACGAAACGATGTGCTCCTGTCTTGAGCAGGCCCTCGATAGTCTCGTTCGAGACGCCGCCGGTGACGAAGAAGGGTCTCCGAGCCGTCGATACTGCGTAGCGCAGGTAGTCGAGACCGGTCCCCGGACGCCCTGGCTTCGTTGGTGTGGGAACAATCGGACCAACCGAGACGTAGTCGAGGTCATACTGGTCTGAATCGTCGAGCTCCTTGTGCGAGTGGGTGGAGTAGCCGAGGAGAAGACGCTGCCGTATCTCTGGCACTATCGCATCGGGAGGCAGGTCGTCTTGGCCCAGGTGGACTCCGTCCGCGTCGCATGCAAGAGCTAAATCAAAACGGTCGTTGATAAAGAATGGAACGCGAGCCTCGTGGCAGAGGGCACCGACTTGCTTGCCCGCTTCGAAGACCTCCCGATCGGTGGCATCTTTATCTCGAAGCTGAACGACGTCTACTCCGCCAGCAATGCATGATGCTACAAAGTCCATGAGGTCAGCTCTGATCGGTGTGCAGAGATAGAGAGAAGCCTCCTGAAGTACTGCTCGCTTCTCGGTGATCCCCCACTGTGAGGTCATGGTTTGGTGGCCGTCTTCTTCATTTCGGCCTTAAAGGAACGAACCTTGTTGAACGCTTCTAGTGAGTCGATGTCGGCTACCGACATGTAGCTGCCAGCCTCACCGAAGGGCCGTGTCGCCTCAACCCATCTGCTCGGAGTAATGTCGAAGCGCTTCGCGAGCAAGGCGAGAAAGATCTTCGCCTTTTGAGGGCCGAATCCGGGCAGCGCTTGAAGGTTATCAAGCACCTTGTGGGCGCTTTGACTTGGATCCCAAATTTTAGAGGCATCGTTAGCGTACGCAGTCTCCACGATCGAACAGAGCGACTGCGCTCGAAGCGCCATGGAGCGTGGGAAGCGATGCAGCGCTGGCTTAATCGAAAAGATCTCTACGAGTCGATCTGGATCAAAGCTTGCGATGCGGTCGGCTCGTAGCTCGACCCCGAGGCGTTCGGATAAAAGATACGGTGCACCAAACGCTCGCTCCATCGGTATCTGTTGATCGAGCATCATTCCGATCAGGAGTGCTAAAGGATTGGTGCAGATGAGCTCGTTAGCGGTCTTGTCCTCTGTGAGGTATGGTAGAGAACAGGTCAAGGCACTCTCCTTTCAGGCTTGTCATGTGATCTAGCCGCGTTCACTGCAACTACCTTAGGCGCCGTCCTATGACGCTTTCCGCTCTGTAGGTATCGGCTCTCGTCCAGGCCCTCTCTCCTTGAGCGCGCCATTCCAGTAAAGAGGCCTGGACGAGGGAGACCTAGGAGTTCTTCGTGTCCGAGATCACCGTTGGATCGTGCCGATCGAAGGCTATTGCGTAGCGATCGATTGCTGCTTGGACTTCGTCGGGGCTGGCAACGCCCTGTTCGACAAGGGCGTGCAACGTAGCCACGACGATACTTCCTTCGTCGATCTCATAGAATCGTCGAAGCGTCTCACGGGTGTCGGAGCGGCCGAACCCATCGGTGCCCAAGCTGATGAGTGGTCGGGAGAGAAATCGAGAGATCTGATCTGGTACGAGCTTCATAAAGTCGCTCACGGCAATAATTGGACCATCACCTCCGAGCGCGTCAGTGATATATGGTGTGGCCTGCTCTTCATGGGGGTGGAGCCGATTGCGGCGCTCGATCTCAAGCGCATTTTCGCGCAGCGCTTTGTAGGACGTGACCGACCATACATCGGTGGCGATGCCGAACTCTTCGAAGAGCACCTTGCTCGCCCCAAGAGCTGCCGACCAAGCACTTCCCGAGAACAAGATCGTTGCTTGGCGTGGACTTTTCTCGCCCGGGACGTCTTGTCGTTGCTGGTAGAGATATGCACCAGCGATGACTTGGGAGCGGAGATCATCCTCGCTCAAGTGCTCAGGTACGGCCGGCATGTGGTAGTTCTCGTTATAGATCGTGATGTAGTACATGACGTCTTGACCGCCATCGATGACGTACATTTCGTTAATGCCATGCTCAACGAGGATCGCAAGCTCATAAGCAAAGGCCGGGTCGTAGGCTCGTATGGTGGGAACGGTAGCGGCGAGAATGAGCGAGTGTCCATCTTCATGTTGGAGGCCCTCTCCGTTGAGTGTGGTGCGTCCAGCGGTTGCCCCCATGAGAAAGCCGCGCGTCCGAGCGTCGTTCGCTGCCCAGATGAAGTCACCGGTTCGCTGAAAGCCGAACATGGAGTAGAAGAGATAGATCGGTATGAGCGGCTCTTGGGTCGTGGCGTATGAGGTGCCGACCGCCATAAACATCGAGGTCGCTCCGGCTTCGGTGATTCCCATCTCTAGGATCTGACCGTCTTGTGCCTCAGTATACGAGAGTAGGAGGCCGGCGTCTACTGGTGTGTAGAGCTGTCCAGACGAGGCATAGATCTTCGCTTCTCGGAAGAGAGCCTCGAGCCCGAAGGTTCGAGCCTCGTCTGGCACGATTGGTACGATTCGTTTCCCGATGGTTGGATCCTTGACAAGGTTGCGGAGCATCTTTGAGAATGCCATGGTCGTCGAGACTGACTGATTACCAGAACCACTAAGAAACTCTTGAAACAGCGATGGAGACGGAGCCTCGAGGGGACGATGTGCTGGCTTGCGGTGAGGAAGAAAGCCCCCGAGAGAACGGCGTCGAGTCATCAGATACTCGTACTCAAGAGACGAGGGGTCGAGTCGCACGTACGGTGGTTTTTCCTCATCCATGGCGGACTCTTCAACCGCATCTTGGAGGAAGAGCCGGTCGCGTAGAGCGAGGAGCTGGGCTTTGGTCATCTTCTTGATCTGGTGAGTCGAGTTTCGGGCCTCGATGTCCGGCCCGAGTGTCCACCCTTTGACCGTCTTTGCCAAAATTGCGGTTGGGCTAGTTGTGTTGGAGACCGCTGCTTGATACGCTGCGTAGAGCTTACGATAGTCGTGGCCGCCGCGAGGTAGCGCCTGTAGCTCCTCGTCGCTGAGATGATCGACGATCTTGCGAAGGCGAGGGTCGCCACCGAAAAAGTTCTCCCGAATGTAGGCGCCTGACTCCGTTGAGTACTTCTGGAATTCACCGTCGGTCGTGGTGTTCATCTTGTTGAGGAGTACCCCGTCGATATCTCGCTGGAGAAGTTCGTCCCACTTCGACCCCCAAATTACCTTGATAACGTTCCAACCTGCGCCCCGGAACAACGCTTCCAGCTCCTGGATTACCTTTCCATTGCCACGGACGGGACCATCGAGTCTCTGCAAGTTACAGTTCACCACAAAGATCAGATTGTCGAGATGCTCTCGCCCTGCGACCGAGAGGGCCCCGCTGGTCTCCGGCTCGTCGAACTCACCGTCTCCGACGAATGCCCAGACTCGTGACTGTGACGTATCTCGAAGTCGACGGTGTTCTATGTATCGGTTGAAGTAGGCCTGGTAGATGGCGGTCATAGGACCAATACCCATTGAGACCGTGGGGAACTCCCAGAACTCTGGCATGAGACGCGGATGAGGGTATGACGAGAGCCCTTCTCCGGAGACTTCTCGGCGAAAATTGTCCAGCTGCTCTTCGGAGAGTCGTCCCTCGAGGAAGGCTCGGGCGTAGATTCCGGGCGACGCGTGTCCTTGGAAGTACACGAGGTCCCCCATGTTGCCAGCGTCTTTACCGCGGAAGAAATGGTTAAAACCGACCTCGTAGAGAGCGGCCGATGAGGCATAGGTCGATAGGTGGCCACCGATTCCGTCAGATGAGATATTCGCTCGCGTCACCATGACCGCAGCGTTCCAACGGATGTATGCACGTATGCGACGTTCTAGGTATTCGTTGCCAGGAAACCATGGCTCGCTCTCGGGCGGTATGGAGTTGATGTATGGGGTGGTTACCGTCGCGGGGATTCCGACACTGCGCTCTCGCGCTGCCTCGAGGAGTCGCATGAGCAGGTAGCTTGCTCGAGATTTGCCCTGTGTATCTACGAGTTGAAGGAAAGAGTCCAGCCACTCTGCAGTTTCCTGTGGGTCGATATCTGGTATTTGATGAGAAAAGCCGTCAAAGATCACGGTGTACAGTCTTACATGTTCAAAGCTCACTCGCCAATGCGAGATCCGGACTTTAGGAGAGGTGTTCCTGTCCGGCAAAGCGGCATTGGGCATCGTGAGGAGGATTCGTGATAGAGATCTACACAGATGGAGCATGCTTAGGGAACCCTGGGCCTGGTGGCTGGGCCTGGGTGCGAGCGGACGGAGCACATGGCAGTGGTGGTGAATCCCCGACAACGAACCAGCGCATGGAGCTGACAGCGGTCATCGAGGCCTTATCTGCAAATCCCGGTGGGGTCGTGATCGTTTCCGACTCGACCTATGTCATCAACTGCTTCAAGGATCGGTGGTGGCAGAAGTGGCAACGTACCGGATGGCGCAACTCCAAAGGTGAGCCGGTCGCAAATGCTGACCTGTGGCGACGCCTGATACCTTTAGTGACCGAGCGAGAGCCCGAAGTTACGTTCCGTTGGGTCAAGGGCCATGCTGGAACTCCTCTCAACGAGGCTGCAGATCAGCTTGCTCAGCAGGAGGCTCGCCTCTTACGTTGACGGCCTCTTGAGCAGACATTGGTCTCAGAAGCTGTTCGTAAAATAATTCCTCTACAACCTTAGATTCCAAGATTCCACCTGTGTTGATTCGGTAGACTTGTGT
>JBMFXG010000171.1:0-5535 GCA_049964535.1 Acidimicrobiales bacterium | reverse complement strand
GAGCGACGCCGACCTCGCGATCTGGGACCCTACCTATGAGTACGTCATTGAGGCTGCTCACCATCAGAGCCGAGCCGACTATTCGGTCTACGAAGGTCGAAAGGTCACCGGAGCTCCGGTGACGGTAATCTCACGAGGCGAGATCGTCATGTCGGACCGAGAAGTTAACGCTCAGCGCGGCCGTGGAGTGTGGTTAGAGGCGCAGCCACCTAGTCGTTGGCATCGTTCGTAAACAGCCTCTTTCTGTTCACTACACTCACCCAAGGTCTCCAACTTCGACGCACGGCTCGACCAACGACAAGCCAAGAAGTCAGAGCTATTCGCAAAACCCTCCTCATGGCTCACGATGAGGAGGGTTTACCACGTGCTCATCCCCAGACCGTTACCGCACCAGTTCCGCACTTGACGGGAGACGGTAACCACCCACATCCACCTCGAGCAAAGCTTTCCAACTTCACGGGATGTGACGTGGCCCCTACGCTTTCTCACACGGAGCCGCCCTCATCTCGTCCCAGGGGTTCGTTCACCGAGTGTTCACTCGCTGAGAGCTCCGCTGACGCTCCGAGCACCTTACCGACGGAGCGTTTGACGGAGGGCGATCGGTCCTTCGATGATGCGTGATCACCAACTATCAGAGATCCTGTACGTTCTCTTGTGATCCGAACCGACTTCTGCAGCCCTAGACGGCACATAAGGCAGACACCGATAGATCAACGTCGAGTAGCGCCTCGCGTGGTCGCTCTCAACGAAGCATCGCTCCTTCAGCGAGGTCCTAGAGGGTTGAACCATCGTATGGTAGCTCGTTCGATGATCGACCCTGCCCTCCAGATGTTCGTCATCGGAACACTCTTTCAGGAGCGTTGCGCAGGGCTAGCTCATCACCGCGAACAAGAGCAATGCCTCCACCTCACGGTCGACGACGGCGCCGAAGGTCAGGTGAGGTCAGTGCCTCGGTCACATAAGCGCTCGATTCCGGATTCACGTCCTGTCCAGGTGGAACGATCGCATCGATGCGATCGAGCACATCGTCGGTTAGCTTGACATCGACCGCTCCGAGCTGCGTTTCGAGCTGCTCCATGGTTCGAGGACCGATAATTGGAGCCGTCACCCCTGGATGCTGCAGCACGAAGGCCAGTGCAAGGTGAACGAGCGTAACTCCAATCTCTTCTGCAAGAAGCGCCAACTGCTCGACCTTGTCGAGTCGCGCCTGATTCCCCGGAGTCGATAGGTCATAGCGAGCCGGCATGCGGGTCGCCCTATGGGTCTGAGGGGCTTCCTGGCCCTTACGAAATCTCCCCGTGAGCCAGCCACCAGCGAGAGGACTCCACGGGATCACACCCATGTGATAGCGCTCTGCTACCGGTAAGACATCTCGCTCAATGGCACGATCCAACAGAGAGTATGGTGGCTGCTCGGTCACGAACCGCCCTAGACCGTGACGTTCAGAGATCCATTGATCTTCAACCATGCGGTAGGCAGGAAAAGTTGACGAGCCAAACGCCCGAATCTTTCCTTGTCTCTGTAGGTCCGTGAGCGCAGCGAGTGTCTCGTTGTCATCGGTTCCGGCCTCAGGTCGGTGAACCTGATAGAGATCGATCCAGTCCGTCTGTAGCCTTCGCAGAGAGTTCTCGACCTCGAGGATGATCCATCGTCGTGAGTTCCCTCGGCGGTTAGGGTCTGGGTCGAACGGACCGGTCGCTCCCGACATCGGCGCGTGAAACTTCGTTGCCAAGATCACGCTCTCCCGTCGACCCTTCAGGGCCTTGCCCACTATGACCTCAGACTCTCCCTGAGAGTAGACGTCCGCAGTATCGATGAAGTTGATGCCGGCGTCGAGGGCTCGATTAATCACTGCGATCGAGCGATCGTGGTCGGTCTCACCCCACGACCCGAACATCATCGCTCCCAAACAGAGTGGGCTTACATACATGCCAGTATGGCCGAGGTTTCTGTAGTTCATAGTTGGAGGTTAGGCGAACTCGACTTCCACTCGGCACGAAGAAGCAGAACGGAGACCGCTCGACGCCTTCGGCCTGCAGGCAGACCTCAATGGAGCGGGTGGTGCGTCCTCCTATTTGCATTTGGACTCATCACTCCCGCACATGACCCTTCTCGACCCTCACAGCACTTCCGGCGGAAGGAAGACGGAGTGAAGATAGAGAACGTCACCACGAACCCGAAAATATCAGCCGTTGATGGGATCGTGTTGCGACAAGCGTGAGTTGAGAACCTGAGCGAGCACCGTCAAAGGATAGACGACGAGGATCTGGCGGAGAGGGAGGGATTTGAACCCTCGGACCCGTTTCCAAGTCAACTCATTAGCAGTGAGTCCCATTCGGCCGCTCTGGCACCTCTCCTTGTGCCAAGGAGTTTAGCCTCTTCGGGCACGCTGGCTCTACCAAAGCGATCGATCGAGCTCAAAAGGTATCGGCATCTCAGGAGCGGAACGTAGCTCAGAGCGGCGACTGATCCACCAACCAACACAGAAGCGGGCCATGCGATTCTCACAGAGCCTCTACCACATCTTCAGCACAGAGTGCCTAAGATAGCCTGCGCAGCGATACGCGTTACGAAGGTCATTGACCGACAAAGAGACCACCGGACAGAAACACGGACAAAGGTAGACATGCATCTCGCAACTCTTCACAGCCCGATCTCGTACTTTCAAGCCATCGTACTAGGGCTCCTACAAGGCATAACGGAGCTCTTTCCGGTTTCGAGTCTCGGTCACTCCGTGGTGCTTCCCCAGCTTTTTGGCTGGACCTCTCTTGTGAAGGCACAGAGTGCTAGCTCGTCCTACTTTCTCACGTTCTTAGTTGGGCTCCACGTCGCCACTGCCTTAGGAATGCTCCTCTTCTTCATCAAAGACTGGATCCGGATCATCTCTGCTCTGCTCATCTCCATCAAAGAGCGGCGCATTCAGAGTGCAGACGCACGACTCGGATGGCTCCTCGTGATTGCAACCATTCCCGCTGGCATCATGGGGCTCGTCTTCGAGAAGCTCTTCCGCACCCTCTTCGCTAAACCCCTCGCCGCAGCCATTTTCCTGGTTATCAACGGCATTATCCTGCTCGTGGGAGAACGCGCACGTCAAAAAAGTGAGGCCAGAGAGCTCGCTCGTAGCGCTGCGGATTCGAGAGAGCTCCTCGGAAAGAGTGAACCAACATCGAGAGTCCTCGAAACACTCGACTTCAAAGAGTCCGTCATCATTGGAGTTGCGCAGGTCTTTGCGCTACTCGCCGGAATCTCTCGATCAGGAATCACGATGGTAGCTGGCCTTCTTCGTGGACTCAACCATGAAGACGCCGCTCGTTTCTCGTTCTTGCTCGCTACCCCAATCATCTTCGCGGCCGGTGTCTACAAGCTTCCGAGCCTCTTGAGCTCAAACGCCAGCGCCGTACGCCCAGAGATCCTCGTCGGTGCAGTCTTTGCATTCATAGCGGCATTCTTCTCCGTTCGGTTCCTGACAAAATACTTTCAAACTCGCAACCTCTACCCTTTCGCCGCCTACTGCCTAGCGTTTGGATCGCTTCTCGTGATCCGATTCGTCTAAGTATCCTCGTAACGAGTTAGTCAGGCGCTCAACGTGTCGCTACGACAGTGGATACGAGACCAGAACGCTGGGGTCCAACGTCCCCCCTCGCCCATGTCGGCAAAGGGAGCGGATATCTTCACGATCGCCGCTCTACTCCTTGGGGGCCTCATCGTTCCAGCTCTCGGATGGTTGATCGCTCTCGGACTGCTTCTGAAAAGCCCGACCTGGACGACCAGAGAGAAGATACTGGGTGCTCTGCTACTGCCTTTCGGTTTCCTACCCTTCGCGCTCGCTCTCGCTCTTCCTCTCTTTCTGAGTCACTGCATCACCAGTACACATCTCGTGACGAAGTCGACGATTGCGGCGTGTGCAAACCACACCTTCCACTTCAACATCGCCGAGATCGCAGCACTGATCTTGACGCTGATCCTTCCCCTTGTTGGCGCGTCCATTCTCTACCGACGCGCTCGGCAGCAGCCTGTCGAGATCTCCTAGCTCCATGCTCGACCCCGCAGAACTCGACAAGGTCTATCTCTGTGACGCGTTGACGAAGCTCCAATCGCTCCCCGATGCCTGCATCGATCTCGTCTACATCGATCCTCCCTTTGGGTCAGGCAAGGCCCAGTCCATGACTCGTATTCGAACAGGAGAAGGGGAACAACTCCGAAAAGGCTTTGGCGATCGCACGTACCAGTTCTCGGTAATCTCACATCAAAGCTTTGATGACCGTCTGCCACGTGCCGACTACCTACAGTTCCTCTCCGAAGTGCTTGTCGAGGCTCACCGTACACTCAAGACGACCGGATCCATCTACGTACACCTCGACCACCACTCGGTGCACTACGTAAAGGTACGCCTCGACGAGATCTTCGGGGAAGAGCGTTTCCTGAACGAGATCATCTGGGCCTACGACTACGGAGGACGTCATCGAGACCGTTGGCCACAAAAGCACGACTCTCTTCTCTGGTATGCAAAGTCAAAGACCTGGACCTTCAATCGCGACGAGATCGACCGACTCCCATATATGGCACCTGGTCTTGTTCCGAAGGAGAAAGCGCTACGGGGTAAGCTCCCGACCGATGTTTGGTGGATGACGATCGTTCCAACGAACTCGAAGGAGCGAACCGGCTACCCAACGCAGAAGCCACTGGCGCTCCTCCGAAGGATAATCCTTGCCTCGTCTCGACCCGGAGAACTCGTCGTCGATGTCTTCTGTGGATCTGGAACGACTCTGGTCGCTGCAGCTCAGTGCGGTCGTCACTATATCGGAGCCGATATCTCCCAAGACGCCGTGGCGCTCGCCCAACTCCGCCTCACAGCCCTCAACGCTGACAAACCATAGCGCTCACCGCACGACTCCAAGGCACCTACGTAGGCTCGATCCAAAGGAACAACACTCGCTCCCTCACGCTTCGCCACCCTATGGGGACCACACAGACCTCCCACAGCAAGTGATCGCAACCTCTCTGCCGTAGAGCTCAACAGCGGAGTTAGACTCGGCTCACAGTAGCCAAGCTACGCCATGCCATGCCATGCCATCGACACAGCAGAACCGATATCTTGCGATCCACGTCCCCTCACAGACGGAGAGGGAAGCCATCAAATCCAATCACACTGAGCCCAACGGGTAGTCAGCAGTCAGGGGGAGTTCATGAACCAAGCACCATCACAACGTCGCCGCAGAGGCTACAGCGCCACCGATAGCACTCCGTTGCGGCGCTCCATCGGTCGCTGGCTCTTGCTCTCGACGCTGCTCATCGTCGTTGTATCGGTAGCGACACTCACGAAGGGGAACCTACCGAACACCGGCAATGGTCCTCGTTCATCCTTCTCTCACAGCGCTTTGGCGTCGGCGACCGGCGCAGCATCGTACGACCTGGTCGCTGCCGATGGAGGCGTCTTCACCTACGGAGGTGGGGCGTACTACGGATCGACGGGAAATATCAAACTGAACGCTCCCATAGTGGGTATGGCATCGACTCCCGATGGTAAGGGGTACT
>JBMFXG010000170.1:0-5590 GCA_049964535.1 Acidimicrobiales bacterium | reverse complement strand
CTGCGCTATCTACGAGCACGAGTTCGCCAACCGAGAGGATCCCGGCGTCCAAAGCGGTCTTCGACCGCTCATCCAGCGACGAAAACTCACGTACCAGTACCAGGCACCGTTCACGCTCTTCCTCACCATCGACTTCCTCACGAGCGGCGGAACGAACATCATTGGCTTCTTCGTTCAGCCGGTGAACGAGGAGGAGTGCGTCATCTTCTCAACTCTCTGGCGCGACGATCTCGGGGGAGATCCTCAAGCCATGCAGAGCGCTATCGAGTTTGAGCGCTCAATCATTGAGGAGGACCTGTGGCTACAGCGCCAGATGCCCTCTCTCGTACTTCCACTTGACCCAACGATCGAAGTCCATACTCGCGCCGATGCAATGACGCTCGCTCTTCGAAAGGTCCTCCGAGCACACCTCGAACGCGTCGATCAGTGGAACCGACATAGCCTTCTCTCGTCCTCCGACTCGGCGGTGAGCACACAAGCTCAAACCCGGATACGAGAGAGAGACCGATCACAACCAACACGAGAGAAAGCGAGATAGTTCATGAGAGAGGTCCTTGAATACCCCATAGCGGAGGCGGGTCCACTCGGCATTGAAAGTAGAGGAATCGACTACATCCCCGCATCAGAGCGATGGGCGCAGCCTCGAAACTTATTTTGGATGTGGTCCGGTGCCCTCTTCAACGTCGAGTACCTCGTGTACGGGGCGGTGCTCTTCGGTTTTGGCTTCACCCTCCTCCAAGCCATCTCTATTATCCTGATAGCAAACCTCTCGTACATCCTTTTGGGCTTGACATCACTGCAGGGTCCAGAGGCGGGAACAACGACTTTCACGATCAATCGGGCGGCCTTCGGCCCGAACGGTTCACGCTTACTCGCCCTTTTCAACTGGCTGACTCAAGTAGGGTTTGAGACAGAGGGAGTGGCGATTATCGTCCTGGCCGCCATCGCACTCACCCAAAAAGCCGGCGTGCACAGTCCAGGAGCTGGCTACAAAATCATCTTCCTCCTGTTGGCCGGTGCAATTCAGCTCGTCCTTCCGCTTCTCGGACACCATAAGATTTTGAAGACCCTGCGAGTACTCTTTTGGCCGTTCCTCGCACTTTTCATCGTTTTTGCGGCACTCACGGTCTCCAAAGTCAAGCTCCACAGCGTGGCACATGGCGCATCGTGGCAGGTCTACTTCGAAGGTCTCGCGTTTATCATCTCGGCCTCCGGGCTTGGTTGGGCCGAGAACGGTAACGACTTTTCACGATACCTCCCACGAACTTTTTCAAAGACCAAAACCGTCGTAGCGATCTTTCTCGGGACCTATATTCCATCAGTGCTACTGATGACGCTTGGGGCAGCCGTAGCGACCTTTGTTGGAAGCCAGAACGCTTCGATCACCGGCCTATCGAGCGCATTCTCTGGCTGGTTTCTCTGGCCCTATCTCATCGTTGCTATCTTGCAGCTCTTTGCTATCAACTCACTCGACCTCTACTCATCGGGAGTAACGCTCCAAGCGTTAGGCCTCAGATTGAAAAGATGGCAGGCCGTCGTCTTAGACACGGTCATCTGCACGACTCTGGCCGGGTACGCAATCTTCGCTAGCTCCTTCAACAATCTTCTCAATGAGTTCATCTTGTTTATCATCGTGTGGGTTGCGCCATGGACGGCGATCTATCTCGTCGATTGGGCCCTGCGCAAGTTTCGATACTCTGCATCAGACCTCCAGAAGACGAGATCGGGGCTGTACTATCGGTCAGGGGGTATTCACTGGCCGGGCATTATCGCTCAGATCCTCGGAATGATCGCATCCCTCATGGCACTGGACGCGTATCCGCACTACGTCAGCCCAATCTCAAACGCCACCAACGGTGCCGACTTTTCTATCTTTAGCGGCCTCCTCGTCGGAGGAGTTGTCTACTACTTGCTAGCACGCCGCTCGGTACAAGCAGAGGCAGCACTGCAACAGGAGCCGAACGAACAGGAGATCCTCGCCGTTTGAGGGGATCTTCCTTCGTGAGCTCACACGCCTCGGCCTCTGACCGTAACGCGGCCAGACATACGCACACACTGCAGTAGTGGAGTCATCTCCGTGGAATAGCGAGGAGACCGACTCGTTGTACTGAGACGAATACGTCATTGAAGGAGTTCTCGATGCGGGCAGCGTTCTACAGCAACTACGGCGATCCTCAGGTGCTAAGCGTCGGCGAAGTGACCGAGCCCAAGGTAGGTCCAGACTCAGTACTCGTAGCCATTCGAGCCACCTCGGTCAATCCCGTGGACTGGAAGATTATGGCCGGCTACCTCGAAGGCTTCCTCGATGTCCACTTCCCCGTCGTACCGGGATGGGATGTTTCCGGAGTCGTCGAGGCAGTCGGCCCTGCCGTTGAGGATTTCAAGGTGGGAGATAGAGTTCTAGGCTACGTTCGCATGGACTTCGTGCAGCACGGAAGCTTTGCTGAGCGCATCGCAGCGCCATTTCGGACCCTCGCCCACCTACCAGCCTCCATCGGTTTTTCTGACGCAGCAGCTCTTCCGCTCGCAGGACTTACTGCCTACCAAGGGCTCGTTCACGCCCTGAAGCTGCAACAAGGAGAGACCGTGTTAATCTCAGGCGGAGCGGGCGGAGTCGGAACCTTCGCCATACAGATTGCTCGCGCCTTAGGTGCACGCGTCATCACAACTGGATCTAAAGAGAGCGCAGAGTTCCTTGCCTCTCTGGGTGCAGAACCGATACTGTACGGGTCTGACGATCTCGAAGACACCGTGCGCAAGCTCGCGCCATCTGGGCTCGATGGACTGCTCGACCTCTACGGAGGGAGCGATCTCGTGGCGCTCACCCCTGTCGTGAACGACCAGAGTCGGATCGCCTCTATCGCCGATGTATCGGTTCGTGCTAGCGGCGGCCACTACGTCTTCGTCCGACCTGATAGAGATGACCTCGATGCGCTCGTTCGACTCGTTGAGAGCGGATCGATTCGACCGATTATCTCAGAGACCTACGACCTCGATCACGCCTCGGACGCTTTCGCCTCCAATACGAGTGGACACACCCGAGGCAAGATCATCGTTACGATCTAAGCTCTCCACCCCCTCAGTGAGATCGAATTCGCAGTAGCTTAGATCTTGTGCCATCGCATGGGGGTCTCGGTCTCGGAGCGAGCAAGGCTGTACGGTCTCAGTTTGAAGCCACGCTCCTCCAACCACTGCGACAGCGCCTCGAGCTGCAGCAGTGTTGTAGGACTCGATAGCTACAGAGGTAGGACGCAGGGGTCGTAACTTTGGGGGAGACCGTACGAACGTGGGTCGCCAACGCACGCACGGCTCACCTGTTGCGAAACGAAGGTCACCGCGATCCTCGATCTGTAGGATGTACAGAGACTCAGCGCCTACTGTTGCGCTACTGCACTGAGACCACCATAGGGAACGTAGGTGGCCCCCATGGCAGCTGCAAATCGTGGTGCTAGCCCGAGTGGCACTGAAGAGTTCTCGAAGTCACAGACTACCGAGCGAACCGCAAGAGCCGACATTCGTTCAGCTTGCCGCATTGCATCGGCCAGCGGGTCTCCACTCCCCTCCCCTTGGTTGACCCTACCATCGGTCAAAAGTACGACGAGTTCAGACATTCCAGATCGTCGGATCTCTTGAACAACCTCGATTCCACGCGCCAGTCCATCACCGAGCGGCGTTCGACCACCGTAGGTCACGGCATCGAATCGAGCGACCGCTACCTCGACGCTCTTCGTCGGCCGGAGACGTACCGAGGCCCTTCCGTCGGCAAAGGTGACGAGAGCGACCTTGAGTCGTCGTTGATACGCCTGCTGCAAAAGCGTGACGGCGCTCTCTCGCGCAAGGCGGATGCGCTCCTCCGCCCCCATGGACCCAGAGGTATCAACGAGGAAGATCACACACTGGTCACCCTCGTAGGAACGGTGCCGATAGCGCAGATCATCGTTCTGCGGCACCATGGAGCTGATTCGATCGTTCTCACGGACACCACTGTGACGTTCAACCATCGCTTGGACCGTGGCCACAAGATGAAGCGGTGCCCCCTCCCCACCTGCACTCTTCGGCGGCAGTTCGAAGCTTGGCCGGCCACGTGCGAGATCGTGACGAGCTGCAGGAAGCAGTGACCGGGCCGAACCGCCAACGTGGACTCGTTCCGGACCCTCTTGGAGAGGAAGATCCTTCGGAGTCGAAGAGCCGTCTTGCCCTTCGATCTCCGTGATAGCTTCGGAGTCTACCGAGCCATCCCCGACACCATTCGACCCGGCCTCCTCGTTGAATCCCATCTCGGTCTGAGATGGAACCGTATCCCCCGGCGAGCTCGAATGGTCGACGACCTCAGAGTCCGAACCCTGCCCACCAGCGGATGTAGCGTCAAGAGCACTCCGGCCGACTGAAGATGTGGGGTCCGCTCCTCGACCTTTGATAGGTGCAGAACCGTCTGTGGACTCTGAGGCTCGAGCTCGAGCTGACCGTTGCGACATCGACTCTCGAGATGTCGTCGAAGAACTGCGGGGCGAGCCCGGCTGATCCAGCGGATTCAGTCGGCGACGATGCGCAAAGACCATCGGTGCAACACGCTCTACGTCATAGACATCAACGAGATCACGGCCTTCAAAGAGCGCCAGAGCTCGTGCAGCACGTGCCAAGGTGAGATCGCCTCGAAGACCTTGCACCCCCTCCGCTTGAGATCGAGCGCTAATCACCTCGAGGACGTCATCGGTCAACGTCGCCGCAACCGAGAGCCCTACAAGACGATCCCGAGTCCTCATCAGACGCTTCTTGAGCAGAAGCTCCTCCTCCGAGGCACCCGCTACGACCTCTTCGGGATCTGCCTCAAAGTACAGACGACGCCGAACCGCCTCTGTTCGATCGGAGATCGCAGAGACGCTCTCTCCCTCGATGCACAGTCCGAAACGATCCAGTAGCTGGGGTCGGAGATCGCCCTCTTCAGGGTTCATAGTGCCAACTAGCACGAATCGAGATGGCTGACGAAGAGAGATCCCGTCTCGTTCGACGATGTTGACCCCAGTTGCCGAAGCATCCAAGATGAGGTCGACGAGATGATCTGGCAGGAGGTTGATCTCATCAACGTAGAGAATGCCACCGTTCGCGCGTCCTAGAAGACCCGACTGCACGACGATCTCACCGCTTTTTAGGGCACGAGCAACATCGAGAGAGCCCTTGATTCGATCCTCCGTCGCCCCCATCGGGAGCTCAACAAAGGGAACGGTTGCACCAAGTAGCGACGCGAGCCCGCGAACCAAGGTCGTCTTCCCTGCTCCTCGCTCTCCCCGAATCAGTACGCCACCGATCATTGGATCGATGACGCAGAGCAAAAGGGCGAGCTTCACCTCTTCCGAGCCAACCACTGCGGTAAAGGGGAAGGTATGCGAGCCTGCGTCAGTGAGTTGGGTACCCCCAGTTGCGCTCTCCATCTACGACTCCTCCCACCCTTCGCTTTCAAGCAGGCCACGAGTCAGCGTCTCGCGAGCCTGGGGCGATGCACTCCACAGTCCTCGCTGATCGGCCTCGAGGAGCCGCTCACAGATGGAACCAAGAGCGGTCGGGTTCGAGGCAGCAAAGAACTTCCGAACGG
>JBMFXG010000169.1:0-5700 GCA_049964535.1 Acidimicrobiales bacterium | reverse complement strand
ATGACAATCCCTATTCAGAAAGCCAGTTCCGAACCCTCAAGTACCGGCCCGATTTCCCCGATAGATTCGGCAGTTTCGAAGACGCCCAGGCCCACTGTCAACGCTTCATGACTTGGTACAACTGCCAACACGTGCACTCTGGCATTGGCTATCACACGCCCGCTGACGTCCATTACGGACGAGCTGAACGTGTCCGTGAACTACGTGGTGCTGTCTTGCTCGACGCCTACGCAGAACACCCCGAACGGTTTGTTCACAAAGTTCCCACCCCGCCGGCACTGCCGACCGTCGCGTGGATCAACCAGCCGGAGAAGGAGATCACTGACTCAGTAAATAATTGAAAGAATTGTCTCAAAAAGCTTGAGATGTGCCGTTGCATGTCCGTTGACAACAACAAACCCTCCATCAACCCAAGGTCTCCCTTCCGCCGAATCCTCCAACTCCGTCGAAGACGACAAGGTCAAGCAGTCTGCTACCAAGTGAAGCCAACTATCTCCGGCTCGGTTCTCAGCAACGAAGATCGAGACCGGTGGTCGCTAGTCTGCACGAGCAGACTCCACCACAGGAGAACTTCTTTGCATCAAGGTCAAAATCAGCCTCAACGATACGAGCAATCGAATTCGATCACGAAACGTGAGATCTCGAGTTGCCCGGCCGTAGGAGCACCCCAAGGCCCACCCTCTATCCGCCACCGACCCCTTGACCACCACGTTCTCCCAGGATTTGACCGCTGGGCCTGCCTTTCCTCAAATGACTGCGCCACTGTGATGACGTATCGCATCGGATTGACGAGCGGGCTTACAATCTCCGCAGGAGCTACCAAGGTCTGAGAACCCTCGTCTCAAGACCTCCATCACGCCTTTAATGCACCTCGTTCCGTTGGCTCAAGTACCAGGCAAGTTTCGCAGAGAGCCCGACCCGTCGAGAGTACGAAAACCACGAGACGAATTTTGCTTCTTCGCCACAGAGGTCTGCTTCGGCGTCACTTTCTTCCATAACGGACGCACTCTGTACCGATGCCTACAGAACATTGTCGATAAAGGCATCAGTCTCTGTGTCGACCCCAGCCGTGAGTCTCCCGCCGTCGGTCGTGTTCTTCCAAAGAAGTCGAAACGCTGGTCAGAAGTTCTAACTTACCAAGTGGCCTCGACCGCCCGGCAGCGAATCACGGACTCTGAGTGATTAGCAGGACGGTGCCGCTACGGCGCCACCACTGCATTCAGCCTGCGAGCCGTAGCGAGCAGTCTCTCCTCGCTGCCCATTGCACCAACGAGTTGTAGAGATGGAGGCACCTCTGCCCCATTTGCCCCTAAGCCTTGACCGAGATCGGCGGCGCTGCGCACTACCCCGACCTCAGCCAGGAACCGTAGCGGGATAGGCATCACCAAGGCAGGATAACCAAGGAAGTTGAACGGCAACGTATTAACATTCAACCACCGATCGTAGGCCTGTGCGAACGTCGGAATCGCAAACGGTATCGTGGACAAGGCGAGAACTGCGTCCTGAGCAAGTATCTCATCAAGGACACGACGAATGCGTCGTCGATACCATCGGGCCTCCTCAACCTCCATGGCACTAACCGATGAAGCACCTCGTAGGCGTTTGGCCACCTGGGGATCCATGCGATGTGCTTCGGCCAAGAGGTAACTATCGTGGCGCCAAGCTTCATAGTTCATCACCCTGGTTCCCATCGACCAGAGTTCCCCGAGATCGAGCACAGGGCTCAGCTCCGGAGCCAAGAGCGACGCCGCCTTCAAGGTTGCATCGATCGCCTCTTCAAGGAAGCTCGAAGACGCAGTTCGAACTCGCCACGCTATCGAGTGCGAACGATCCTCCGAGCGGCTCGTACTTTCAAGCAGAAGAGCTAATCCAACCGATAGATCTTCAAGCGAGGCCGCAAGCGGTCCGACGGTATCGAGAGAGGGCGCAAGGGGCCATACTCCTTCGGTCGATACCCGACCCACAGAGGTCTTCAAACCATAGATGCCACAGCACGCTGCAGGGATACGCACCGACCCTCCAGTGTCGGTACCGATCGCCCAGTCAAGCTCGTCACTACAGACGCCAACAGCGGAGCCGCTCGAGGACCCTCCTGGCACGAGATCAGGTGCGATTGGGTTGCGTGGAGTCCCATAGAACGGGTTGATCCCTTGCGATCCGTACGCAAGTTCAACGAGCGTACACTTCGCTACCACAAGTCCCCCTCGTTCACGAATCTGCGAGATGATCGGAGCATCTCGCTCGGCCGGAAGAGCTCGAGACGCTACGAGCTTGGAGCCAACTCCAGTGACCCGACCAGCGAGATCGATGATATCTTTTACCCCAACCCGGGGCCCGCTCCCCGAAGCACTGTAGCGCTCAACCGCCCAATCGCCCTCTAACGTCATCGAGACCAGCCCTTTCATCTCTACTACCCACAATCGCTATGCGGGCTAGGCAACCCAGACAGAGGCGTATGCCGCCGTGAATAAGGCACAACGACCTCGGGGCCTGCGCCCAACACTACCGGCCCAAGCTCCGAGGGCGGCGGCCCAATCCAGCAAGCTCGGTCGATGGTGTGCTGTGCTCTATCGTGATCGTGCTCAATACCAGCGCCTTCTAACGAGAGCCGCTCTCATCCAGAACTCGGGAGGTCGGACACGAGTTGCGCAACTCCACTCACCGTTCCATCGGCCGTCATCTGACCGAGCGAAGTTTGAGAACCTTTCAGATAGGCATTGAGGAAATCCGTCGTAACCTTGGCAACCACCGACTCATAGGGGTCGAGTGCGGTATAGGGCGCAAGATGGTCGGCTCCGATGAGCGTGAGGTAGGCCTTCGGCGCCGGGGCAAGAGAGTAGATCTGGCTCGAGAGATACGGAGCGTTCACGGTGTCCGCACTTCCCTGGGTCACCAAGAGCGGGATCGCTGGGGTCGAGAAGTACTGACCCTGATAACCGGGAAACTCGGCTCCCGACAGAATGAGAGCTGCCTTCACTCGAGAGTCAACACAGCAGGTATTCGCCGCCAGAGCCAGAGCGGCATCCGCCCCATCGCTCTGTCCTGCCACTGCTACATCGTTTGGGTCGATCTCCCCCGAAAGCGGACTTGTAGAGGTGCTCGCCAAGGTCGCCATCTCGGTAATTGCAGCCGAGAGATCGCCGGGTTCGTTCGTCAAGTCATCCTCGTAGTGGTCGGCGAGTTCGACGTTGTTGAGATTCACGCCGTAGTGAGCCAGACCCTCTGCGGAGGTCAGCGGAAAGATCGGTGAAGCTACGACGTACCCGGCCGAAACCCAAGAAGCCAGGAGCGGAAGATAGGTCGCCGGCATCACGTTGAAACCTTCGCCAAAGACGATGACCGGATACGGATTGATCGGTCGAGCAAGCGGTGCGCCGGCCACCGGAGTTCCGCCAGTCACGGTGGTCGAAGGATAGTAGACCTGCAGAGTATAGGTCCGCTCAGCACAGGGAAAACCTGGAGGACACATCAGTCTGCCAGGTTCGACCACCGGAACTTGTAGCTCCCCTACCCCGGAGATCGTCTGAGCTTGCGGCTGCGTTGTCGACGTCGTGGTCGTAGTAGTTGGTTTACTGCTTCCCTTTGGATGGGCGGGTCTCTGGGCTCTCGTCACCGAGGTAGCGCTTGTGCTACGAGACGAGTTAGAGAGGAAGTAGGCAAAACTACCGCCGACCGCCAATGCGAGCACGACTGGGGCCACGATCTTACGAAGCACCTTGAACCCACCGATCCTGCCCACAACAGCCAACCACGGTCGCCATACGTTACCTTCCCTCTGACAACTGCACCTACCCTAGTGTTCCCTCTCGTCCGTGCCCGTGACGCACCACCCGCTTCCTTCTCAGGTCTCTGCGTTCCTACTCTTTTGCCCCGACCCGACTCGCTCTGCAATCCGTTCAGCCTCATAGTGTTCGGCTATGCTTTCGCAAATGCAGAGTCAACGACGAAAAGCCGGAACCACGCTACAACGCATTGTCTGGACCAAAAGGGCACAGAGCTGGGAGGAGACCCCGAATCCGGGACTTGACTCTGTGGTTGCGGCTATCGTTGAACGAGCATCGAAGACCACCTTCGACGTGGCCGTCGATCTTGGAGCGGGATCCGGACAGCTGGCTCTTCCGTTGGCGGCGCACGCAAAAAAGGTGATCGCCGTCGACATAGCACCCACAATGCTCGAGATCCTCACCACGAAGGCACGTGCCTTGAACCTCTCTAACGTCGAGACGGTCTGTGAGTCACTGGAGAAGCTCCAGTTCCCTGAAGCCTCGATCGACCTGATCGTCTCAAACTACGTACTCCACCACCTCGCAGATGTCGACAAGGCCTCCGTGATTAAGGCCTGCTACACCTGGCTTCGACCTGGGGGAACTCTGATCATTGGTGACATGATGTTTGGACGCGGAGCAACCGCCCAGGACCGTCAAATCATCGCCGAGAAGGTACTGAAGCTTGCGAAGCTCGGCCCCGGTGGGTGGTGGCGAATTGCAAAGAATGCAGCCCGCTTCACGCTCCGCATTCAAGAGAAACCGGTCTCTGCGGACACGTGGCGCCGCTACCTCACCGAGGCCGGATTCGAGCAAGTGGAGATATCACCACTCATCGCCGAGGCCTCGATCGCACAGGCCTACAAACCTTGAAGTTTGGGCTCTTCCAAGAGGAGCGACGCACCTTCTTCAACCTCACGAATGAGCTCCAAGCGTCGATCGTGGCGACCGCCCTCGTACGCAGCTGCGAGGAAAGCGTCAGTAATCGAGATCGCTAGCTCGACACCGAGAAGTCTCGCTCCGAGCGCTAGCACATTCGCATTATTGTGACGCCGAGCGAGCTGCGCCGAGAGTTCGTTGTAGCACAGCGCCGCTCGAATGCCGTGGACCTTGTTCGCAACGATCTGTTCACCTTGGCCGGAACCACCGATCACGATCCCGAGGTTGGCCGCACCTTTGGCAACGGCCTCTGCGGCCGGAGCACAGTAGAGCGGATAGTCCGTCGGCTCCTCGGAGAACGTACCGAAGTCCAAGAGCGTGTAGCCCAGACTACCCAGATGCTCTTTCAAGAGCTGCTTCATGGAGTAACCCGCATGGTCACAGCCCAAAGCGATCGTCAGAGGATCTACCTCGGCTTGAGACGATGTCATAGGTAGTTACCTCCTCCGGGCGGATTGCCTACCACACTGCGCTGAGGAAGCTCTCGCCCTCGCATCTCCTCGAGCTGAGAACGAGCCGCCATCTGCTGTGCGTAGAGCGTCGCTTGAATTCCATGAAAAAGTCCCTCAAGCCAACCGACTAGTTGAGCTTGGGCGATGCGTAGCTCTGCCTCAGAGGGAACGGAGTCATCATCGAAGGGCAGTGAGAATCCTTGAAGCTCTTCAGCTAACTCCGCCGACATACCGCCAGAGAGCTCTTCAATAGCCGACTGATAGATGCCACGCAATCGAGACCTGCTCGCCTCATCAAGCGAGGTGCTCTTGGCCTCCTCGAGCAAGGTTTTGACCATGGAACCGATTCTCAGCACCTTCGATGGCGACGAAATGAACTCCGCTCCGTCAGCCTCCTTGGCCGTGTCGTCGACCTCTCCCACGACGTCGACGAGCTCCTCTCGGTCTTCGCTACTCACGTTCTTCTCCTCTCTATTACTTGAGACTGCGCAAGGTCGTCCAAAGTTATCGATCCCAGCACAGCGGGATCATCCTCGAGCTAGCCT